>NZ_JBEGDD010000003.1:0-305176 GCF_040195595.1 Brevundimonas aurifodinae
GGGGCCGGCCGGCCCTTAAACGGCCGACGCTTGTATCGCTTGAGTTGTCGCCAAAAAGGACGCGAGCTCGCGACCGGACCGCCGAGCCCCGGCCTCACGGGCGCGAGAGTTCCTTGGCGAGGTTGACGAGCAGGACGCGCCTCTCGGGAGACAGGCTCTCGAAGGCCCGCATCAGATCGACCGCGGCCCGGGACCGGATGGGGGGCGCGGCCTCCTTATCATCAGAGAGCTCGGCGGCCCCGAACAGCTTCTGGGGCGACAGGCCGAGTTCGGAGAACAGGACCGGATAGGCGGAGGCCGGCACCCGGTTCGCGCCGCTCTCGTATTTCTGAACCTGCTGGAAGGTCACGCCGAGAAGGCGGCCCAGGTCGGACTGCGTCAGACCGGCGCGCAGCCGGGCCTCGCGAAGCAGGGCGCCGACACCATGATCGAACACGCCCGCCTTGCGACGGGGGCTGCCGGTGGACGTATTCTGCGGGGTCATGGACGCAAGCCTAGCCATAAACGCGGGTTTGTCAGCCCCTCTGTGTCCGCGTCCAACGTGGCCAGCCGCCCGGGGCCTCTCCGGCCAGCCACCGTTCCCCCGGCCCGAGCAGCAGGGCGTAGAGACCGATGACGCCGAACAACCAGCGCGACCCCACATAGACCCGCGTATCGAGCGAGGGGTCCCCCAGCACGCTGATGTGAACCAGCATGAGCAGGAGATGGGCGGCGGCGGTGGCCAGGATCCACCAGCGATCGAAGCGCAGGCTCATCCAGATCAGGACGGCGAGCAGGACCGCGTCGTTCAGCGGAAGAGCCCACCACAGCCGCAGCGGCGCCAGCATGCCCCCGGCCACATAGTTGACCAAGAGCAGAAGGACGCCCAGCCGCTCGGGCTTGGCGCCCTTCCACCAGGCGACGGCCCAGATGACGAAGGTCGAGACGAGATAGAACAGATGAAACGACGCGCCGTCCAACCCTCGGCCTCCTTGTGAGCCGCAGCCGCCTGATCCTAGCCGACGGCCTCGAGAAAGCGTCCGGTCGGACGGGGAACCGGCTGGTCCTCGTCCGGCTTGGGCTCGAAGGGGCCGCTCATGCGCCACTCGATCCTCAGGCGTCTCGCGTCCGCCTTCATCGCATGATGGGCCTTAAGGAGCCGTGCGCGCGCCTTGACCACCGGCCCCTGGGCCTGGGTGATGGCCGTCAGCGCCTCCTGTCCGACGACCGCGGTGATCTGGTGGTCGATCCGTCCCGTGGTCAGGAAGGACGACAGGTCGTTGAGGGCGGCCAGGGCCAGGTCGAGTTTCTGTTCGGCGTCATAGAGGCGCTGGGCCGCGCCCTGGCCGTATTCGGTTCTGTCCATGCGTCAGGGTTCCTCCGCCAAGCGGATGAGAGGGATGAAGCGCAATTCGGGGGATCAGCGGGCGCGATCGATGGCCTGGGCCATGCGCTGGCTGTCGTTCATGAGATCCAGGACCGCCTTGGTGGCCAGGGCCATCACGACAGCGAGGGCGGCGATGATGAGGAGGCGAACGAGGCCGTCTGGCGGGGGACGGTAGCCCCAACGCCGGCCTGGGCCATCAGCCAGCCCAGACACAGCAGCTCGTGCAGCAGATCCTCGGGCGACAGCTCGGACTGCCGCGCCTGGGCCTCCAGAAGCAAGGCCTCCAGCACCGTGTCGGTCCGCGATGTCGGCGACAGCCTCAGGAGCGCCGCCTCCATTTCGTCCCAGGTCCAGCGCGGAAGCTCCGCCAGCCGTCTCGCCATGCCCATCCTCCGTCTTGCCCGGCGAGACCGCCACGATCCGGCTCGGGTCCGCCATGGGGTGCTTCGGGGGGGAGGGTACGTTTCGTTCCAGAAGGGCTAGCGCCGCCTTGCGGCGATTGACCCCGAGCCGACGGCAGGCTTCGAAGATGTGCTTCTTGACGACGCTCTCGCTGATCCCGAGCGACCAGGCGATCTCCTTGTCGGTCTGGAACGCGGTGAGCCGGAGGCACTCCTCCTGACGTTCGGTGAGAGGCGAGGGCATGACGGCGCGTCCTGTTGTCCGGCAACGCTAGAGGCGTTCAGGGCAGGCCGTCCAGTCAGCTTGATCGACGGATTTGGCGGGCGAGCCGCAGGATGGTTGCGAAGCCCGCGCCCAGCGCCCTAGGGTCTTGAGGAGGAGTCCGGGAGGAGGCGATCCATGCTGGCACGACGCGACGGGCCAGCAGGCCTCACAAACGGGGCGGGGGATTCGTCCGCCCTCGTCTGGTGACCCCGTGAGCCGAGACGGCTTTCTACCGGATCCCGTCGAGGTCCACATCGGCGCGATGCTGGCGCGGTTGCGCGTCGCGCGCGGCCTGACCGGGAGAGGGCTGGCCGACCGGCTCGGCCTCACCAACCAGATCGTCAGCAACTATGAGAACGCCCGGGCCAGGATCACCGTCGCCCGGCTCTGGGACGCGGCCCAGTTCTTTCAGGTGCCCATCGAGACCTTTTTTCCGGCGCGGACGGGCGCAGGACTTCGCGAGCTTCCGGATCTCCCGCCCGATCCTCGATTCGCCGGGGTCTCGCGTCTGTCAGTCGAGGACCAACGCCGTGTCCTCGGTCTGATGCGTCGCCTCCTCGACCTACCCGACGACGATTGAGTGTCCGGTCGCAAGCCGCTCGGCCTGTCAGACGCGCGCCGGATCGTCGTGCACGCCGCGGGCATAGATGACCAGGAGCCAGGCCGCGGCCTTGAGCGACGCCGCCGACAGGTCCCTTGCCGTCGCTCCCCCGCCGGCCCTTCGGGCCAGGGTGTCCGTCATCGCGACAAGCACGGGGGTGGCGTCGGCGACCCTGGCCGGGTGCCATCCGAGATGGTCGGCCACCTCCATGACATCCAGGATGAAGGTCATGCGCTGCGAGCTGGAGAGGGGCGCTCCCTCCGAGGCGGGTGTCGGCGGACTCACCGGCTCCGGGATCCCGTCCTGACCTTCGTCCAGGCGAGCGAGGGAGGTCCGAGCCCGGCGGATGGCGTTGCCCCACTCCGTCGTGCCGTGCCGGCCCTCGGCGTCGAAGGCCAACAGGGTCCGCAGGCTGCTTTCGATGTCCGCGGCCTGGCGGGTGAGCACCGAATCCGTGGGGGGCGGTGTCTTCATCACCCCTTCCCAGAGCTCGGCCTTGGTCCGGAAGTGATTGGCGACGGCCCCGGTCGACAGCCCGGCCTCGGCCGCGACGCGTCGGGCGGTGACCTCCTCGTAGCGGTTCTCGGTGAACAGCCGGCGGGCGGTCTCCGTGATCTTGCGAAGGGTCCGGGCCTTCTGTTCGCTGCGTCGGGTCGCCATTCCATCCTCCGGGAGACGTCCCCCGATACGGGCTGGCGCCCGGCTTGGCGAGACCCGCAAAGAAGGGATCTCGCCCGGGGGCGGGCGCGGCGACCGCGCGGTCCCGGGGATGGCCCGGGTCTGTCGCGCAACGCGTCGGAGTCAGCCTGAAGGGGCGAAGGAAGGGCGGGGGAAGGCGATCCGGTCGAACGGCGGCCGGCCGCCGGAAGTGCCCCCATGACCTCTGTCGTTCCCTTCAAACCCCTTCAACAGCCCCGGACCGGGGATCGCTCGCTGGAGCTCGATCTTCTCTCGCACTGTCTGGCGAGCTTCGGCCTGGCGCGGGCTCAGGCCCTGTCCCTGTCCGCCGGACTTCTCGATCGATACGGTTCCCTGGGTGCCGTGATCACCGCCTCCGAAGCGGCCCTGCGATCGACCCCGGGGATGTCCCCGGGCGTCGCGCGTGGGCTGGTCGGACTGTATCGTCTCACGACGGCGCTCTCGGCGTTCGAGCTTCGGGACCGCGAGGTGATCTCGAGCGCCGCGGCCCTGGAAGCCTATGTCCGGACCCGGTTGCGCTTCGAGACCCGAGAGCAGGTGCGGATCCTCTATCTCGACCATCGAAATCACCTGATCCGCGACGAAGGCACCGGTCAGGGGACGGTGAACCACGCCCCCGTCTATGCCCGGGAGGTGATCCGGCGCGCGCTCGAGCTGTCCGCTTCGGCCCTGATCCTGGCGCACAACCATCCCTCGGGCGATCCCACCCCTTCCCGGGCCGACATCGCCGTCACCCGCCATATCGCGCAGGCCGCCGGACTGTTCGGGCTCCAGGTTCATGATCACCTGATCGTCGGCCGCGACCGCACGGCCAGCCTGCGCGCCCTGGGCCTGATGTGAGCCCGCCATGACGCTGTATCGCATCGTCGCCGCCCTGGGCGGGAACCTCTATCAGGGCGGCCGGCGCGCCAACGTCCCGGCCCCCGGACACAGCCGCCGGGATCGCTCCATCTCTCTCCTGCTCGTGGGGGACCGGGTGGTCATCCACGGCTTCGGCGGCACCGACTGGCGGGCCGCCCGCGACGCGCTCAGACGGCGCGGACTGATCGATGCGAACGGTCGCCTGGGCGCCCAGGGAGACCCGGCCCCGGCCTGGTCCCGGCCGGACGACCGGGTCCGGCGAGAGACCGCTCTCAGGCTTTGGGAACAGAGCGGACCGGTCGGGACGGCGTCGGCGGCCGCGCTTCATCTGCGGCGACGGGCGATTCTCGCCGACGAGGCCGTGAGCGCCCTTCGCTTCCACCCCCGCGCGCCGCTCCGGGTCTATGGCGAGGGCGGACGAGGGAGCCCGGCGCTGGTGGCCCGGATCGACGATCCGTCCGGCGGTCTGACGGCCGTGGAGCTGACCTATCTGGACCCGGCCGGTCGCGCCCTCCCCGGACTGGTCATAGGGCGCAAGACGGTGGGACGTGTTCCACCCGGCTCCGCGGTTCGTCTCGCGCAAGCGCGCGACGCCCTGTTGGTGGGCGAGGGGGTCCTGACCACCCTGTCGGCGATGGACCGGTTCGGTCTTCCCGGCTGGGCCCTGCTGGGCGTCAGCAATCTGGTGGGCTGGAGCCCGCCTCCGGGGGTCGAACGGGTCATGATCGCCGCCGATCGCGGCACGGCGGGAGAGCGGGCGGCGGCGCGACTGCGCGACCGGTTGCTGGCCATCGGCCGTCGCGTCGAGGTGCGTGGGCCGCCGGAGCCGCACGGGGACTGGAACGAGGTCGCCATGGCCGGGATGAAGGGGAGGGAAGGGCGCTGAGGGGCGCCGGAGCGGCGGGGATCGGCCCCGACGCGCGGCGGGAGACTGTTCCAATGATCGACCTCGCTTCAGCAACCTGGCCCGCAGGCCCCCGCATCGACCGCGACGAGCGCACCGTGCGCCTCGGCGACCTCGCCGTCGCGCCCGAGAACCTGCGCTACGGCGAGGCCCCCGACGATGACCTGCCCACCCTCGCTGCGACCATCCGCGCCGCGGGCGTGCTCCAGCGGTTGACGGTCCGCCCCGGTCGCGGCCGCAAGGAAAAAGCGTGGATGGCGCTGGACGGCCGTCGCCGGCTGCTGGCCCTGGGGCATTTGCTCGACGCCGGCGACATCGACGCGGACCATCCCGTGGATGTCGTGGTCGAGACCGACCCCGGCCGCCAGGCCGCCGCGGTCCTGCTGACCAACACCGCCGTGCCGGTCCATATCGCCGACGTTATCGCGGCGATCGGACGGATGATGAAGTCGAGGCTGACCGTGCCGGCGATCGCGCGGGCGCTCGGCTATGAGCCGCTCGAGATCAAGCGGCTCGCGGCCCTGGCCGCCCTGCCGTCGGTCGCCCTGGTCGCGCTCAAGTCCGGTAGGATCAACCTGAAACAGGCACGGCTCCTGGCCCGGCTCGCGGAGCCCGCCGAGCAGGCGGAGATCGCCCAGGCGGCGCTCGACGGCCACGGGTTCCGCGACTGGCAGATCCTCGAGCGGCTCGACGAGGGGCGGGTGACCGGCCGCGACCGGCGCTGCGCCCTGGTCGATCCCGCCGCCTATGGCGCGGCCGGTGGACGCACGGAGGTCGATCTTTTCGGCGAGCTGGCTCCGGTCCTGCTGGACCCCGGCGTGCTTACCGACCTCTGGACCCGACGCGTCCACCGCATCGCCGCGGCGTTCGAAACCCGGGGCCTGGAGGTCCATGTCACGGCGGATCCCGAACCGGACCTGCCCGACGATCTCGAAGCGGTCGGCTATGTCTACGGCAACGATCTGACGGCGGAGGAGATGGCGCGCTACCGCGCCCAGCGCGACCGGCTCAACGAACGCGCCGAGGCCGTGGAGGTCGCGCTGGCCGACCCCGACCGACCGGACGCCGCCGATCGAGCGATCATCGACATGGTTCATGCCAGACTGGAGGCGGACCAGACCGGCTGCGGCGGTCGCGCAGTGACCACCCTGCTCATGTGGCCCTCAGCGCGCACGGGGATCGAGGTCCGGTGCTACGCACCCAGAGCGTCGGACATCGAGCCCGCCGGGGATGGCGATGAGACCCGTGACGCCGGGGCCGCGTCGACCGCGGCGGCCTATGCGCCGCCCGAGGTCGAGACCCCGGAACCGCAGACCGAGGGGGTCAACCACGCCCTCCACGCCGTCCGCACCGACGTCGCCACCCGCGGACTGATCCGGGCGCTGGCCGACGATCCGGGCGCGGCCCTGACCGCCCTGATCGCCCGGCTGTTCAATGTCCTCGTTCGTCGGGCCCAGGTCGCCCGCTCCGAGGCGGCCGTCACGGTCCTGGCGACGGCGTTCAATCCGGCGGACGGGCGCGTGATCGAGGCGCTCGACGGGGACGTCCGGCGGAGGCTGGATCAACGCCGCCTCCAGTGGGAGGCGTCCGGCGAGACCGTCATGGGCTGGATCCACCGCCTGGCTCACGGCGAGAAGATGGCCCTGCTGGCCGAGCTGACCGCCATCAGCCTGGACGTGCGCGAGGCGCGCACGTCCCTCATCCGCCGGTCCGCCCGCGCCGAGGCCGCTGAACTCGCCGCTCTGTGCGGCGCGGACATCACCCTGCACTGGACGCCCGATGCGCCGTTCCTTCAGGCCCACGCCAAGCCCCTGCTGATCGGGATGCTGGAGGCGATGGGCGTCTGTGACGACCGGGCCGCGACGCTGAAGAAGACCGAACTGGTCGACTGGGTGGCGGCGGAGGCCGCGGCCCGCACCTGGGCTCCGGCCGGCCTCTCATGGACCGTCCGCGACAGCGAAGCGGCCGGAACGGCGCCGGAGGGCGAGCGGGTCGGGGAGGCGGTTCGGGGTCAAGGTCCAGAGTCCGGGCTCGACGAGGGGACGGGCGCCTTCGTGGTCACCCCGGCGGGAGAAGCCGCCCTGGCGGCCGCGTTCGCCTGAGCCTCCCCCCGGGCCGAGACGCCGCCCCGGCGCGAGCCGGGGCGGCGTTGTTCTGCGTCAGGAGCGCGAAAAGGAGCGGGAAGGGCCGGGGAGGGCGAGCCCGGAGGACCGAGAGGGAGGCCCCTCCGCTGCGGGCGACGGAGATGTCCCGTGACCCCGACCCCGCCTGTCCCGGCCCGACGGTCTCAAGCCCCGTCCGGCCCGACGCTGTTCCCTGATCCGCCGCAAGGCGACCCCGCCGCCAATGTGCTCGCCGCGGCCCGTGTCCTGGCGGTCCCTCTGGCGCGATCCAGGCCTCTGGACCGTCGGCGGGTCGCCGATGTGATGACCACCGCCTTCGGCGGAACCGACGCGGACGGCGCCTGGTGCTGGCGCGACGCCTATGACGCGATCGAGGCGGCGACCGTGCTCCAGGTCCGTCGGCTGGCGCCGCAGATCGCCAGGCTGGAGGAGGCTCCGGCCGAGATCGCGGCCCTTCTGGCCTCGGTGTCCGCGCTCGGGCTGAGCCACACCCGCAGGAGCGAACAGCAGGTCGCCCTGGACCAGTTCTCGACCCCGCCGGAGCTCGCCGCCCTGGTCGCCCTGGCCGCCCAGGTGCGCCCCGGCGATCGGGTCCTGGAGCCATCGGCAGGAACAGGGCTCCTGGCCGTCGTGGCCGAGGCCTGCGGCGCCGCCCTGACGCTGAACGAGCTCGCTCCCGGCCGGGCCGCGCTTCTCGACGGCCTGTTTGCCGACGCCTCCCGGAGCCGCCTCGACGGGCGTCACCTCGGCGACCTTCTCGAACCGGCTGGAACCTTCGACGTCGTGGTCTGCAATCCGCCGTTCACCGACCTGGAGGCTCACCTCAAGGCAGGGCTCAAGACCCTGGCCGAGGGCGGGCGGATGGCGGCGATCGTTCCCCTGTCCGCGCTTGCGGGGGACCGTCTGCGACACGCGCTCGGGGCGGACGGCGCCAGGGTGGGCGCGATCGCCTTTCCTGATCGCGCCTTCGCCCGTCACGGCGTCTCGATCGACACCGGCCTGCTCGTGATGGATCGCGGCGGGCGGGGGTCCTGGGACGGCGTCATTCATCGCTCCGGCGATCTCGCCGCCGCCGCGCAGTGTGTCGCGGCTCTCCCGCCGCGGGCGTCCGCCAGGCCCCGGCCGCGCCGCGCGCCGGAGGTCTCGGCCTCGCCCGCGCCGCATGGCATCCATCGCCCCGGGCGAGCCGTTCGGCTAACGTTTCTGACCGACGCGGCCCCCGTGCCCTATGAGACGGTGGCCTGGCGCGGCGAGGGGCGCGATGTCGGTCTGTATCAGGCCCACGTCCTGGGGCGTATCGTCCTGCCCGAACCGCGGCCCCACCCATCCGCCCTGGTCGAGTCCGGGCCCATGGCCTCGATCCCTCTGCCCGCGCCGACCTACCGGCCGGTCCTGCCGCCCGCGATGCGAGACGGGGGCCGGATCTCCGACGCCCAGACCGAGACGGTCATCTATGCGGGCCAGGCCCATGCCTCGCTCCTCCCGGGCCGGTTCCGGCCGGGCGAGGCCCCGCATGAGGTCGTCCTGGTTCGCGATGAGGACGACACGGGCCGGCGGTTTCGGCGCGGCTTTTTCCTTGGCGACGGCACCGGCTGCGGCAAGGGTCGTCAGATCGCGGCCGTCATCGCCGACAACATGGCCCAGGGCCGGGTCCGTGCGCTCTGGTTTTCGCGCAATGACGCCCTGCTCGAGGACGCCCGTCGCGACTGGGCGGCGATCGGAGGCGAGGCCCACGACATCGTGCCTCTGTCGACCTGGAAGCAGACCGAGGCGATCGCGCTCGATCGCGGGATCCTGTTCACCACCTATGCGACCCTGCGCCAGCCCGCCCGGGGCGGAAAACCGTCCCGCCTCGACCAGATCGCGACCTGGCTGGGTGGCGACTTCGACGGCCTCATCGCCTTCGACGAGGCCCACGCCATGGCCAATGCGGGCGGCGGCGGCAAGGGCGGGCGGGGAACCCGCAAGGCGTCGCTCCAGGGGATGGCCGGCCTGGCCCTGCAGACCCGGCTGACGAACGCGCGCGTGCTCTATGTCTCCGCCACCGGGGCGACCACAGCGGAGAACCTCGCCTATGCGGCCCGTCTGGGTCTCTGGGGCGGGCCCGACGCGCCCTTCATGACACGGGCCGACTTCCTCGACGCCATGGATCGCGGCGGGGTCGCCGCCATGGAACTGGTGGCGCGCGAGCTGAAGGCGCTCGGCCTTTATGTCGCCCGCAGCCTGTCCTTCGAAGGGGTGGAATACGACCCGCTCGTCCACCCGCTGACGACGGACGACATCGCGATCTGGGATGCCTGGGCGGACGCCTTCCAGTTGATCCACGCCAATCTCGCCGAAGCCCTGAAGGCCACGGGCCTGACCGACGACGACGGTTGCGCCCGGAGCCCGATGGCGGCCTCGGCGGTCCATTCCGCCTTCGAGGGCGCCAAGCTACGCTTCTTCGGCCATCTGTTGTCGGGGCTGAAGGCTCCCAGCCTCGTCGCCGCCATCCGCGAGGACCTCGCGTCGGGGCGATCCGCGGTCATTCAGATCGTCTCGACCAACGAGGCGGTGATGGAGCGACGCCTCGCGTCCCTGTCGTCGGAGGAATGGTCCAATCTGTGCATCGACCTGACGCCGCGCGAATACGTCCTCGACTATCTACGCGAAGCCTTTCCCGTGCATCTGATGGAGGCCATCGAGGACCGCGACGGCAAGGTCACCCTGGTCCCGGTCATGGTCGATGGCCGGCCCGCGGTCAGTCGCGAAGCCATGGAGCGCCGGGAGGCCCTGCTGATCCGGATGGCTTGTCTCCCGGCCGTCCCCGGCGTGCTCGACGCCCTGCTGGAGGCGTTCGGGACCGACGCCGTCGCCGAGATCACCGGACGCGCGCGGCGCGTCGTGACCCGGGAGGGTCGGCGGGGGGTCGAGCGGCGGGGCGCCGCTTCGGCCCGGGTGGAGACCGACGCCTTCATGTTGGGCGCCAAACGGGTCCTGGTCTTCTCGGACGCCGGAGGCACCGGCCGCAGCTATCACGCCGATCTGTCGGCTCCGAACCGGCAGAGGCGGGTCCACTATCTCGTCGAGCCCGGCTGGCGGGCGGACGCAGCCATACAGGGTCTGGGACGAAGCCACCGGACACACCAGGCCTGCGCGCCCCTGTTCCGACCGGTCACCACCGATATCCAGGGCGAGAAGCGGTTCACCTCGACCATCGCGCGCCGTCTGGACACCCTGGGCGCGCTGACGCGCGGAGAGCGCCGGACCGCGGGGGCCGGCCTGTTCCGGGCGGAGGACAATCTGGAGAGCCCCTGGGCGCGGCGCGCCCTGCTGGTCTTCTACGGCGCCCTCGTCTTCGGCGAACTGGCCTCGATGACGCTGGAGACTTTCGTGACCCGGACGGGCCTGAAGCTTCTGGACGCCGACGGAGGTCTGAAGCCTTCCGACGACCTGCCGCCGATCCATACCTTCCTCAACCGGCTGCTGGCGCTGCGGATCGCCGACCAGAACGCGCTGTTCGCCGATTTCGACGGGATCCTGGCCGGGATCCTCGAGCGAGCGGCCGCGTCGGGGGATCTGGACCGCGGTCTCGAGGACATCGAGGCGGAAGAGCTGGAGGTTCTGGTCCAAGAGACCATCCGGACCGATCCGACGACGGGAGCCGAGACCGAGCTGGTGACCTTTTCGCTGAAAGTGCGGCGGGACCTTCTGACGTCCGCCGAGGCCATGGCCGCGATCGAGACCGAAGGTCTCCTCGCCATGCGCAACGAGAAGTCTGGCCGGGCGGCGATCGTCGAGCGAGGCCTCACCACCACAACGGTCGCGGACCGGCTGGTGGCCGCCGTGCGCCTGGTGCGTCCCGGCGCGCGTCAGACGATGGCCGAGAAGGCCTTTGAGGAATCGGCCTGGAAGTCCGCGCCAATTTCAGCGTGGCGGCGCGCGTGGGATGAGGAGATCGCCTCGAGCGATCCTTGGCGGAGCCGGCGGCTGACCCTGGTCACGGGCCTGCTGCTGCCGATCTGGAGCAGACTGCCGGCGCGGGGCTGCGCCATCCGCCGCGTGCGCGGCCCCGACGGGCGGCGCTGGCTCGGTCGTATCCTCGACGAGGTCCAGGTTGGAAACCTGAAGGCCGCGCTGGGTCTCGCCGGCGTTGGCGCCGCCTGGGCCGACGGCGCGAGGACCGCCACGATCCTGGTGGACCGAGGCGTGCAGCTCTCCCTGGCCGGCGGATTGTGGCTCAGGCGGGCCCGCGTCATGGACCGCTGGCGCGTCGAGGTCGTGGGGGGTGGCCGCGATCGCGACGCGCTGGTCGCGCTCGGGTGCTTCGTCGAGATCATCGCTTTCACTCCCCGGGTGTTCGTGCCCGTCGACCGGCCCGAAGTGCTGGAGGCGGTGCTGCGGCGCCATCCCGTCCAGACGATCCTGGACGGCGCGGCGGCCTGAGAGGACCGGGCGGGGCGAAGGCCGCGCCCGGTCGCGAGAGGGCCCGGAGGAAGGGAGGTCCGGGGTGAAGCGGGATGAAGGAGATCGCCTCCCTCGGCGCTTCGGATCAAGGGAGACTGAGATGCAGACCATGGTGTTCACCGGCCGATTGGCGGCCGACCCCCAGATCAGCGATGACTTCGCCAAGGCGGTGTTCCGGCTGATCGAACGGCGCGGCGTGGACAAGGACGGCCGTGATCGGCTCGTCGGCGTCAACTGCGTCAGCTGGTCCAGAGGACTCAACGAGAAGGTCATCGCCCGCGGCCTCGCCCAGGGCTGTGAGGCCGTGGTCGTCGGAGCCTTCATCGACACCGCCTACACGGCGAAGGACGGCATGGCGCGGACGGCCAAGGAGCTGGTCGTCAACCGATTGACCGTCCTCGATTGGGCGGAGGCGCGCGACCCCGAGGCCGCGTCCGAGCCGTCCGAACCGCGCCGCGCGGCGGCCTGACCCCCACCTTCAATCCTCAATCCAAGGAGACTGAACATGCAAACCCTGGTCATCGAAGGCTATCTGGCCGCCGAACCCTCCATTCTGTCGGCCCAGGGCTCGGGCAAGAAGCGCGCGAGCTTCCGCGTGCTGGAGACGACCCGCTTCAGGAAGGCGGATGGCACGCCCGGTGAACGGACAACCGGCTTCAACTGCGTCTGCTTCAACGAGGCGACGGCGGAGAAATACATCGAAGCGTTCGCGCGGAAAGGCACCCGGGTGGTCGTCCAGGGCCATGTCGAGAACGACAGCTGGACGGGTCGCGACAATGTCGAGCACTACGACCTCAGGCTCGTCGTCGCCGACCTGCGGTTGAAGAACCGCCGTGACCCCGCCGAGCCGCAACGCGACCATCCGGTTCAGGTCGAGGAGACCGCCGACCGATACGATCTGAGCGACGACATTCCGTTCTGATCGCCTCATCGACGGCAGCGGCCCCGTGCGCGAGCGCGGGGCCGTTTCCAATTCGGCGAGTGCCCGGGCCGAGACATCGGCCGTCAGGGCGAACCTTCCAGCGTGGACCGGTCCCCGATCGCGCGGCGCGGCGGCTCGCCGCCACGACGGATCGGCAGATCGTTGTCCCGTCTTCCGTCTCGGCGCGACGGCGCCGATCGGTGTCGTCGTCGCATAGGGCGACGACGACCTGCCCCCACACAACGCCCTCCGAGTTTGTCACGGCACCCCGGAAGTCAACGGCTTCGCCGTTCCCCTTCGCGCAGGGCAAGCGGCCCTTCGCTCCGGTGACTGCCAGGGACCCCACCGTGCCGAAACTCGGGGTCGTCGCGCATGGGGCGCTCGGCAGTCTCAAGGAATCTTCCAATGACCCACTCAACCCTCTTCGTCTCCGCCTCTCAGAAGTCCGACTCGGCCTTCGACGATCTGTCGGCGTCGCTCAGCGATCCCCGACCGCATCCGACCGAGGACGCCCTGGTTCAGCTCGGGCGAGCGCTCATGACCGAGTTGGTGGATCTAATCTCGGACACGGCTCTCGAGGACTATCAGACCATCATCGGCGAGGCGCTCATCGGCGCCTTCCACTCCGCGGCCGGCCGGATCGAGCGGGACGCGGACCGGGCCCGCGATACGATGCGATCGCTCGATCGGGACTTCGACGGATCCGAGGCGGCCGACACCGAGCTTCAGGAAGCGACGGCGAAGGCTCGCGCGGGGGACGCGGCGACCCAGGCCTGCGAGCTCATCCGCGACGCCGCCTCTCAGGCCTGGACGGTGGCCA
The DNA here is from genome assembly GCF_040195595.1 of Brevundimonas aurifodinae. Classification (NCBI taxonomy): domain Bacteria; kingdom Pseudomonadati; phylum Pseudomonadota; class Alphaproteobacteria; order Caulobacterales; family Caulobacteraceae; genus Brevundimonas; species Brevundimonas aurifodinae. The sequence continues at coordinate 13,409 of NZ_JBEGDD010000003.1, forward strand.
CGGGCGAGGTCTGGACGGCCTGGCGGGGATCCCGGCGTGGCACGCACCTGACAGCGGCCCAGCTGGAAGCCAAACAGGCGATCCAGGCGATCCGGGCCCGGCGGTCGGGAGAGGCTGATCCGGGCGGTCCGGTGATCGCCTTCCGCGGAGCTCCGACGGCGAACAGCGTCGAGGACGCGGGTCGGATCTTCGATGCCCTGAACTGGGCCCGGCAGGAGTGGCCCGACATGGCGCTCGCGACCACGGGCGCGAAAGGCTCCGAGAAGCTGGCCATAAAATGGGCCCAGCAGAAGGGCGTGAAACTGATCCTAGCCCGCGCCGACTTCGATGCGCACGGCAAGGCGGCGCCGTTCCGGGCCAACGACGCACTGATCGCCCTCGAGCCGGCGGTGTGCCTCACCCTGGTGCATTCGGTGGATCGAACCCGCGCGATCGACCGGGCCTTTGGTCCCGCGCTGAACCTCGCTCAGAAGGCCCTGGAGAATGGGCTTCGACATGTCTCCATAAAAGCTCGGGCAGCGTGAGGCTCCCAGGCCCGATCGATGGACCCGCTCGGCTTTGGCCGGGCGGGTTTCTTCGTTTGGCCGTCGCGCGCCAGGGAGGGACCCGGGCACGGCCCACCTGCCTTCGATGTGATCTGTATTGGTTTGTATTGATGACGGTTTGCGTGGTCTCTCGGATGTTATTGAGGGCAAGATAAAAGAGACTCGTTGCGCCCTTGGCTTGGCGCGTATGTTCAAGGTCTTAGCGCAGCCGATCTGAATTCAGGCAAGTCCCACTGACTTGTTCAGGCAGAAGGGAGAAACGAGCTCATGCTGGTGCAAGATCTTCTTGATGATCGGCTGACGAGCACCAGCGACGGCGAGGCTCGCGAGGCAGGCTCCATAAGGCTGCCGCAGACCCTGAAACGAGACAGTGCAAGCGCACGCATCGGACTGCTCCAGCGATTGGCGGCTTCGCGTCTGTTCGCGCGTGGCAATCGATCCGGCGTGCTCAAGTCAGCGCAGACCCGCTCCGGTCGGTCTTTTCGGCTGGATGTCCGTCAGAGCGTCATCGTCAAGGCGATGGTGTCACGACATGCCGGACGTGGCGCAGAGCGGGCCGCAGGTCTGACCCGACATATTTCCTACCTCGGGCGGCACGGGGCGGGTCAGGAAGGGGCCCGGCCGGAGTTCTTCGACCGCGATCAAGACGGGCTCGACCCAACCGCATGCGCCACCGACTGGGCTACGGATCGCCATCACTTCCGACTGATCATCTCTCCGGAACATGGGGACCGCATCGCCGACCTGCGCGACTATGTGCGCGCCGTCATGGCGCGCGTGTGCGAGGACCTGGGCCAGCGAAGTCTCGCGTGGGTGGCGACCTGTCACTTCGATACGGAGAAGCCGCACGCCCATGTGGTGGTGCGGGGTCGCAAGGATAACGGCAAGGACCTCGTCATTCCCCGCGACTACATCGCCTACGGCATCCGCGGCCGAGCTCAGGAGGTCGCGCAGGAGCGACTCGGAGATTTGTCTCGCGTCGATGCCGAACGGCGGGTCTGGTCGCAAACCGCGGCGGATCGCTTCACCGGCCTGGATCGACGCTTGCTCGAGGCGGCCGATCCAGACGGAAGGGTCACGGACGGGGTCGGGACCGGAGCCTGGCAAGCCCTGTCCCGAGGGCGGCTTCGTCATCTGGAGGGGCTTGGGCTCGCGGCGCCGATCACGGGCGGCTATCGCCTCAGCCGAGAACTGGAACCTCGCTTGAGGCGTCTCCAGTTCGATAAGGATATGATCCGAACGATGCACGCGCGCCGCCTCTCTGGGGTCCGTGATATCCGGAGCCTGACAGCTCAACCGGTGAACGGCCGGGTTGTGAGCAGCGGCCACCACGACGAGCTCGGTGCTGCGCCTTTCGTCGTCGTCCGCGATGAGGCGGGCACCGAGTTCTATGCCCGGCTAAATGCGAGGGGACCGGGACTTCAGATCGGGGAGCAGGTCCGGCTAAACCCGACCCCCGCTGGGACGGTTCTCGTTCGGCCGTCACCCAGGGGACTCGGCTCGGAACTGTAGCGAAACCTAGGGCCTGCATCCGTCCGCGACGCGATCTGCAGGTCCGAAAGAGACCAAATGAAACCGCCTGCTGCCGCTCATTTTTTGGCGGGCTATTTGGGGGGTGATCTCAAAATATTCCAAAAAACCCTGTAAAATCAATGGCCGTGGCGGACAGGGTGGGATTCGAACCCACGGTAGGCTTCCACCTACGGCGGTTTTCAAGACCGCTGCCTTAAACCACTCGGCCACCTGTCCGGCGGGCAGGGGATAGCAGCGAAGGTGGCGTTAACCAAAACGGAAATCGCGGGCGCGATGCTGGGCCCATGTTCCGACGGTTCTCTTCGCTGACAGCCGCCTTGCGCGGCCTGGGCCTGCTGATCGCGGCGGCGAGCCTCGCGGCGTGCGCGGGAGGGGCTGGCGCGGGGCGACCGACGGTCGCCGCCATGCCGGTGGTAACCGATCCGGCACCGATCGTTTCGGGCACCATGCGGCCCTACCAGATCCGGGGGCGCTGGTATCGGCCCGAAGAGCAGCCTTCCTATGACGAGACGGGTCTGGCCTCCTGGTACGGGGACCCGTTCCACGGTAGGCCGACCGCGACGGGCGAGCGGTTCGACATGAACGCCCTGACTGCGGCCCACAAGACCTTGCCGCTGCCGGGACTGGTTGAGGTCACCAATCTGGCCAACGGTCGGCGCGTGGTGCTGCGCGTCAACGATCGCGGGCCGTTCGTGGACGCGCGAATCATCGACCTGTCGCGCGGCGCGGCCGAGGCGCTGGACCTGCTGAGCCGGGGCGTCGGCGAGGTTCGGGTGCGGTATCTGGGCCGGGCCCCGAGGCTGGGCGGCGGCCAGAGACTGCAGACCGCCGAGGCTACCGCACCGCCGCGCCCCAATGCCCCGACGGCTTCGGGCCAGACCTTCTGGGTCGAGGTGGCGGAGTATCCCGATCCCGGCGCGGCCCGGGCGACCGCCAGCCGGGTCGGGGCCCGCGCCCAGGTGCAGGCCGCGACGACCGGCACCAAGTTTCGCGTCATCACCGGTCCCTGGCCCGACGCCGCCGCCGCCGAACAGGCCCGGCAGGCGAGCCTGGCCCTCGGTTTCGGCTCGGCCCGGCTGATTCCCTCGGGTTGAGCCGCATTTAGGCCCGCTGCGGCCTTGGCCCGGGGCGTCGGCCCCGCCATTGTGCGGCCGTGACTCGTGGAAAATTCATCACGTTCGAAGGCGGGGAGGGGACCGGCAAGTCCACCCAGGCCGCGCGTCTGGTCGATCGGCTGGCGGCGACGGGGATCGATGTCCTGCGCACCCGCGAACCCGGTGGATCGCCCGGGGCCGAGGCGATCCGGGATCTGGTCGTATCCGGCAGCGCCGATCGCTGGTCGGTGCGCACCGAACTCCTGCTCATGTATGCGGCGCGGTCCGATCATCTGGAGCGGACGATTGGTCCCGCGCTGGATCAGGGGCGGTGGGTCGTCTGCGACCGGTTCGCCGATTCCAGCCGCGTCTATCAGGGCCTGGCCGGTGGGGCCGATCTCGCGCTGATCGAACACATTGACGCCGCTGTGGTGGGCGCGCGCCAGCCCGACCTGACGCTGGTCTTCGACCTGCCGTTCGAACTGGGCCTGCAAAGGGCGCTGGGGCGGGGGGCGGCGGAGACGCGATTTGAGACCAAGGGATCCGCGTTCCATGGACGGCTGCGCGACGGGTTCCGCGCCGTCGTCGAGGCCCATTCCGAACGGTGCCGGCTGATCGATGCCGGGGGCGAGCCCGATGCCGTGGCCGCGCGGGTCTGGGCGGCGGTGGAATCTCTGCTGTGAGCCCGCATCCCCGCGACCGGTTCGACCAGATGCCCGCCGAAGCCGCGGAACGCGCCTTCGTCGACGCCAGAGACCGCGGGCGGCTGCACCACGCCTGGCTTTTGTGCGGGCCCGAGGGGATCGGCAAGGCGACCTTCGCCTATCGCGCGGCGCGGTCGCTGTTGGGCGCGCGATCAGACCTGTCGCGGGGACCGCTGGGCGCGTCGCCGGGAGATCCCGTCAGCCAGCTGATCTCGGCCCAGTCCCATCCCGATCTGCTGGCGCTCGAGCGGTTGACCGAGGGCGGCAAGACCAAGAAGTCGATCTCGGTCGATCAGGCGCGCGACCTGCCGGAGTTCTTCTCCAAGAGTCCTTCTCAGGCCCCCTATCGCGTGGCCATCATCGATGCCGCCGATGATCTGAATCCCAATGCTGCCAACGCCTTGCTCAAGGTTCTTGAGGAGCCGCCTGAGCGAGGCGTCCTGTTCCTGGTGACCCACGCGCCGGGTCGACTGCTACCCACCATCCGGTCCCGCTGCCGACGCCTGACGTTTTCGGCCCTGTCCCAGCCAGCGTTGGCCGATCTGGTGGAGCGGCAGACGGAGCTCTCGGCCGACGAGGCCGCGCGGATCGCCGGAATGGCGCGCGGATCACCTGGCGCGGCCCTGGCGCTGGCCACGGCCACCAGCCTGACCCTGGATGAACTGGCGCGCCGCTGGGTCGCGGGCGGGCCGATCGACGCGGCCGAAGCCCTGTCGGTCGCGGACGGGTTTCGCGGGGCCGAGGGACAGGCACGGTTCGAGGCCCTGATGGACCGGCTGTCGGCCGCCGTGCGCGAGCGGGCGCTGGACGCCGGGGGCAGGGGAGAGGCCTGGGCCGAACTTTGGGGGCGGTTGAGCGACCTGCCGGATCGGGCCGCGGCGGTGAATCTGGATCGCGCCGACCTGCTGGCGGCTGCGCTGGCGGATTTGGGGCGCACAAAGGCCATGGCCGCCTGATGCTGATCGACAGCCATGTCAATCTCCACGCGCCCCAGTTCGATGCGGACCGGAAGGACGTCATCCAGCGCGCGCGCGACGCCGGCGTCGAGATGATGGTCGAAATCTCCGACAAGCTCTCGACCTTCGAGGCCACACATGCCCTGGCCATGGCTCACCCGGACATCTGGTGCACGGTCGGGGTCCATCCGCACGAGGCCAAGGATCATCTGGATGTGACGGCTCAGCATCTGGTGGATCTGGCCCGGCGGCCCCGGGTGGTCGGCATCGGCGAGTGCGGGCTTGATTTCCACTATGACCTCAGCCCGCGGGATCAGCAGGAGGCGGTGTTTCGCGCCCATTGCGCGGCCGCCCGGTCGACGGGCCTGCCGCTGGTGGTCCACACCCGCGAGGCGGACGACCGGATGGCCGCGATCCTGACGGAAGAACAGGCTGACGGCCCTTTCCGTTTATTGATGCATTGCTACACCAGTGGCCAGGAACTCGCTGACAAGGCCCAGGAAATGGGAGCCTGGTTTTCGGTGTCCGGCATCGCGACATTCAAGGCCGCCGAGGATGTGCGCGCGGTCGTCCGCACCCTGCCCGCCGACCGGATCATCGTCGAGACCGACTGTCCCTATCTGGCTCCAGTGCCGCATCGCGGGCGTCGAAACGAGCCGGCCTATATCGGCCATGTCCTGCAGGCGCTCGCGGATATCCGGGGCTGGTCGCGGGAGGAGGCGGACGCACGGACGACGGACGCTTTCTTCGGTCTGTTCGACCGAATTCCGAGGCCGGCGGATCGATGAGCGGAGAGCTGGAAATCATCATCCTGGGCAGCGGCTCGTCCGGCGGCGTGCCTCGCGGGGACGGCGACTGGGGAGCGTGTGATCCGGCCGAGCCGCGCAACCGGCGCACCCGCTGCTCCATGTTGGCGCGACGGCATGGTCAGGACGGCGAGACCACGGTGCTGATCGACACGTCTCCGGACCTGCGCGAACAGATGCTGGCGGCCCAGGTCACCCAGATCGACGCGGTGCTCTACACCCACGACCATGCGGACCAGACCCACGGCGTCGATGACCTGCGCGTCTTCGCCCTGAGGCGCAGGAAGCGGGTTCCAGCCTGGATGGACGGGCCAACGCGCACGGCGCTGACCGGTCGCTTCGACTATATCTTCGAGTCCAAGGAGGGCTATCCGGCGATCGTCGAAGCCCTTGATCTGCCGGCGGACGGGGTGGCCTGGCGGATCGACGGACCTGGCGGACCGATCCCGGTAACGACGTTCGATCAGGCGCACGGGCCGATCCGGTCGGTCGGCTATCGGCTGGGTCCGGTGGCGTATTCCAGCGATGTGTCCGACCTGACGCCTGAGGCTCTCGACGCGGTTCGCGGTTGCGAGCTCTGGATCGTCGACGCGCTGCGCTGGACGGCGCACGGCACCCACGCCAACGTCGATCAGGCTCTGGCGTGGATCGCGGCGGCGAACGCCCAGAAGGCCGTGCTGACGAATCTCCATATCGATCTGGATTACAGAGCCTTGGATGCATTGGTTCCTGAGAACGTCGAGGTGGCGCATGACGGCTGGCGTGCCGTCCTGCCACTCTGACAATGCTGTATATTTCGCATAATATATCTTAGGCGATAAACGGAGACACCCTCATGGCCGGCCTCAAGGACAAGCGCGGCTTCATCGACAAGGACCGCCTCGACCTCTCCGAGCGTCAGGCGGTCGAGTACTGGATGAAGCGCTGGGGCGTCACGCGCGAGCAGATCACCGCCGCCCACAGGAAGGCCGGCCGCATGGTCAAGGACATCGCCGCCGAGCTCGGCAAGAAGCGCTGACCCCTACAGGTGGATCATCCGACCATAGGCGTCGAGCGCCGCCTCGTGCATGGCCTCTGACATGGTCGGGTGCGGATAGACGATGCCGTGCATTTCCTCCTCCGTCGCCTCCATGGTGATGGCGGTGACGTAGCCCTGGATCATCTCGGTGACCTCGTGCCCGATCATGTGGGCACCGAGCAGGGCCCCGGTCTTCGCATCGAAGATGGTCTTGACGAAGCCGTCCGTGTCGCCCGAGGCGATGGCCTTGCCGTTCACCTTGAAGGGGAAGCGCCCGACCTTGACCTCGCGGCCGGCGTCCTTGGCCGCCTGCTCGGTCAGGCCGACCGAGGCGATCTGCGGCTGGGAATAGGTGCAGCCGGCGATCGGGCTGTTCAGGTGCGGCGTCTTGAATCCGGCGATGTGCTCGGCGGCGTGAATGCCTTCGTGGCTCGCCTTGTGCGCCAGCCAGGGCGCGCCGGCGCAGTCGCCGATGGCGTAGAGCCCCTTCACATTGGTCTGGCAGTGGCCGTCGATCTTGATGTGGCCGCGGTCCATCTCAACGCCGAGCGCCTCAAGCCCGATGCCGTCGGTGTTGGCGGTGATGCCGACGGCCGAGATGCAGACCTCGGCGTCCAGCGTCTCGGTCTTGCCGTCGGCCTCGATCGAGACCTGGACACCCTTGCCGCTCTTGGCCAGCTTGGTGACCTTGGCCCCGACGCGGAAATTGAAACCCCGTTTCTCGAAGGATTTCCGGGCGGCGGTCGAGACCTCTTCATCCTCTACCGGAAGAATGCGAGGCAGGGCTTCGACGACCGTCACCTCGACGCCGAGCGCGCGATAGAAGCTGCCGAACTCGATGCCGATGGCGCCCGAGCCGATCACGACGATGGATTTGGGCAGGAATTTCGGAGCCATGGCCTCGCGATAGGCCCAGATGCGGTCGCCGTCGGCTTCCAGTCCGATCTGCGGCAGGGCCCGGGCCCGTGCGCCGACCGCCAGCATCACAGCCTTGGCCTCCACCGTGCGCGAGCCGCCGGCCTTGAGCGCCACAACGACCTTCGGAGCGCCCTGCCCCTTCTGAAGCGACGCCGTGCCCTCGATGACCTCGATCTTGTTCTTCTTCATCAGGAAGCCGACGCCGGCGTTCAGCTGTTTGGCCACGCCGCGCGACCGGGCGATGATGGCGTCGAAGTCGAAGCCGATCTTTTCCGCCGACAGGCCATAGTCCTTCAGATGGCTGAGGCTCTCGTACTTCTCGCCGGACTTCAGCAGGGCCTTTGTGGGGATGCAGCCCCAGTTCAGGCAGATGCCGCCCAGCAGCTCGCGCTCGACGATGGCGACCTTCTGGCCCAGCTGGCTGGCGCGGATGGCGGCGACATAGCCGCCGGGGCCCGAGCCGATGACGATGAGGTCGAAGGAATCGGCCATTCAGGGCCTCCGTTGCGCAGTCCGTGCGGGGCTTCTAGCCGCCCCATCCCTTGTCGCAAAGTCCGGGGGCGCATTCGGTAACCAGCCGTGACCGCCGCCGTCAGGCCTGCATCCAGACCCAGAACGCCTGCCAGTCCATGACGGTCGCATAGACGGCGAAGGCGGTGGGCAGCAGGACGAGGCAGACATAGAAGACCATATGGGCCAGCCCCCGCCACAGGGCGCTCCACCAGGCCATGTCGTAGTAGCGGGACGCGGCCAGGGTGAAATAGACCAGGTAGGGAACGGCCAGCAGCCCGCCGTTCAGGTTCGCGCCGCGCGCGTTCAGCGCGGCCATGCCCATGGCCAGCAGGAAGGCGACCGCGTGCGCCCACATGGCGAAGATCAGATGTTCGACGAACAGCCGACGGCGGCCGAACAGAGGGATCAGACCCAGGGCGTACAGAGGCATCAGCAGCCACAGGACATTCGGCAGCCAGGCGGACAGTCGCTCCGTCATTCGGAGCTCCTCCTCGTTCGAGACCAGCTCGTAGCGCATGGCCTCGCGCTCCTCGGCGTCCTGCAAGACCGCGGCGGCGGCGCTCAGGGCGGCGGTGACCTCGGGATCGATCGCGACGTCGACGTGCGGCTGAAGCCAGCGATCCCGCTCGGTGGCTCCCTCGATATGAACCTCATAGGCCTCGCGGTCATAGGTCGCGCGGAGGGGTTGGCCCGGGGCGTCCACCTTCCAGGTGTACTGATAGAGGGTCGTCCCGGTCAGGTTCATGGTCGCCAGGAACAGGGCGGTGACGGCCACGAAGAGCTTCAGAGGCGTGACGTAGAGCGAGCTGGCCCCGCGTCGATACGCGTCAAGCAGCCGGGCGGGCCGGACGGCCAGAGCGGCGACGGTGCGGGCAATGGGGCCATCGACCAGGCTGACCTCGGAGATGGCTTCATCGACCAGTTCGCGGATCGGACGCGGCCGAATCCGCGTGTCCTGACCACAGCCGTGGCAGTAGCGCCCCATCAGGGGCAGGTCGCAGGCGGGACAGTCGCCGAACCGCTCGATAGTCACGCGCCCTCCCCCGGACCCGCTTCAGACCCGGAGCATCAGAACAGCCGTTCGATCACGGGTTCAAGCGTAGCCGGTTCGACCTGGGGCGCATGACGCGACACGACCCGTCCATCGCGGTCCGTCAGGAATTTGGTGAAGTTCCACTTGATGTCGCGGCTGCCGAGGAAACCGCGTTTCTGCTCGGTCAGCCAGGCATACAGGGGGTGGCGGTTCGGTCCGTTGACCTCGATCTTGTCGAACAAGGGGAACTTCACACCATAGGTCGAGGCGCAGAAGGCCGCGATCTCGGCCGCCCGGCCCGGCTCCTGTTGGCCAAACTGATTGCAAGGAAAACCTAGAATCTGAAACGGCTTGTCGGCAAACTTCTCGTGTAGCGCCTCAAGCCCGACGTATTGACCGGTGTAGCCGCAGCGCGAGGCGGTGTTGACGATCAGCAGGGCCTGGCCGCGAAACCGCTCCAGCGGGATCGAGGTCCCGTCGATGCCCGTCGCGGTGAAGTCGAAGACCGTCGTCACCGACCTGCCTCAGGCCAGCATGGTGACGGGATCTTCGATCAGGGGCCTGAAGGCCTGCAGGAAGCGCGCGCCGGTCGCGCCGTCCACCACACGGTGATCGCAGGTCAGGGTCACGGTCATGACCGTGGCGATGGCCAGCTGCCCATTCTTGACCACAGGCCGCTGCTCCCCCGCGCCGACGCTCATGATCGCGCCCTGGGGCTCGTTGAGGATCGAGGCGAAGCTCTTTATGCCGAACATGCCCAGGTTCGAGACGCTGAAGGTGCCGCCCTGGAATTCCTCGGGCTTCAGCTTCTTGTCGCGGGCGCGCTTGGCCAGATCCTTGGCCTCGGTGGCGATCTGCGACAGGGATTTCAGCTCGGCCTTGCGGATGATCGGGGTGATCAGGCCGCCCTCGATGGCCACCGCCATGGCCACGTCGGCATGGTGATGCATCGCCAGGCCTTCGGGTGAATAGCTGGCGTTGGCTTCGGGCACGGCCTTCAGCGCCAGGGCCGCGGCCTTGATGACGAAGTCGTTGACCGAGACCTTGATGCCCTGCGGCTCCAGCATGGCGTTGACCTTCGCCCGCACCGCCATCAGGCCGTCGATCTCGCAGTCGATGGTCAGGGGGAAGTGCGGCACGTCGCGGAAGCTGTCGGTCATGCGCCGCGCGATGGCCTTGCGCATGCCGTCCAGCGGGACGAGGTCGTAGCTGCCGTCGGGGATGCCCATCTGCGCCAGGGACTGGACCTTGCGCGGCTCGGCCGTGGCGGACGTGGGTGTTGCTGAAGCCGTCGAACTCGTCGCTCCGCCCTTGCCGGCGGCCTCGACATCGGCCCGGACGATGCGACCGCGCGGGCCGCTGCCCTTCAACGACTTGAGGTCCAGCCCGGCTTCCTTGGCCAGACGGCGGGCCAAGGGCGAAGCGAAGACACGCTCGCTCTGCGCTCCCCCCCTTGGGGGGAGAGGCTGCGAAGCAGCCGAGGGGGGCGCGTCCGGAACAGTCGCGATCGGAGCCTGCGGTGACTTGCCCGCCTCTGGCGGCTCCGCCGCCTGTCTCCGCCCAGGGGGCGGAGAGTTGGTTGCGCCCGCTTCGTCGGCCAGACGCGCGATCGGCGTGTTGACCTTCACATTCTCGGAGCCCTCGGCGACGAGGATATCCGTGATCTCGCCCTCGTCGACGGCTTCGACCTCCATGGTCGCCTTGTCGGTCTCGATCTCGGCGATGACGTCGCCCGCCTTGACCGTGTCGCCGACCTTGACGTGCCATTTGGCCAGGACGCCCTCTTCCATCGTGGGCGACAGGGCGGGCATCAGGATGTCTGTCATTGCGGGCTCGCGGGCTTGCTCCCGGCGGCCTTGGCCAGGCCCTCGTTCAGGCCGGCGAGCACCAGCTTGTAGGTCTCGGCCTCGTCCAGCCCCTTGGCCTGGTTATAGACGTGGGCGACGTTGCGGGCGGCGATGGCCAGCATGTGGCCATAGGCCTTGGGATCGTCGAAGGCGGGCTTGATGGCCATGACCGGCTCGTCATTGGACCACCACAGCCGGACCAGTTCGATGGCCCGATCGTCCGCAGTGACGCTGTCGGGCACCTGGATCGCGGTTCTATTCGGAGATTCGGTCATGCGAGCACCGCCTTCACAGCCTTGATGATCTTGTCCGTTCCCGGCAGGGACAGGACTTCCAGATTGGCCGCATAAGGCAGCGGCACGTCTTCCTGATGCACGCGCAGAGGCGGCGCGTCGAGATAGTCGAAGGCGTGTTCGATCACGCGGGCCACGACCTCGGCGCCTATGCCCATCGGCCCCCAGCCTTCCTCGGCCGAGACCAGGCGGCTGGTCTTCTTGACGCTCTCGACAATGGTCTCGTGATCCAGCGGGCGCAGCGTCCGCAGGTCGACGACCTCGCAGGAAATACCCTCGGCCTCCAGCTGGTCTGCGGCCTGAAGCGCGAAGCCGACCATGCGGCTGTGGGCCGTGATGGTGACGTCGGTGCCCTCGCGGCGGACCTTGGCCTTGCCGATCGGCACGACATGGTCGCCTTCGGGCACGTCGAACTCCAGGCCGTACATCATCTCGTGCTCGAGGAAGACGACCGGGTTCGGATCGCGGATCGCCGCCTTCAGCAGGCCCTTCGCGTCGGCCGCGTCATAGGGGGCGACGACCTTCAGGCCGGGTACGTTGGCGTACCAGCTGGAATAGTCCTGGCTGTGCTGGGCCGCCACGCGGCTGGCTGCGCCGTTGGGGCCGCGGAACACGATCGGCGCGCGTATCTGACCGCCGGACATATAGAGCGTCTTGGCGGCGGAGTTGATGATGTGGTCGATCGCCTGCATGGCGAAGTTGAAGGTCATGAACTCGACGATCGGTTTCAGACCCGCCATGGCCGCGCCGACGCCCAGGCCGGCGAATCCGTGCTCGGTGATAGGCGTGTCGACCACGCGGCGGTCGCCGAACTCCTGCAGCAGTTCGCGGCTGACCTTATAGGCGCCCTGATACTGGGCGACCTCCTCGCCGATCAGGAAGACGGCGTCGTCGCGGCGCATCTCCTCGGCCATGGCGTCGCGCAGGGCGTCGCGGATGGTGGTCTTGACCATCGCCGTGCCGGCGGGGATTTCGGGATCGCGCAAATCTCCCCCCCTTGGGGGGAGAGGCTGCGAAGCAGCCGAGGGGGGCGTGTTCGGCGCGGGCTCGGACTTGCCCTCCTCTGGCGGCTGCGCCGCCTGTCTCCCCCCAGGGGGGGGAGAGCTGGTCGCGCCATTTTCACCAGCGAGCCTGGCGATCACCGCGTTGACCTTCACGTTCTCGGAGCCTTCGGCAACGAGGATTTCAGCGATCTCGCCCTCGTCGACGGCCTCGACCTCCATGGTCGCCTTGTCGGTCTCGATCTCGGCGATCACGTCGCCCGCCTTGACGGTGTCGCCCGCCTTGACGTGCCATTTGGCCAGGGTGCCCTCTTCCATGGTGGGCGACAGCGCCGGCATGAGGATGTCGGTCACTGGACGGTCTCCACCGGGGCGCTCTCCACATAGACGTCGGTATAGAGCTCGCTCGGATCCGGCTCCGGGCTCTCCTGGGCGAACTGGACCGCCTCGGCCACGATCGCCTTGATCTCGTTGTCGATGGCCTTGATCTCGTCCTCGGTGGCCTTGGCTGCGTCCAGCAGGGCACGGATGTGCTCGATCGGGTCGCGGGTCTTCTTGACCTCGTCGACTTCTTCCTTGGTGCGGTATTTGGCCGGATCCGACATGGAGTGGCCGCGATAGCGATAGGTCTTCACCTCCAGGATGAAGGGGCCGGCGCCCTCGCGGGCGCGCTTGACAGCGCGCTCGACCGCATCCTTGACCGCCAGCACATCCATGCCGTCGACCGTCTCGCCGGGGATGCCGAAGCTGGCGCCGCGCTGGGACAGCTCGGTCGTGGACGATGAGCGTTCGATGCTCGTGCCCATGGCGTACTGGTTGTTCTCGATGATGTAGATGGCCGGCAGCTTCCACAGCTGGGCCATATTGAAGCTCTCGTAGACCTGACCCTGGTTGGCCGCGCCGTCGCCGAAATAGATGAAGGCGACCGAGTCATCGCCCCGGTATTTGCCGGCAAAGGCCAGGCCGGTCCCAAGCGCCACCTGGGCGCCGACGATGCCGTGTCCGCCGTAGAAGCCGGTCGGGACGTCGAACATGTGCATCGACCCGCCCTTGCCCTTGGACGAGCCCCCTGCCCGGCCGGTCAGCTCGGCCATGACTTCCTTGGGGTCCATGCCGGCGGCCAGCATATGGCCATGGTCGCGGTAGCCGGTGATGATCTTGTCGTGGCCCTGCTTCACGCTGGCCTGGACGCCGACGGCGACGGCCTCCTGGCCGATGTACAGATGGCAGAATCCGCCGATCAGACCCATGCCGTACAGTTGACCAGCGCGCTCCTCGAAGCGGCGGATCAGGACCATCTCGCGGTAGTAGGACAGAAGCTCGTCCTTGGTCGCGGTCGGTGTGTTGGGGAGTTTCCCCGACGGATTGGAACTCGAGGTCTTCTGGGCGGCTCTCGCCATCCGGCGTCTCCGGGCTGAGCCCCTGGCGAAACGCGCCCGCCTAAGGCTTCTTGTCGTTACGGAATGGGGCTGTAGCAGCCTTCGTTCCCGAAAGGCAAAGCACGCGGTCCGACCTGTAACAAGAGTTCAGTACCGCGCGGCGACGGGGACCGAAGTCGCGGGGGCGGAGACGCGCAGGACATAGTCGCGAGGGTCCGAAAAGCCGAGCACGGCACGAGCGCGCTCCTCCAGAAGGTCGCGCGACAGGCTGTCGGATTTCAGATAGCGCACGCGAACCTCGAGATCGGCCCGGCGCTCGGTCAGGGCCGCGAGCTCGACCTCGCGCTCGGCCAGCCGCAGGTCGCGCGCGCTGCCGGACAGCAGGCCCCGCTCGCCGGTCAGGGCCTGCACGCCGAGGTAGACGACCATCAGGAAGAGGAAGGCGGAAAGGCTGTACGGCTTCATTCGTTCGGGCACTTCGAACGCTCCTTCTGAGCGCGAACACGGTTTTCTATCCGTGACCGAAAATGCCTAAGGAAAGGTAGCTGCGGCCCCTATTTCAGCAGCATTCCGTCGCCGTAATAGCTGGCCTGATCGCCCAGCAACTCCTCGATGCGCAGCAGCTGGTTGTACTTGGCGGTGCGGTCCGAGCGGGCCAGCGAGCCGGTCTTGATTTGTCCGCAGTTGGTGGCGACGGCCAGGTCGGCGATCGTCGAATCTTCCGTCTCGCCCGAACGGTGGCTCATGACGGCGGTGTAGCCGGCGCGGTGCGCCATATCGACGGCGTCCAGGGTCTCGGACAGGGTGCCGATCTGATTGACCTTGACCAGAATGGAGTTGGCCAGGCCCTCGCCGATGCCGGCGGCCAGGCGCGCCGGATTGGTGACGAACAGGTCGTCGCCGACGATCTGGATGCGGTCGCCCAGGACCTCGGTCAGATGTTTCCAGCCCTCGAAATCGTCCTCCGAACAGCCGTCCTCGATCGAGACGATGGGGAAGCGTTCACACAGGTCCGCCAGGTAGGCGACCATGCCGTCGGCGCCGAAGGTCTTGCCCTCGCCGGTCATCTGATAGGCCCCGTCCTTGAAGAACTCGGTGGCCGCGACGTCCAGCGCCAGATGGAAGTCCTCGCCCGCCAGATAGCCCGCCGCCTGACCGGCCTTGGTGATGAAGGCCAGGGCCTCCTCGGCCGAAGCCAGATTGGGCGCGAAGCCGCCCTCGTCGCCGACGTTGGTATTGTGGCCGGCGTCCTTCAGCTGCTTTTTCAGAGCGTGGAAGATCTCGGCGCCCATGCGCAGGCCCTCGGCGAAGGTCTCCGCTCCGGTCGGCAGGATCATGAACTCCTGGATGTCGATCGGATTGTCGGCATGGGCCCCGCCGTTGATGATGTTCATCATCGGGGTCGGCAGCACGCGGGCCGAGATGCCGCCGACGTAGCGAAACAGCGGCAGACCCGACGAGATGGCGCTGGCCTTGGCCACCGCCAGCGACACGCCCAGGATGGCGTTGGCCCCCAGGCGGCCCTTGTTCTCGGTCCCATCCAGATTGATCAGGGCCTCATCGATGCGACGTTGATCCTCGGCGTCCATGCCTGACAGGGCGTCGAATATCTCTCCGTTGACGGCGTCGACGGCGTTCTGGACCCCTTTACCGCCCCACATGACCGGGTCGGCGTCGCGCAGTTCGACGGCCTCATGGGCACCGGTCGAGGCCCCCGAGGGCACGGCGGCGCGGCCGAAGCTGCCGTCATCGAGGACCACGTCCACCTCGACCGTGGGGTTGCCCCGGCTGTCCAGGATCTGGCGGGCGACGATGTCGGCGATGTCAGTCATTCTCGGGCCTTCACGAATGGAGGAGGATGGCGGGCGGGGTTTAGCCCGCCGCCCGCCAAACGCCAACCTTCAGGCGGCCGTCGCGATCAACCGCAGCCCTCGACCAGCTGGATAGTCGGACCGCCTGCCATCACCGTCGAGACCTTGCCGTCGCCGCCGACATTGTAGCGAATGCCTCGCGCCGTCAGGTCCTCGATGTAGGCACCAGAAGTATCGCCGTTCGCCCAAATCGTGATCTCCTCGGCGGGCGCGGGATCGTATTTGGCCGGGGCTACCGTCGCCGCATCGCCGTAAGCCGCCTTGACGGCTGCGCCGTCGTCAGCGGGACCGAAGCCGCGATCGGTCTTCAGCGTGGAGAAGCGATCCAGAATGACGTGACGGACCTCGCCGCCGTTCATGAAGGCCTTCACGCCGGCGGGCGCATCGGCGAACTCCACGATCTGGCAGGCCATGATGTCGGTGGGCTGAGCGCGCAGACCGCCCCAGACGGTCGCAAGTTGGGGAACCATCATGCCGATCCGCAAAGGCCCAAGGCCTTCGGGAGTCAAAACATTGGCCTCCGCTGTCGCCATCGCGGCCGGGGCCGCCGCATCGGTCCCGTCGGAACCCGCAGGCGCTTCGGCCTGCTGACAGCCGGCGAGCGCCAGAACCATGCAAGAACTCAGGGCAAGCATACGCATCTTCGGACCCTCCCTCGGTGAAGGGGCATGAACGCACGAAAACGGCGCGCGAGAAACCCGCGCGCCGTCTGATCGTCCCGATCGGGCTGACGCCTAGTCTTCCTTGGGCGTCAGGACCTGGCGGCCGCGATAGGTGCCGGTCTTCAAGTCGATGTGGTGCGAGCGGCGCAGTTCGCCCGTGTCCTTGTCCTCGGTGTAGGGATTGGTGCCGAGGGCGTCGTGGGCGCGACGCATGTTGCGACGCGAGGGCGATACTTTGCGCTTGGGAACGGCCATGTCCGTCTCGATCTCAGTGTGCGGCGGTGCCCGGGTTCCTTGCGGAACGGACAACGCGAAAAACGAAAAGCGGCGGCCCAAGGGATGAGCCGCCAGCGAGCGCGGGCTTATGCAGGATCATGGCGGTGATTTCAAGGCCCGTCGCATCGGACTTGCAGCTGACCAAACGCCGGTGTCTGATTGCCGCATGATCGATGCTGCGGATACGCACAATCTCCCCCGGAGCCGGCTGCTGCTGATCGGACTGATCGTCGGCAGCTTGGTAGCACTCTTGGCTATCCTGCCCGCATTCATCGTGTCGACGATGTCGGTGATGGTCGCGGCGTCGGGCACGAACCCGCTGATCTATACATTTATCCTGTTCTCGTTCGGACTGCCGATCGTGACCCTGCTGGGGCCGATCCTCGCCTGGATCGCCTTCGCCATGCGACGCGAGCGAACGAGCTGGGCCCTGCTGCTCTCGCCGATCCTCTGGGCCGGGATCACCTTCGGTCTCCTGGCGCTGGCACCGGGCGGATAGAGGCGGTCAACCGGCGCGTAACCAATCCGGCTGGTCGATCGAACAACCGGCATTCCTCATCTTGACCGGAACACCCCCATGCTTCGTCGCACCCTTCTCGCCTTGGCCGTCGCGGCCGGGACTCTCGTCGCCTCGGCCGGTGCCGCCCTGGCCCAGCACGTCCCCTTCACCACCGCCGCCTTCGAGGCCGCCCAAGCCGCGGGCCGTCCGATTCTGGTTGATGTCTATGCGCCCTGGTGCCCGACCTGCCGCGCGCAGGAGCCCGTGATCGAGCGTCTGACGGCCCAGCCCGCCTATGACGACCTGGTCGTCTTCCGGGTCGATTTCGACGGCCAGAAGGATGCGCTTCGTCGGTTCGGGGCCCAGCGCCAGAGCACGCTGATCGCGTTCCGGGGACGCGAAGAGACAGGCCGCAATGTCGGCGTGACCGCCTATTTCGAGATCGAACGCCTGTTGCAGACGACGGCGGCCCGCTGACCTCGTGGCGACCGATCTGAATCCTCTGCTGGCGTTCATCGCCGGCGTCCTGACCATTCTCAGTCCCTGTGTCCTGCCGCTCGTGCCGATCGTGCTGGGTGGTGCCCAGTCCGAGGGGCGCTGGGGGCCGGTGGCGCTCGGGCTGGGCCTAGCGGCCAGCTTCACCATCGTCGGCCTGTTCGTGGCCACGATCGGCTTCTCGATCGGTCTGGACGGCGACCTGTTCCGCAAGATCGGCGGGGGCATGCTGGTCGTCGTGGGCCTGTTCCTGCTGATCCCGGCCGCTCAGGCACGGCTGTCGGCGCTGGGGGGACCCCTGTCCACCTGGGCCGACGGAGGGATGCGTAAGCTGGACGGTCGGGGGCCATGGGGTCAACTGGGCCTGGGCGCACTGATGGGTCTGGTCTGGGCGCCGTGCGTCGGACCGACCTTGGGGGCAGCCTCGCTGCTGGCCGCCCAAGGGCAGGACCTGGGCCGGGTGGCCCTGACCATGCTGATCTTCGGCATCGGGGCGGCGACGCCGCTGGTGGCGATCGGGCTGATGTCGCGTCAGGCGCTGGCGAGGCTGCGAGGCCGAATGCTGGCCGCGGGATCGATCGGCAAATATCTGCTGGGCGGCTTCATGGTCCTGATCGGGGTGCTGATCCTGATCGGTGTGGAGAAGTCGATCGAGTCCTGGCTGGTTCAGGCGTCGCCGCTGTGGCTGACCCAACTCACGACGCGGTTCTGAGCCGGGCCTGCCAGGCGTCGCGGGTCAGGGCGAAATACAGGCTGTCCTTCCACTCGCCCCCGATGTTCCAGGTGCGCTCGGCTGATCCCGTTCGGGTGAAGCCGAGCCGCTCCAGCAGCCGAATAGACCCCGGGTTCTCCGGGTCGACGTCGGCGGTCGCGATGTCCGTCATCCGCTCGGCGAAGACGTGGTCGATCGCCGCCCCGACCGCCTCGCGGGCCAAGCCCTGCCCCCAAGCGTCGGGATGCAGGATATAGCCGACGTCCGGCAGCTTCCAGAACCCCGCCTTGCCGATCACCCGGCCCTGCCATTCGATCACGAAGTCGGGCGCACCGGCGACGCTTCCGGTCATCATCCCCTCGACCCAGGTCCGAGTCTCCTCGACCGAGGCGTGAGGCAAGGAGGACCACCAGCGCATGGCGACCGGGTTCGACAGAATGGCATGAAACGCCGCCACGTCGTCCAGCCGCGCGTGGCGCAGCACCAGTCGCTCGGTGTGGATCACGGTCATGGCAGCGGCTTTTCCATGATGACGAACGACAGGTCGTCGCGCCGGGGCAGGCCGAACCGTTGATCGCCATAGGGAAAGGGTGCAGTCTCGCCGGTCAGGGCATAGCCCAGCCGCTGATACCAGGCGACCAGGGTCTGGCGTTGCGGGAAGACCTGGATGCGCATGCGGCGGACGCCGTGCCGCTCGACCAGCACCCGCTCGGCCGCCTCGACCATGCGACGGCCCAACCCCGCGGATTGGAGGGCCGGCGCCACCGACAGCATGCCGAAGTAGCCGACCCCGTCACCAAGGTGCTGGTGCTTCACGCAGGCCAGGGCGTCGCCGTCCTTCCAGGCGACCAGAATTCCCTGGTCCTCGGCGGCGATGATCTCGGCCAGTTCCTCCGGATCGGTGCGCTGACCGTCCAGCAGGTCGGCCTCGGTCGTCCAGCCGACGCGCGAGGTCTCGCCACGATAGGCGCTCTCGATCAGGGCGTGCAGCGCCGGGATATCGGTCGGGACGGCGTCGCGGAGGTCAAGCTCAGTCATGGCCGAGCTTGTCGGCGACCGCCTCTCCGATGGCAAGCGAGCTGGTCAGACCGGGACTCTCGATGCCGAAAAGGGCGACCAGGCCCGGCACGCCGTGGACCTCGGGGCCGTCCAGCTGGAAGTCCGGCTGGGGCTCGCCCGGCCCATGCAGCTTGGGCCGGATGCCGGCGTAATCGGGCGTCAACGTGCCTTCTGGCAGAGCC
Source organism: Brevundimonas aurifodinae (assembly GCF_040195595.1). Classification (NCBI taxonomy): domain Bacteria; kingdom Pseudomonadati; phylum Pseudomonadota; class Alphaproteobacteria; order Caulobacterales; family Caulobacteraceae; genus Brevundimonas; species Brevundimonas aurifodinae. The sequence continues at coordinate 32,805 of NZ_JBEGDD010000003.1, forward strand.
GGCCAGAAGCGGCGGATGTAGCGGGCGAAGTCCTCGGCCTTGGCCGGGTCGACGGAATAGTCCTCGGTCTCGACATAGGTCAGGTCCGGTCCGAACACGGCCTGGCCGCCCAGGTCCTTTCGGTAGTGGGTGCCGAGCGCGCCCGGGATCGGGGGCGGATAGATCAGCCGTTCGAACGGGGCCTTGCCGCTCAAACGGAAATAGATGCCCTTGCCGAGGTGTCGGGTCGGAATCTGGTCGGCCGGAAATCCGTCGATCCGCGCCGCGACGTCCTGCGCCTGAAGCCCCGGCGCGGTGACCAGCAGGCGGGTGGTCAGGACCGCGCTCCCCTCCCCGCCCGCGGTGATCCGGAACCCACCGCCCGGCAGGGGCTCGGCGCGTTCGAACGGGGTGGCCACGACGACCGACCCGCCCGCGTCCTCGATCTCGCCTTGCAGGGCCAGCATGTAGTCGTGGCTGGCGAAGATGCCGCTCTCGGGCGACAGCAGGGCGGCGTGGGCGTTCAGACCCGGCTCCAACGCCCGCGCGTGGGCCCCGGTCAGATGCTCCAGCCCCTCGACGTCGTTGGCCGTGGCCTGCTGGAAGATGGCCTCGATCCGTTCGACCTCGGACGCCTCCGTCGCCACGACCAGCTTGCCGCATTTGCGGTAATCGACCTTGTGGCTTTCGAGAAAGGCGTAGAGCGCGCGCCGACCCTCGACGCACAGCCGCGCCTTCAGCGAGCCGGTCGGATAGTAGAGCCCAGCGTGAATAACTTCGGAGTTGCGGCTGGAGACGCCCTGGCCGATGTGGTCGCCACTTTCCAGCACCAGCACCGTCAGCCCCCGCTTCGCCATCGCCCGCCCGCAGGCCAGGCCCACGGCCCCGGCCCCCACGACGGTCGCGTCGAAGTCGAAGGCGGTCACGACGGCGGGCCGTAACGCCGTTTCGCCTCGGCCTCGAAACTGGCGATCAGCAGGGACACGGCGCGGTCGAAATTGGCCTGGAGCGCGGCGTTCAGCAGGGGCGACTTGAAGGCGAAGTCGATGACGAACTCCAGCCGGGTCCCCTCGGGCACCGCCTTGAAGTCCCAGCGGTTCTTCAGGTGCCGGAACGGGCCGCGCAACAGGCCGACCTCGACAGACGGCGCATTGGTGTCATGGCGGACCCAGGTCGAGAACCGCTCCTTCAGGAAAGAGAAGCCGACCGCGGCCTCGGCGTCCATCAGCAAGACGCCCGAGGCCTCCTCGCGGCGGTTCCACACGCGCATGGCGTTCACCCACTTCACGAAGCGCGGATAGGCCTCCACGTCCGCGACGAGCTCGGCGAGCTGGTGCGGCGCATAGGGCAGGATGCGGGTGACACGGTGAACGGCCAAGCGGAAATCAGCGTCCGGTGCTGGCCAGTCGCGCCGCCTTCAGTCGGGCGAAGTCGTCGCCGGCGTGGTGCGAGGACCGTGTCAGGGGCGAGGCCGAAACCATCAGGAACCCCTTGGCCCGGGCGATCGCCTCATAGGCCTTGAACTCTTCCGGCGTCACGAAGCGGTCGATGGCGGCGTGCTTGCGGGTAGGCTGGAGGTACTGGCCGATGGTGATGAAATCGACACCGGCCGAGCGCATGTCGTCCATCACCTGCATGACCTCTTCCTTGGTCTCGCCCAGGCCGACCATGATGCCGGACTTGGTGAACTGGTTGGGGTCGCGCTCCTTGACCATCTGCAGCAGACGCAGCGAGTGGAAGTAGCGGGCCCCGGGCCGGATCTTCAGATACAGGCGCGGCACGGTTTCCAGGTTGTGGTTGAAGACGTCGGGGGTGGCGTCGATCACGACCTCGGCCGCGCCGTCCTTGCGCAGGAAGTCGGGCGTCAGGATCTCGATCGTGGTGCGAGGGGCCTGACGACGAATCTCGCGCACGACCTCGGCGAAATGGGCCGCGCCTCCGTCGGCCACGTCATCGCGGTCGACCGATGTGATGACGACGTGGTTCAGACCCAGTTGCGCCACCGCCAGACCGACCTTGGCAGGCTCTTCCGGATCGAGCGGCTGGGGCAGGCCCGTCTTGACGTTGCAGAAGGCGCAGGCCCGGGTGCAGGTGTCGCCCATGATCATCAGGGTGGCGTGCTTCTGGCTCCAGCACTCCCCGATGTTGGGACAGGCGGCTTCCTCGCAGACGGTGACCAGTCCCTTGGAGCGGACGATCTCGCGCGTGGCGTTGTACTGACCCGAGCCCGGTGCCTTGACGCGCAGCCAGTCTGGCTTGCGCAGGACGGCTGTTTCTGGCCGGTTCTGCTTCTCCGGATGACGCAGTTCGGCCGGGGTTCGGGTCAGGGTATCGATGAGGGTGACCATCGAGGCGGGCCGGGCTCCGGAGACTGAAGCCGGTATGTCGTCCTTCCGTCTCCGGATGGCAAGTCACGGCCTGCTTCAGCGCCTTTCGGTTCACGCGACGTAACGCATCTTTTCATCGCGGCGAGGCTTAACTAGGTTGCCGCCCCTGACAGCGAGGGGGCGGTTCAATGCCTCCCGGAGGAGACGCGTATTGTTTCGGCCTGGTCTTGACCCTTCGGCGGGAGAAGAATCGCTCTTCGACGCCCTGATCGCGGCGCGCGCCAAGTTCGGCGACAAGGAGATCGTCGAGGATCAGGACAGGAAACCCCTGACCTATACCGGCCTGATCCGCGCCGCCTTCGTTCTGGGGCGCAAGATCGCGGCGATGACCCAGCCTGCTGAGCGCGTCGGGATCCTTCTGCCGTCGTCCATGGGCGTGGTGGTGACCTTCTTTGGCCTGCACGCCTTCGGGCGGGTGCCGGTGATGCTGAACTTCACCTCGGGCGAGCGGAACCTGAAAGCGGCGATCCAGGCGGCCGGGGTCAAGCGCATCCTGTGCGCCCGCCGCTTCGTCGAACAGGCCAAGATCGACGACCTGATCGCTGAACTGGCCCAGCACGCCGAGATCGTCTGGCTGGACGACATCCGCGCCACGATCGGCATCCAGGACAAGCTGTTCGGCCTGATGGCGGGGCTGATGCCCGGCCGCTTCCGGGTCAAGACCCGGCCCGACGATCCGGGCGTGGTGCTGTTCACATCCGGCAGCTTCGGCGCGCCCAAGGGGGTGCAGCTGAGCCAGAAGAATCTGGTGGCCAATGCGCGTCAGGTGGCGACCCACATTCCGCTCGACCCGAACTGGGTGATGTTCAATCCCCTGCCGACCTTCCATTGCTTCGGCCTGACCGGCGGGGTCGTCCTGCCGCTGCTGAACGGGCTGAAGGCGTTCCAGTATCCCTCGCCCCTGCACGGCAAGCAGATCGTCGCCCTGCTGGCCGAGGTGAACACCTCGATCCTGTTCGCCACCGACACCTTCCTGAACCAGTGGGCCCGGGTTGCGGCCCCCGACGACTTCCGCACGGTGCAGTTCGTCGTTGCCGGGGCCGAGCGCGTGCGCGACGAGACCCATCATCTGTTCAACACCAAGTTCGGCGGCGTGAAGCTGCTGGAGGGGTATGGCGCGACCGAGGCCGCGCCGGTCGTTGCGGTCAACCACCCGGACCGCAATCGCCCGGGGACCGTCGGTCAGCTGCTGCCCGGCATGGAAGCGCGGCTGGAGGCCGTCGACGGCATCGCCGAGGGCAAGCGCCTGTATCTGCGGGGACCCAACGTCATGCGGGGCTATATGTCCCCCGAGGATCCGACGAAGATCGAGCCGCTGGACGGCGGCTGGCACGACACCGGCGACATCGTCGACCTGGACCCCGAGGGCTACATTTCCATCCTCGGCCGGGTGAAGCGGTTCGCCAAGATCGGTGGCGAGATGGTCTCGCTGAGCGCCGTCGAGGGACTGGTCAGCGCGGTGTGGCCTGACGTCCGCCATGCCGTGATCTCGATCGCCGACGCCAGGAAGGGCGAGAAGCTGGTCCTGGTAACCGAGCGCGGCGACGCCGACGTCGGCCGCATCGCCGAATGGGCCCGAGAACACGGCGCACCGGAGCTGGCCGTGCCCAAGAAGATCGTCAAGGTGCGCGAATTGCCGGTGCTGGGCACAGGCAAGACCGACTACGTCGCCATCCAGACCCTGGTGGACGTGGCCGAGGCGGCCTGAGCCGTCGCGCTTGATCTGGAAGCGTCGTCGTCGCAGGCTCTCCGCTCAACAAGGGGGAAGTCATGTTCGAGTCCTTTGAGCGTCATCGTCCGCTGGCCTTGTCGGGTCTCCGGATCATCTCTGGCCTGATGTTTCTGCAACACGGAACCCAGAAGGTCTTCAGCTTTCCGGCACCGGCGCGAGGGCCATTCGAGCTGATGAGCCAGATCGGCATCGGCGGAGTGCTGGAGCTGGTCGGGGGCGCGCTGTTGGTCCTCGGCCTGTTCACCCGACCGGTCGCCTTCGTCATGTCTGGAATGATGGCCGTGGCCTATTTCCAGTTCCACGCCCTGTCCGGCGGCCTCTATCCGATGGTCAACGGCGGCGAGTTGGCGGCCTTGTATTGCTGGGTCTTCCTCTACCTCTTCTTCGCTGGCCCGGGGTCGGTGGCGGTGGACACGATGCTGAAAAACAAGTGAGCGATGGCGGCGGCGGAACCGCCGCCGCGCTCCGCTATCAGGCCTTCAGCTTCTTCGCCAGGCCGGCGATGTATTCGCCCTGGTGCCGCGCGCCGGCCAGTTCGTTGGCGCTCGGCTGGCGCGAGCCGTCGCCGCCGGTGATGGTCGTCGCGCCATAGGGTGAGCCGCCCGAGATCTCCTCCAGCGTCATCTGGCCCTGAAAGGCGTAAGGCAGGCCCGCGACCACCATGCCGTGGTGCAGCAGGGTCTGGATCAGACCGATCAGCGTCGTCTCATTGCCGCCGTGCTGGGTCGCTGACGAGGTGAAGGCACCGCCCACCTTGCCGACCAGCTTGCCCTGGAACCAGACGCCGCCGGTCTGGTCCCAGAAGTTCCGCATCTGTCCCGCAGCCGTGCCGAAGCGAGTGCCGGCCCCGACGATGATGGCGTCGTAATGTTCCAGGTCTTCAGGCTTGGCAATCGGGGCCTTCTGGTCGAGCTTGTAGTGCGACTGGATGGCCAGGTCCTCGGGCACGGTTTCCAGAACGCGCTTGATGTCGACCTCGATGCCTTCGACCGAACGCGCGCCCTCGGCGACGGCCTCGGCCATCTGTTCGATGTGGCCGTAGGTCGAATGATAGAGAACCAGCACCTTGGTCATGGAACGCTCCTGTGGGTTGGACGAGTCTGCAACAGCTGAAGTGTCAGATGTAGCGAGCAGGCGTGAACGCACAAGGGGTCAGGCTGCGATATCTCGTCTGATCGGGCAGAGCTGACCATAGAAGTCGGCGTCATCCGGTGTGCGCTGACCCCTCGCGGCGCGGAAGCGGTGCTCTACCGCCATCGCCTGCTGCTCGATGTTCAACACCTCCCATCCACACCGGTTCACGGGATAGGCATAGGCGCGAGAACCGTCGCCGGCGCGCAACTTTCCGGTCAGCAGGTTGATCCCGCTCTGAGCCTGCCAGACGTGGACCATCTCGTGGATCAGGACGGCCTGGAGCGACAGCGGTGCGACGGTGAAATCGTCGGGCAACCCCCTGCCCGGCCAGCAGATCCAGCTTCGCCCGAACCAGACGCCGGGCACAAAGGCGCGGTCGAGCGGCCACGGCATGGACATGAGCCGGACCGTGTCCAAGTGCACGGCCCCGCCGAACTCGGACCGGATCAGGCGGCGCTCGCCCTCGGTCAGGGACCGGATCACTCCGAGATCAGGGTGGTGCCGTTCGGGTCGACCCACTCCCAATGCCAGGGCTCATACAGGTACGGCACAAAGCCGAAGCGGCCGGCGTTCTTCACCAGCCAGCGATAGGTCGCGCCCTGGGTCATGTGCAGTCGGCTGTCGGGGTTGGTGTTGTCCACGCCCATGTCGAACAGCTGACCGACATACAGATCGACGGCCGTGCCCGTGCGGTGGGCGGAGCAGACGGCGCGGCGCAGGCCGTCGCAGTTGCCCTGGGCGGCGCAGCGGGCGGCGTCGGCCTCGGGGTCGCGGAAGCCGGAGAAGATCTGCAGCAGCTCGCGGTCGGCGTCGATCTCGGGCACCTCGGCGCGGGCGGCGACGACCATGCGGCGATAGGCGTCCAGCACGTCGCGGCGAAGCAGCCGGGTCAGCCGATCGGCGTGCTCCTCCTCCTCGACCAGATAGCCCAGCATGCGCAGCGGCGGGGGGTTGGGGCATTCGTCGCGCAGGCGGGCCATGATGAAGGGCCGCCGTTCCTGGAGCACGCCGCGCAGCACCTCGAACGTCGCCGGGTCGAACACGCCGGTCGCCGGCAGGGCGTAACGAGCCTGAAACCGGGACAGCGCCTCGGCGAAGTCGGGCGAACCGGCCTGGCAGTCGGTGCCCAGCTCCTTCTGAAGCAAGGGCACATAGGTCACCCAGCCCCATTCGGGTCCGGCGAAGGGGGCCCATTCGAGGGTGTAGACGGAGACGGCGTTGGCCAGTCCGGCCCCGGCGAAAGCCCTTTCATGGACGTCGCACTGGGGCGTCCAGGCACCCTGAGCGTCCGCCCGGCCCGGCGTGAGCCAGACCAGGACCGTCGCCACGATGATCGCGAGCATCCCCAACCGCATGACCGCAGGAAGCCTGACCGTCGCGGCGCAAGCAAGGCCCCTCTTCCGCCGTCGTCAAAACTGGCATGGTCGCGGTCTTCGCCGACTCGCACCGGCACCTGCGGAACCGTGCATGACCGACGCTTCTCCTCCCGCGCCCGCCCGGCGATCCAACGCCACGCTGGCGGCCTTCGCGGCCAGTTGCCTGCCCTATGCGGCGCTGGGCCTGCCGGTCTACGTCACCCTGCCCGAGTTCTACGCCAGCCATGTGGGGGTCAGCCTGTCGGCGGTCAGCCTGATCTTCCTGATCGTGCGCCTGGCCGACATCGTGGTCGATCCGCTGCTGGGGGTCATCATCGATCGCACCTCGACCAAGTGGGGCCGGTATCGGGTGTGGATGGCCATTGGCGCGCCGATCCTGATGGGGTCGGTGGCCATGCTGTTCTTCGTGGGGCAAGGGGCCGGGGCGACGCACCTCGCGGTCTGGCTGGTGGTCATGTACCTGGGATACTCGATCAGCCTGCTCAGCCAGATGAGCTGGGCGGCGGTGCTGTCGAGCGACTATGACCAGCGGTCGCGAATCTACGGCTTCTGGCAGGTGGCGAACATCCTGGGGGTGCTGGCCGTGCTGCTGATCCCGGTGGGTGCCCAGGCGATGGGGTATTCCTACGTCGAGGCCGTGCGGATGCAGGGCGGGTTCATCGTCGGTCTGCTGCCGATCGCTCTGCTGGTCACCTTCCTGTTCACGCCGGAGCCGCGGAACGCGACGCCGCCGGCGCACGGGGGGCTGGGCGCGACCCTGGCCCTGATCGCCAAGCCGGTGCTGCGTCGGCTGCTGCTGTCGGACCTGCTGCTGGGAGCGGCGCGGGGGCTGATCGGGGTGCTGTTCTTCTACTTCTTCGAGCAGGCGCGGGGGTTCGAGCGGGACCAGACGTCGATCCTGCTGCTGGTCTATTTCGTGGCGGGGCTGGTCGGGGCACCGGTCTGGGCGTGGCTGGCGACGCGGATGGGCAAGCATCAGGCGCTGGCGGTGGCTTCCGTCTATTTCGCGGTCAGTTTCGGGGCGGCGACGCTGCTGGTTCCGGCGGGGAACTTCCCGGCGGCGGTTGCGGCCATCTTCGCCACCGGGCTGGCGTTCGGGGCGGCCGACCTGCTGCTGCGGGCCATGATGGCGGATGCGTCCGACGTCATCCGGCTGGAGGCCGACGCCGACCGGACGGGGCTGCTGTTCTCGATCCTGAACGCGACGTCCAAGCTGGGTTATGCCTTCTCCGTCGGGGCCTTTGCTGTGCTGGAGTGGATCGGCTTCGATCCGGAGCCCGGCGCGGTCAACGACCCCGGCGTGATCCTGGGGCTGCAGTGGCTGTTCATCGCCGCGCCGGTGGCGCTGCTGCTGATCTCGGCCGTGGTGCTGAGGCTCTATCCCCTGACGCCCGAGGCCCATGCCGAGGTCCGGGCCAAGCTGGCGGCGCGGGATGGAGCGTCCGCATGACCCCCGTCGACCGGCTGAAGGACATCATGGTCCGGCTGAGGGACCCGAACGGCGGCTGTCCGTGGGACGTGGAGCAGACCTTCGCCTCCATCGCCCCCTATACGATCGAGGAGGCCTATGAGGTCGCCGACGCCATCGAGCGGGGCGACATGACCGAGCTGAAAGGCGAGCTCGGCGACCTGTTGTTCCAGGTGATCTTTCACGCCCGGATGGCCGAGGAACAGGGCTTGTTCGCCTTCGACGACGTGGCCGAGGCGATGTCGGACAAGCTGATCCGGCGGCATCCGCACGTCTTCGGCGACGAGGACGCGCAGATCAGCGGCCCGGCCCAGAAGCTGCGCTGGGAGGACATCAAGGCGGCGGAGCGGGCAGCCAAGGCTCAGACGGGGGTGCTGGACGACGTGCCGGTGGGTCTGCCCGCTCTGCACCGGGCGGCGAAGCTGACCAAGCGGGCGGCGCGGGTCGGGTTCGACTGGCCGAGCACGGACGAGGTCTTCGACAAGCTGGACGAGGAGGTCGCCGAGCTGAGGGCCGAGATCGCGGCGGGCGACCTGGACAAGGCCCGCGAAGAGATGGGCGACCTGCTGTTCGTGGTGGCCAACCTCGCGCGGAAGCTGGGGGTGGAGCCGGAGGATGCCCTGCGCGGGGCGAACGCCAAATTCGTGCGGCGGTTCGGTTTCATCGAGGCGGAGCTGGCCAGGGAGGGGCGGACGCCGGAGCAGTCGGACCTGGCCGAGATGGACGCCCTGTGGGACGCGGCGAAGGTGGTGGAGCGGCGATGATCCCTCTCCCTATGGGAGAGGGGTCAGGGGCCGGGATTGGACTCGGACGACACCGAGTCCATCGAGTGCAATTCATAAGATGCGGACTCCGGTTGCGGTGTTATAACGTTGAATTCCAACGACTCATCGTCTTCCCCTGTCCCCAGCCTCAGCGGTTCCCGTCTGGACTCCAGCAACGGCGGCTTCACGTCCGGCAGCTCGGCCATGACCTCCGAGCGGGCTCGGTCGGCGAGGCGGTCGTAGACGCGCATCCAGGTCGAGGCCTCGGCGGCGCGGCCCGAGCCCAGGGCGCGGCGGATGTTGAGGAAGGCCTGGTCGGCGAGGTCGGCGAAGCTGACCTGGTCGTCGGGATGGTATTCGCCGAACTCGGGCGGGACCTCGCACGTCGGCTGATCCACGCGCCGCCAGCCCCCAACCCGGGCGTGGGCCCGAAACGAGCTGAGCGACATGCCATACCGCTGGCAGATCGTCGTCGCCTTCACGCCGGCGAGATACTCTCGCCGCGCATGGGCCCACATGTCGCCGCCGTGGTCGCCGTGGGCGGGTGCGTTGAAGTCGGTGTCATAGGTCATGCCGGGAGTGTGGCACGCCGGTGCGTCAGAATCGGACGTAGGGTATCGCCGAATTGCGAAAGCTGGGCCTACCTCGCCACCCGCTCCTTGTTCATGAGCAGCCGGACCACCAGCCCCTGTGGGGCCCAGTCGCGTTCAATGGAGCCTTGCAGCTGTCGCGACATGGCGCGGGCGACCATCTTGCTGCCGAAGCCGCCGGGGCCCTCGGGCGGCGTGACGGTGGGGCCGCCCTGTTCGGTCCAGTGGATGACCAATTCGGTGTCGTGAGCCGAGCAAGAGACGTCCAGCGTGCCTGCCTCGGTCGAGAGGGCACCGTATTTCAGGGAGTTGGTGGCCAGCTCGTGGACGACCAGGGCGAGGGTGTTGGCCGCCTGTTCGCCCACGCCCATACGCGGCACCGAGACGCGGATGCGGCCGCTGAAGGCGCCGAGGTCGTCGTAGGGGGCGAGCAGGACCGACAGGAGGTCGCCCAGCAGCGCCGCCTTGCCCTCCTCGCCCGGCAGGGGGCGGACCATGTCGTGGGCGCGGCCCAGAGCGGTCAGGCGCTGGGTCAGCTCGCGCGCCATGTCGGTGGTGGTTTCGACAGAGCGAGAGGTGATGGCGGTCAGGCCCGAGGCGATGGCCAGGAGGTTCTTGACCCGGTGGCTCATCTCGCCGGCCAGGAGCTCGTGACCCTCCTCGGCCTGTTTGCGGCCCGTCACGTCGATGAAGATGCCGAACATCTTGCGGCTGGACATGCCGAGGTCGTCGCCCTGGCCCCGGGCGGAAATCCAGCGGACGTCGTCGCCGACCAGGATACGAAAGTCGATCTCATAGGGACCGATGACGGCGCGGGTGGCGGCGAAGGCAGCGCGCACCCGATCCCGGTCCTTGGGGTGGATGTTGGCCGACAGGTCCTCGAAGGTCACGCTGGGGCGGAACTCCATGCCCCAGAGGGAGAAGGCGGCCTCGTCCATGGCGAAGGTGTCGTCGTCGACGTTCCAGGACCACAGGGCGACGCCCGCGGCCTGAAGCCCACGTTGCAGGTCGCGCGCGTCCCACGACGGGGCGCTCTCTTGCGTATTCGACATGGTTCAGGCCCCGCCCCTTGCGCCTCGCCAGACGGCGTGACCGCTGTTGAACGCGCGAGACCGCCCGATGGGCCCGTCCGGCGGCGTTTATTGTTCAGCTTGTCGTGAACCTCTGCTCGAACCGCCCCATCGCCTGGGGGTCCAGCCGGACCGTCAACCGCATCCGACCCTCCCCGTCCGTCTCGCGGCCCGTGACGCGGCCGTGCTCGTATAGCCAGGCGAGAGCCTCGCCTTGGGAGGGCTCCAGCGTGAGCTCGGTCTCCGGATCGTCGTCGATGCGGTCGGCGATGGCGTGGCGCAGGGGTTCGATGCCGTCGCCGGTCCAGGCGGAGACGGCCACGGCGTCGGTTTTGGCCCGGGCGGCCTGGCCCTCGACGGCCTCGCGGGCCTCGGGGTCGAGCAGGTCGATCTTGTTCCAGACCTCCAGGATGCGGCGCTCCCTGGCCACCCCGTTGGCGTCGACGGCCTGGTCGATCTGTTTCAGCACCGTCTCGACGTCCTGGGACTGGGCGACGGTGTCGGGCGAGGCGATGTCGCGGACGTGCAGGATCAGATCGGCCTCGCCCACCTCTTCCAGGGTCGCGCGGAAGCTCTCGACCAGTTCGTGCGGCAGGTCGGAGATGAAGCCGACGGTGTCGGCGATGATGGCGGGGCGGCCGGCCGGCAGGCGGATGGTGCGCTGGGTGGTGTCCAGGGTGGCGAACAGCAGGTCCTTGGCCATGACCTCCGATCCCGTCAGCCGGTTGAACAGGGTCGACTTGCCGGCATTGGTGTAGCCGACCAGGGCGACGGTCGGGAACGGAGCCTTCTGGCGTTGCTTCCTGTGCAGGCCGCGCGTGCGGCGGACCTCCTCCAGCTCGGACTTCAGCTTGACGATGCGGTCGGCGATCAGGCGGCGGTCGAGCTCGATCTGGGTCTCACCGGGGCCGCCGGTTGAGCCGGTGCCGCCGCGCTGGCGCTCCAGGTGGGTCCAGGTGCGGACGAGGCGCGATTTCTCGTAGTCGAGGCGGGCCAGTTCGACCTGCAGCCGGCCCTCCTTGGTGCGGGCGCGACGGCCGAAGATTTCCAGGATCAGGCCGGTGCGGTCGATGACCTTGCAGTCCCAGGCCTTTTCCAGATTGCGCTGCTGGACCGGGGTCAGGGTGTCGTCGATGACGGCGGCCTCGGCCTCGGCGGCGCGGATCAGGGCGGCGAGCTCCTCGACCTTGCCCGTGCCGAACAGGGTGGCGGGGGTGGTCTTGCGCAGACGCACGACCTCTTCGGCCGCCACGTCGAGATCGAGCGCGCGGGCGAGACCGGCGGCTTCTTCCAGACGGTCGGTGGCGGAGCGAGAGGAGCGCTCGCCGAAATCGGGATGGATGACGATCGCCCGGATCAGCGGGACGGAATGGTCGATGAGTTTGGAGGTCAGGTAGGGGCTCTTGGGGTGGAGGTGGGGTCGCCATCAATATAGGTGCGCACCCCTGCCCGTGCACCCCGGCGAAGGCCGGGGTCCAGATCAAGAGCCGGGGTGGCAGGGATTGAGACGCGGCTCCTATGCCGCACGTCTGAGTTCGCCATCTGGACCCCGGCCTTCGCCGGGGTGAACGGATGAGGAGTGAGCCTCAATCCTCGTCGGCGTCCGGCTCGTACAGCTGCACGGGGGCGGACGGCATGATGGTGGAGATGGCGTGCTTGTAGACCAGCTGGGCCTGGCCGTCGCGGCGGAGCAGCACACAGAAGTTGTCGAACCAGGTCACGATGCCCTGCAGCTTGACCCCGTTGACCAGGAAGATGGTCAGGGGGGTCTTGGTCTTGCGGACCGAGTTGAGGAAGGTGTCCTGAAGGTTCTGACGCTTGTCTTGCGACATGGCAGGTTTGTCCTGTTCTTGATTGTTCGCCGCGCGTGGGGAGACGCGCGGGGCCAGTTGGATCTGGCGAGCTAGCGTAGACGACGGATCGTCATGGCCGCAACCGGGTATGAGCTTGATGGCCTGTATCGGAGGCGTGGAACGAGCAGAGGTTCATCACGGCGAGCACAGCGAATGCACGGAGGACACAGCGAGACCGAGCTGTGGTTAGAATCGCCGATCGCTCAACTCCGGCAGACAGCACGAATGAAGGGCGGCTTCGCCGCCAATCCTTTTTCCGGGGCAGGATCGTGACGAGACCGGTCCATGACGGAAACCTCGGCTCGGTCCCGCCGTGTCCTCCGTGCATTCGCTGTGCTCGCCGTGACGAAACCTTTATCGGGCCGACCTCGATGACGCCTAAACGGCGTCTCGCCGCGCCGCTTCAAGATAGCGCTCGCGCAGGCGGGTCGCGATCGGGCCCGGTTTGCCGTCGCCGATCTTGACCCCGTCGATCGAGACGGCGGGCATGACGAAGGCGCCGGCGGCGGTGAAGAAGGCCTCCCTCGCCTGCTTGGCCTCGTCGACGCTGAAGGGGCGTTCGTCCAGCTCGATGCCCTCGGCCTCGATCATCTCCATGATGGCGGTGCGGGTAATGCCTTTCAGGATATTGGCCTGGGTGTCGCGGGTGCGTAAGCGACCGTCCTTGTCGACGATCCAGGCATTGGTCGAGGAGCCCTCGGTGACCAGGCCCATCTCGTCGACCATCCAGGCCTCATAGGCGCCCTTGTCGCGGGCGGCCTGCTTGGCCAGGACATTGGGCAGCAGGCCCACGGTCTTGATGTCGCAGCGACCCCAGCGGATGTCGGGGTGGGTGACGACGGCCACGCCCTTGGCCGCCTGGGCCTGGGCCTTGGCGAAGGGAGCGGCGCGCGAGGTCACGACGACGCTGGGGGGGGTGCCTTCGGCCGGAAACGGGTGGTCGCGCCGGGCGGTGCCGCGCGTGACCTGCAGATAGACGATGCCATTCCGGACGCGGTTGCGGCGGATGGTTTCCTTCAGCACCCGGGTCAGGGCCTCGCGCGACATGGGGATGTCGATGCGCAGCTCGGTCAGGCTGCGGTGCAGGCGGGTCATGTGGCCGTCGAAATCGGCCATCCTGCCGTCGAACACCGACCAGACCTCATAGACGCCGTCGGCGAACTGGAAGCCCCGGTCCTCGACGTGGATCGTCGCCTCGGCATGCCGCTGATAGACGCCGTTCACATAGGCCACGCGCGACATCAGTCGATGCTCCCTTCCTCGTCGTCGCCGCCCCGGGAGGGCGACACGCCCAGCGACTTCAGCTTGCGGTGAAGGGCCGATCTCTCCATGCCGATGAAAGCGGCCGTGCGCGAGATGTTTCCGCCGAAACGCATGATCTGGGCGGCCAGATACTCACGCTCGAACACCTCACGGGCCTCGCGCAGCGGCAGGGCGATGGTCCGTTCGGTACCCATGCCGGAGCCGCCCGTCGCTGCGACCTCCTGAGGCAGCATGTCGGCCGAGATGGGCTGGTCCAGATCGCCGGTCGCCAGGATCAGCAGGCGTTCGACGTTATTGCGCAACTGGCGGACGTTGCCCGGCCAGGGATGGACCTGGAGCACCGCGATGGCGTCTTCGCCCAGGCGACGCTTGGGCAGGCCCTGCGAGGCGCTGAGCGTCTCGATGAAATAGTCGACCAGTTCGGCGATGTCCTCGCGACGCTCCGACAGGGGCGGCACGCGGATCGGCACGACGTTCAGCCGATGGAACAGGTCCTCGCGGAACCGGCCCTCGGTGATTTCGGTCTTGAGGTCGCGCGAGGTGGAGGTGACGACGCGGACGTCGACCTGGACGTCCTGTTCGCCACCGACGCGGCGGAACCGCTGTTCGACCAGAACGCGCAGGATGCGGCTCTGGCTCTCGCGCGGCATGTCGCCGACGTCGTCCAGATACAGGGTGCCGCCGTGGGCGCGTTCGAAGACGCCGATCTTGCGCGGCCGGCCGTCATGGCTCTCCTCGCCGAACAGTTCGAGGTCGAGGCGCTCGGGGGTCATGCCGGCGGCGGAGATGGCGACGAACTCGGCGCGCGCGCGGGGGCTGGCCTCGTGGATCTGGCGGGCCACCAGCTCCTTGCCGCAGCCGGGGGGGCCCGAGATCAGGACGCGGCTGTTGGCCGGGGCGACCTTCTGGATGGTGGTGCGCAGGACATGGGCGGCGGCCGAGCGACCGATCAGGCCGGTCGGCGTCATGGCTTGGGCGCGCAGGCGGCGGTTCTCGCGCTTCAGGGACGCGGCTTCGAGGGCGCGCTCGATGACCACCACCAGTCGGTCGGACTTGAACGGCTTCTCGATGAAGTCGTAGGCCCCGCGCTTCAGGGCGCTGACGGCCGTTTCGATGTTGCCGTGACCGGAGATCATGACCACGGGCAGGTCCGCGTCCAGCGTCTTGATGATGTCGAGCAGCTCCAGCCCGTCCATGCCGCCGCCCTGCATCCAGATGTCGAGCACGATCAGGCTGGGCTTCCGGGCACGGATGCCGGCCAGGGCCTCTTCGGAGCTGGAGGCCACGCGGACGGAATGGCCCTCGTCCTCGAGCAGGCCCGAGACCAGGTCCCGGATGTCGGCCTCGTCGTCGACGACCAGGATGTCTGCACCGTTGGATCGCATGTCGCCTCGCTATTCGGCCGCCGCAAGACCGGTGCCCTTGGGCTCGGTCTGACCGGTTCGGACAGGGGGTGTCAGGGGGAAGATCAGGCACACGCGTGCGCCCGACAGGGTCTCGGCGTCGGCGAGCCTGAGTTCGCCGCCGTGGTCCTCGCAGATGCGCTTGACGATGGCGAGGCCGAGGCCCGTGCCCTTCTCGCGCGTGGTCACATAGGGTTCGGTCAGGCGGTCGCGATCGCGCGTCGGCAGGCCCTTGCCGTCGTCCTCGATGATGAAGGTCGCGACCCCGTCCTCCACCTCGAGCCGGGCGATGATGGCGACCTGTTCGGCCTCGGCGGGATGGGTCAGCCGGCGCGCGGCGACGGCCTCGCCGGCGTTCTTGAGGATGTTGGCGAGGGCCTGGCCCAGCATGCGGCCGTCAGCCTTCATCTTGGCCTTGGGCAGGGGCTCGACCAGGTCGACGGCGATGTCGGGTGCCGCCACGCGCTGGGCGAAAACCGCCTCGCGCAGCAGTTCGGCCGGGTTCTCGTTGGTGAAGCGCGGGGCGGGCATACGGGCGAAGGACGAGAACTCGTCCACCATCCGGCCGATGTCGCCGACCTGGCGGATGATGGTGTCGGTGCAGCGGTCGAAGATCTCGAGATCCTCGGTGATGCCGGGGCGGAACTTGCGCTTGAGCCGCTCGGCGGACAGCTGGATCGGCGTCAGCGGGTTCTTGATCTCGTGGGCGATGCGGCGGGCGACGTCGCGCCAGGCGGCGTTCCTCTGGGCCGTGACCAGCCGGGTGATGTCGTCGAAAGTCAGCACCATCTCGCCGCCGACGCCGCCCTCGATGCGGACGCGCAGTCGCCGGGTCTCGCCCTCGCGGGCCACGTCGATGTCCTCCTCGATATGGGCCTCGACCCGACCGACGAGTTCGCCGAGTTCGGGGGCGATCGTTGCCAGCGCCTTGCCCCGCACCTCGACCTCGGAGATCGACAAGAGCTGTAGCGCGCTGTCGTTGATGGCCGAGATGCGGCCGCGCTTGTCCAGGCCGATGACACCGGCGCTGACGCCCGACAGCACGGTCTCGATGAAGCGGCTGCGGTCCTGGGCGTCCTCGCTGGCGGTCTTCAGGGCGGCCTGCTGGGTCTCGAGATCGCCGGTCATGCGGTTGAAGGCCTCGGACAGGGTGCGGATCTCGCCCGGCGCGCCCTGCGGATCGACCCGGGCCGACAGGTCCCCGCCGGCGACCTGATCCGCCGCCTTCACCAGACGACCGATCGGGGCCGAGATGGCGCTGGCCGCCGACATGCCCAGCCAGACCGCGCCGACCAGCACCAGCAGCGCCGTCTCCAGATAACTGAGGGCGAAGGCCGCCTGGATGCGGGCGCGGCTCTCCTCGGCGAGGCGATAGGCCTGGATCGACTCCTCGCCGTTGCGCATCCGGGCGATGATGCCGGGGGCGAGCGGACGGACGACGTAGAGGTAGGCGTCGCCGTATTCCGGCAGGGGATAAAGCGCCCGCACCGTATCGGGCCGCTCGGTCACGGCGACGGGGGCCTCCTCCCCTTCCGCCGCCGTCTCGAACGCCTCGCGCGGGGGGGCGACATAGGCGGGGGCGCCGTCCATGACGCCCTGGGCCAGGACCTCGCCCTCGCCGTTCAGGATGTAGACGGCCGGATAGCCGAAATAGCCGGCGATCTGTTCAAGCGCCTGAGAGAACTGGATGCGGGTGTCGAAGGCACCGCGGATGCCGCCGAGTTCGGTCGCCATGGTCTCCAGGTCCGCGTCCAGACCCGCGCCGACGTCGGCGACATAGGCGCGGCCGATGTCGGCTCCGTTCTCGACCGCCGAGCGGACGTTCTGGCTGAACCACTGATCCACGCCCCGATTGACCAGGACCCCGAACACCAGGGCGATGACGACCGCAGGGACCAGGGCGACCAGGGAGAAGATGGTCACGAACCGCAGGTGCAGCCGCGCGCCCGGGTCCTCTCGCCGCCGCCGGGCCAGCCGCATGACCTGAAGGCCCACGAAGGTCGCGAGGCCGCCGATGAGGAGGAGATTGGCCAGCAGGATGGCCAGGACCGCGCGGCTGGCCGCGGCCTGCCCTCCGCCTCCACCCGCCCCCGGCGCGACCGCGACGATCCAGATGGCGGCGGCGGTGATCAGGAAGGCGACGACATAGGCCGCCACGAAGCCGGCCCGCGCATGGCCCGCCGTCAGCCGATCCCACAGCGAAGGGATCGTCTCCGTGTCTTTTCGGGCGGTTGCTGTGTCCGACATCACCCCACAGCTTCGGCGACCTGTGGCGTTTTATCAACAGCAGAGTTGCGCAAATGCCCTAGGTCTGGAGTCGGCAGGTCCCAGAGGCGGGCCAGGCCATCGGCCACCGACGCCGGGGCGTCGAGGCGGCACAGGGCGCTCTTGGCTGCGCGACGCGCCTCGGGCTCGGCGGGCCAGGGGGCCTGTTCGACGTACCAACCCAGATGTTTGCGGAACATTCGAAGGCCAAGGCCGGGTCCGTAGAAGTCGAGCGACGCGGCCATATGCTCGATCACGATGGCCAGACGTTCGGCGCGGTCAGGCTCCTCCAGCCGTGTCCCGTCCCGCAGGGCCCGTTCCAGATGCGCGGCCAGCCAGGGTCGGCCATAGACGCCGCGCCCCAGCATCAGAGCGTCGGCCCCGGATCGGTCCAGGGCCTCGCGCGCCTCCTCCGCCGTGACGATATCGCCGTTGACGATCACGGGGATGGCGACGGCCGCCTTGACCGCGCCGACGGCGGACCAGTCCGCGCGTCCGGTGTAGAACTGCTGGCGGGTGCGGCCGTGGACGGTGACAGCCCGCACGCCGAGCGCCTCTGCCTGTCGGGCCAGGTCGGCGGCGTTCCTGCTGGTGTCGTCCCAGCCAAGCCGCATCTTGACCGTGACGGGTCGGGTCGTGGCCCGCACGACGGCGTCCATGATCCGCCCGGCCAGGTCCGGCGTCCGCATCAGGGCCGAACCGGAGGCGGCCCCGGTCACCTCCTTGGCCGGACAGCCGAAGTTCAGATCGACGATATCGGCCCCGGCCGCCTCGGCCATGCGCGCGCCCTCGGCCATCGCCGCCGGGTCGCGACCGACCAGCTGGATGACAGTCAGGGGCAGGCCCTCGCCCACCGCCGCCCGGCGGACCACGTCGGGACGGCCCCGGGCGAACTCCGCCGAGGCCACCATCTCGGTCGCCACATAGGCCGCGCCCAGACGGCTGGCGAGCCGGCGAAACGGCAGGTCGGTGACGCCGGTCATGGGCGCCATCAGCACCCTGCCGGGGATCGTCACATCACCGATCTGGAGATTGTGGGTCATCGTGTCCGTCAGCATGCCAAGCGGTGCCTCTCGTCAACCGTCAAGATGGCGCGATGATGGTGCGGCGCGATCTCAGCCCGAAAACCGCTCACACTTTTCGGGATCGCGCCGTAGAAGGCGACCTATGACATTCGCAAGCATCGTGGTCGCGGCCGGGTCGGGCTCAAGGGCCGGTGGGGACAAGCAGTGGCGGGCGCTGGGCGGGAAGGCGGTGGTGCGCTGGTCGGTCGAGGCCGTGCTCGACGCGGGGTCCGCGCCGGTCGTGGTGGTGGTCGCGCGCGACAGCCTGGGCCGGGCCGAGGAGGCGCTGTCGGGCCTGTCGGGCTGGATCGCCGTCGCCGGAGGGGCCGAACGCGCCGACTCCGTGCGGGCGGGTCTGGACGCGATCGACGGGCCGGAGGACCGGCCGGTCCTGGTCCACGACGCGGCCCGGCCCCTGCTGTCGCGCGCGGTGATCGAGCGGCTGATGGCGGCGCTGTCCGCTGCGGACGGGGCGATCGCCGCCCTGCCCGTCTCCGACACCTTGAAGCGAGGCGACGCGGAGATCGAGGCGACCGTCGACCGGACCGGTCTGTGGCGCGCCCAGACGCCCCAGGTCTTTCCGCTCGGACGGCTGCGCGCCGCCTATGCCGCCTGGCCTGCGAACGAGACGCCCACCGACGACGCTGCCGTGGTCGAGCGTGACGGTGGCACGGTTCGCCTGGTCCAGGGCGACCCCAGACTGATGAAACTGACCTTTCCCGAGGATTTCGCCATGGCCGAGGCCCTGCTGCCCCGTCAGATCCGTGTCGGCACCGGCTTCGACGTCCACCGCTGGGGCCCGGGTGAGGCCGTGTGGCTGTGCGGAGTCGAAATCCCGCACGACCAGACCCTGATCGGGCACTCGGACGCGGACGCGGGGCTGCACGCCCTGACCGACGCCCTTTTGGGCGCAATGGGTGACGGCGACATCGGGGATCACTTTCCCCCGACCGATCCGAAATGGAAGGGCGCGGCATCCGACCAGTTCCTGATCCACGCGGTTGAGCGTCTGCGGGCGCGCGGCGGGCGGCTGGTGAACGTGGACGTCACCCTGATCTGCGAGCGGCCCAAGGTGAAGCCGCACCGGCTGGCGATGCGAGAGCGGCTGGCGGAAATTCTGGCGCTCCCGCTGGACGCCGTCAGCGTGAAGGCGACGACGACCGAGGCCCTGGGCTTCACCGGCCGGGGCGAGGGCCTGGCCGCCCAGGCCGTCGCGACGATCGAAATGCCGGGCTGACGCCCTCAAGCAGCCAGCGACCGCGTCGCGAGCGTTAGGGCCAGTACCCCGCTCTAGTTCCTGAAATGCCGCCAGAGCGACCCGACCAGGTTCACATAGTCGTCGGTCCAGGGGCGGACCTCGGTGTCGGCGAGCGTGCGCCATCGCGGGTCGCGGCGGAACTCGGCCAGGCCCTCCTCGCTCGGTGACAGGATCAGGGCCTCGGTCGAGGCCTCCGCCATCTCGGGGCTGGCGTCGCTCTCCTGATAGACCTGATGCAGGTTCGGAATGCCCAGCCTGCGGGCCGCCGCGGCCGCCGGAAGGGTGATGTCGAGGTTCCGGTTGGACAGGTGCAGGACGACCACCCCGTCCGGCTTCAGCAGCCGCAAGTAACCCTCGATCGCCTCGACCGTCAGAAGATGGGTGGGCACGGCGTCGGAGGAGAAGGCGTCGATCAGCAGAAGGTCATAGGAACCGGGCGCCTCGCGATCCAGAGTCAGCCGGGCGTCGCCCAGGACGGTCCGCACCGGCCCCGCCGCGCAGTCCGAGATGAAGGTGAAATGCTCGGGGTCCCGCGCCAGTCGGTCGACCAGAGGGTCGATCTCGAAGAAGGTCATCCGATCTTCGGCCCGCTTGTAGCCCGCCATGGCCCCCGTCCCCAGGCCGATCACGCCGATGTTCGCGGCCGGGCGACGCAGCTGGATAGTCTGGGTCGCCTGGCCGATGGGGGTCAGGGGCGCGTAATAGAGACTGGGCATACAGGCGAAGGCGGGGTTTCTGGGCTGGGCCCCGTGCAGGGTGGTGCCGTGCATCAGAACGTGAACCTCACCGCCGAGCCTGGGGTCCTGGGTCGTTCCGATGCGCATGACGCCGAAGAAGCTGCGATCCGTGAACTTCGCCTCATAGCCCCGGCCGATGTAGTGGGTGGTCAGGGCGATCATCGCCGCGATCGCGACATAGGCCGGCGTGCGGTCGCGCAGCAGCAGCCCTGCCACCACGGCCACGATCAGGATCATCAGCGTCAGGCGGGGCATGTCGCCGGTGACGTTGTTGCTGAACCACCAGGCGAAGTCCCAGTCGACCTGGAACATGGCCGACAGGATGGGCGGGATGGCGCAGGCGATGACGGCCGCCACGAACAGGTAGACCTCGCGGTTCCGGATCGGCGAGCGGTCCAGCGGGCGCGCGAGGCCGACCAGCACCAGGACCAGCGGATATTCCCAGACATTGTTGAACAGGATCGGGGCCAGAAGCGCGGTGAAGGCCCCGCCCACGACCCCGCCGAGTGACATCAGCAGGTAGAATTCCGTCAGCCGGTCCGGCGGTGGCCGTCGCTGGGCCAGGCGCTGGTGGCACATCAGGGCCAGCAGGAAGAAGGTCACCAGGTTCAGGCCAAACAGGAACAGCCAGTCGCCCGAGCGGAAGGCGCTGAACGCGATACAGGCCAGCCCCATAGCCGCCGCGAGGGCGAGCGTGACCGGCAGGGGGATCAGGGGCCTGGTCTGGAAGGCGATGACGAAGGTCAGCAGATACAGGGCCAGTGGCGCGACCCACAGGAAGGGGGCCGAGGCCACGTCGGTGGACAGATGGCTGGTGACGCCCAGCATCAGGCTGGCGGGCGCGGCGGCCAGCAGCACCCAGACGATCTTCTCGCGCCAGGCGATCGGAGCGGACCGTTCCAGCGGAGCCACCTCGCCGGCCCCCTGCTCGCCTCCCCAATGACCACCCCTGCGCCAGGCCACGACGGCCAGCGCGACGACCATCACGACAAAGACGGCGTATCCCCCGCTCCAGCCGGCCCGTTGGCCCGACAGGGTCAGCAGGGGCTCGATCAGGACCGGATAGGCGATCAGGGCCAGGAAGCTGCCGAGATTCGAGGCCGCGTAGAGAACATAGGGGTTCTGGCCGTCGACGTGCCCGACCCGGACGCGCGCGTACCAGGCCTGAAGCAGGGGGGCCGTGGCCGAGAGAATGGCGAAGGGCGCGCCGATCGACAGGGTCAGGGTGGTCAGCAGCCAGCCGATGGGCGCCTCGGGCGCGGGATCGCCCAGCGCCCCGCTGATCCTGAGCGGCAGGAACAGGGCGGCGGCCAGCAAGAGGGCGAGGTGGACAGCCACCTGGGCCTTCATCGACGTCAGGCGCTGCAGCGCATGGGCATAGGCGTAGCCGACCAGCAGCGCCGCCTGGAAGAAGACCATCGCCGTGTTCCAGACCGACGGCGATCCGCCCAGCAGTGGCAGGACCAGCTTGGTCGCCATCGGCTGGACCGTGAACACCAGGGCCGCCGAGGTGAAGATGGCCAGGGCGAACAGGCCGGGCACCACGCGGTCGCCGCCGCCTGCGATCGGCGGTCTCACGTCTTCGCTCGCGGTCACCTCGGTCATGCGCCCTCCGGTCGGGCCGACCGGTCGACAGACCCGAGCGCCCGGCCCATGTATCGCCATTCCAGCCCGCCTCGGAAAGCCCCATGTTCCCCGAAGACATCGCCGATCTGGCCGCATCCGTGATCCAGGCCGCCGCCGCGCGCGGCTGGACGATCGCCACGGCCGAGAGCTGCACCGGAGGACTGGTGGCGGCGGCCCTGACGGCGGTGGCGGGATCGTCGGCGGTCGTGGACCGGGGGTTCGTCACCTATTCCAACGCCGCCAAGACCGATCTGTTGGGCGTGGCGGGGGCGGCTCTGGCCGAACACGGCGCGGTGTCGGAGGCGGTGGCCCGCGCGATGGCCGAGGGCGCGCGTGAGCGGGCGGGTGTATCCCTGACCGTGTCGATCACCGGGATCGCGGGACCGGACGGAGGATCGGCGGACAAACCCGTGGGGCTGGTGCATTTCGCCTGTGCGGGACCGGGCGGCACGGCCCACGCGCGCCACGCGTTCGGCGACCTGGGGCGAGAGGGCGTGCGGCTGGCGGCCATCCGGGTCGCGCTGGGCATGCTGCGCGACGCCTGCGAGGGTGCATGAGGGTGCCGACGGTCGTGGATGCGCGGGGTCACCGCTGCCCTGTGCCGACCTTGCGGCTGCGCAGGGCGCTCGACGGATTGCCGCCGGGGTCGCGCGCCGTCCTGCTGGCCACCGATCCGATGGCCCGGATCGACGCGCCCTATCTGATGGCGGCACTGGGCGGGCGGGTGGTCTCGGTCGAGGAGGCCGACGGCGTCCTGACCCTCACCGTCGAGACGCGCGCCGCTCCGACAGATTGACGATGGCGGCCGAGGGCTCGTCGGGGTCTTCGTCCAGATCGGGCGCGCCCTTGGCGCGATGGGCGATCTCCATCTCGGTCGCGAAGGCCCCGCCGTAGAAGATGGCGTTGACGTTCCACGACAGCCAGATCAGCAGCACCACGACCGCGCCGACGGAGCCGTAGGTCGCGCCCAGCGGCGCGATCTGCTCGACATAGATGGCGCAAAGCCACGACGAAATCATCGACAGTACCGTCGCAACCGTCCCGCCCGCGATGGCCGGCGCCCAGGCCACCGGCGTGCGATGGGACATGGCGTAGCGGTAGAGCATGGTCAGCCCCAGGGCGAGGCCGATGGACGGGGTCATCCCCTCCAGGAAGAAGCCGCCGTCGATGGTCTCCGACGATGTGTGCTGCAGCAGCCGCGCGGTCACGACCGCGCCGGACACCACGGTGAACAGGGCGAAGGCGAACAGGGCCACGAAGAAGGCCAGCATGTTGAACTTCAGAAATCCGTGCGGCTCGGTCTCGTCGTGGATCAGGTTCAGCCCCGCCAGCAGGGCCTTGAAGCCGCGATGGGCGGCATAGGCGCCGACGATCAGGGCGAAGGCGCTCTGGGCCGACACGGTGCGGGCCGAGGCATTGGCCAGCCGTTCGACCTCGGCCTGGAAGATGGAGCGGGCCGCATAGGGCATGACGTCGGCCAGGGCCGCCGCCTGTTCGCTGACCTGTCCGATCGAGAGGACCGCCTTGTAGAAGCCGATCAGGATGGCGATGGCCGGAAAGACCGCCAGCAGGGCGAAGAAGGACACCCCGCCCGTATAGAGCATGACGTCCCGGCCCCAGCTGCGGGCGAAGGCACGGCCGGACAGGCGCGCCCAATAGCCCGGTGTGGCGATGTCCGTATTCAAGCCGTTCAAGCCGGTTCCCGCCGCAGCCAAGGTCGAGGTAAACTAGCGCAAATTCCCATGGTGGGAAGCCTCGACCCCGAGGCGGCCTTTTCGCTCGTCAGGGGCATTCCCGCATTGCGCGCCCGGCGACCGGGTCGGTATGGTCACGCCGCGCCATCGGCGCGGCTCCGGATCGGAGCTTGAGGGGGACGGCTGACTTGTATTCGGATCCACGCGTTCTGGTCGTCGCCCTGACCGACGGCAGGATCGAAGCGCTGTGTCGCGGGCTGGACAGCCTCGGCTGGCGCACAATGACGGCGCGGAGCGGCGGCGCGGCGATCGCGGCCCTGAGCGACTTCAAGCTGGAAGCCGCCATCATCGACGCCGACCATCCCGAGGCCGCGGCCCTTCCGGAAGCCCTGCGTCTGGCCGCCGGTGCACGGCGTCTGCCGGTCGTGTCGATCGGTTCGGCGACGGCGGAAGACGGCGTCGACCTGGCCATGGCCGAGCCCCCTCACCCCACGCAGCTGGGCCTGAGGCTGGAACAGCTGGTTCGCGCCGCGATCACCGAGGAGGAGTTCCGCCTGCGCCGCCAGACGCTGGCGTTGCACGGCGCCGCGCTGGACGCCGGAGAGCCCGATCCGCGACCCCTGCGCATTCTGATCGCCGGCGCGCCGGACCATCGCTTCATCGGCCTGTCGAACACCCTGACCCAGGCGGGGGCCGAGATCGTGGCCGCGCCCACGCCCTACACCGCCTTCGACTATCTGCATGAAAGCGCCTTCGACGCCGCCGTCCTGTGGGGGGCGCCCGACCATGCGCCGGCGCTGAGCATCGCCTCGGGGATGAAGCGGAACACGCGCCTCTATCATATCCCGCTGGCCCTCTATCTGCGCTCTGAGGGTGAGATCAATCTGGGCGAGCTGTACAACCGGGGCTTCTCGGAGGTCGCGGCGGCCTCCACGCCGGAGCCCGACATCGCCGCGCGGGTGTTGGCCCTGGCGCACACGCACCGACGGCATTTGGCCATCCGGCGGGCACTGGAAGGGGCGCGGGGATCGGGCGTCATGGACCCGACCACGGGGCTGTTCACCCCCACCCTGTTCGCCAGCCATCTGGGCCGGGTGGCCGATGCCGCGACAGCGCGGCGGAGACCTCTGTCGATCTGCGTGCTCAAGGTTTCCGAGACCGAACCGCTGACGCATGCGCGCAAGGGCGGCTGGCTGGACCGGGCCATGCCCCAGATCGGGGCCATGGTGTCGCGGCTGGTGCGTGTCGAGGACACGGCGGCGCGGCTTGCCCCCGAGGTCTTCGCCCTGGCCCTGCCCGCCACGCCCGGGCCCGCCGCGCGACTGGCGGCTGAGCGGATCGCGGCGGTCATCGGCTGTACGGCGTTCGACGCGGGCGCGGAGCGATCACCCTTCGTGGTCGAGTTCCGGGTCGGCATCGCCGAACTGAAGCCCGGCGAGAGCGCGGCGGCGGTGCTGGAACGCGCCTCCGCCGACCTGCACGCGGCGAGAGCGGCCTGAGCCTCTCCGTTAAGCGCCCGCCACCCGCGCCAGATCGGCGGTGATCCGCTCGGCGACCTTCAGCCGGTCCTCGGCCGAGGGCCAGTCGCCCATGACCACGACCTTCTGATCCGGCCGGATCTTCCAGCTCGCGTGGTTCTTCTGGATCAGGCCGACCAGGCCCGCCGGGTTGGGGAAGCGGTTGTCGCGCAGGGTCAGGACACAGCCCTTGGGCCCGATGTCGATGCGCTCGATGCAGGCGATCTTGCAGTTCGCCTTGATGCCGACGATCCGCAGCAGCTGTTTCGCCTCGTCCGGCAAGGGGCCGAAACGGTCGATCAGTTCGGCGGCGAGGGCCTCACGGCTCTCGGTGTTCTCGGCGTCCGACAGGCGGCGATAGAGGCTGAGACGGACGTTCAGGTCCGGAACGTAATCCTCTGGAATCAGGACGGCGGCACCGACGTTGATGGCCGGCGACCAACCGCGATCGATCGCGCCGGCCTCCCCGTTCTGGCGCAGCTCGGCGACCGCGTCCTCCAGCATCTGCTGGTAGAGTTCGACGCCGACCTCGCGGATGTGGCCGGACTGTTCGTCGCCCAGCAGATTGCCGCCGCCTCGCTGATCCAGGTCGTGGCTGGCCAGCTGGAACCCGGCGCCCAGGTTGTCGAGGGACTGCAGCACCTGCAGCCGGCGCTCGGCCGACAGGGTCATGGGCTTGGTCGCGTCGGTCGTCAGATAGGCGAAGGCGCGGGCCTTGGAGCGGCCGATCCGGCCCCGTATCTGGTGCAACTGGGCCAGGCCGAACATGTCGGCCCTGTGGACGATCAGGGTGTTGGCGGTCGGAATGTCGATGCCGCTCTCGACGATGGTGGTCGAGACCAGCACGTCGTAGCTGCCGTCGTAGAAGGCGCTCATCACATCTTCCAGCTGGGTCGGGCTCATCTGTCCGTGGCCGACGACGAACTTGATCTCGGGCACCTGTTCGCGAAGGAACCGCTCGATGTCGGGCAGGTCCGACAGGCGCGGGCAGACGTAGAAAGCCTGTCCCCCGCGATACTTCTCGCGCAGCAGGGCCTCTCGCACCATGACCGGGTCCCAGGGCGCGACATAGGTCCGCACGGCCAGGCGATCGACCGGCGGGGTGGCGATGATCGACATCTCGCGGATGCCCGACAGCGCCATCTGAAGCGTGCGCGGGATCGGCGTGGCGGTCAGGGTCAGCAGGTGGACGTTGGCGCGCAAGGATTTGAGCTTCTCCTTGTGCTTGACGCCGAAGTGCTGCTCCTCATCGACGATGACGAGGCCCAGGTCTTTGAAGCCGACCTGATCGGACAGCACCGCATGGGTGCCGACGACGATCTCGAAGCCGCCGTCCTTCAGACCGCTGCGGGTCTCGGCAGCGTCTTTCGCCGTGACCATGCGCGACAGGTGCCGCACCTTGATGGGCCAGCCGGCGAAGCGCTCGCTGAAAGTCTTGAAGTGCTGGCGGGCCAGCAGCGTCGTCGGGCAGACGATGGCGACCTGTTGCCCCGACATGGCCACGACGAAGGCGGCGCGGATGGCGACCTCGGTCTTGCCGAAGCCGACGTCGCCGCAGATCAGGCGGTCCATCGGCGAGCCCTTGCCCAGGTCCTCCAGCACGTCGCCGATGGCGTTCAGCTGGTCGTCGGTTTCCTCGTACGGGAAACGGGCGCAGAACTCGTCGAACAGGCCCTGCGGCGGGGTGATCGCGTCGCCAGACTTCAGCGCGCGCTTGGCAGCGAGCGCGATCAGACCCTCGGCCATGTCGCGCAGGCGGGCCTTGGCCTTGGCCTTCCTCGCCTGCCAGCCGGCCCCGCCCAGGCGGTCCAGTTGGACCCCGTCGGACTCGGTGCCGTAGCGGGTCAGAAGATCAATGTTTTCAACCGGCAGGTAGAGCTTGCTGTCACCGGCGTAGAGCAGTTCCAGGCAGTCGTGCGGGGCCTCCTGGATCTCCAGGGTCTTCAGACCTTCGTAGCGACCGATGCCGTGATCGAGGTGGACGACCAGATCGCCGGTGGTCAGGGCCGAGGCCTCGGCGAGGAAGTTGGAGGCGCGGCGCTTCCGCTTCGGCCGCGCAAGCCGATCTCCCAGGATGTCGGTCTCGGAGATGACGGCGATCTCGTCGGTGACGAAGCCGTGCTCCACCGGCAGGACGGCGCGCAGGAACATGGCCTTGGACGCCGATTGCACGTCGGCCCAGTCGCGGACGGGCACGACGGGTTCGAGCCCGTGGTCGGACAGCATAACGCCCAGACGGTCCGAGGAGCCCTCGGTCCAGGAGGCGAACAGCACGCGCTTGCCGTCGGCTTTCAGGGTGGCGGCGTGGGCGGCGACGGCCTCGAACAGATTGACGCTGTCCTGAGCGCGCTCGGCGGCGAAGGTGCGGCCCAGCCGGCCGCCCGCGTCCTCGGCCGCTCCGTCGAAGGGGCTGAGGCGACGCACCGCCCTGCCCGCCAGCGCGCCGTTCCATTCGGCATCGGGTAGATACAGCCGTTCCGGCGGCAGCGCCCGGTTGGCCGCGCCTCCCTTGGCCTTGGACGCCTCCTGGCGGGCCTCGTAGGCGTCGCGGGTCAGGTTCCAGCGCTCGGTCCGGGCCGCGTCGGCCTGGTGGTCCAGGAAGATCGTCGCCCGCTCCGGCAGATAGTCGAACAGGGTCTCCAGCCGGTCATAGAGCAGCGGCAACCAGTGTTCGAAGCCCTGGCGACGCGCGCCCTCGCTGACCGCGGCGTAGATCGGGTCCTCGCCCGGCGCGCCGAAAAGATTCAGGTAGCCGCTGCGGAAGCGGCTGATGCTCTCGGCGTTCAGCAGCGCCTCGGACACGGGCGACAGGGACACGTCGCGGCGCTGGCCGGTCGAACGCTGGGTCTCCGGGTCAAAGGTTCGGATCGATTCCAGCTCGGCCCCGAACATGTCCAGCCGGACCGGCTCGGCGAACCCGGGCGGAAAGACGTCGACCACCCCGCCGCGCACGGCGTATTCCCCCCGGTCGTTGACCGTCGAGGCGCGCATATAGCCATTGGTGGCGAAATAGGCTTCCAGCGCCGGCAGATCGAGCTCGCGTCCCACGACGGCGTCAAAGGCGGCCGAGGCCGTGGCTTCGCGCGGGGGCGTGCGCTGGAGCGCGGCGGCCACCGTGGTGACGATCAGCAGGGGCTTTCGATCGTCCGGCTCGCGGCGGGCCAGGGCCGTCAGCGCCGCCATCCGCTCGGCGGACACGGCCGAGGTCGGGCTGAGACGGTCGTAGGGCAGGCAGTCCCAGGCCGGGAACTCAACGATCTCAATGTCTTTAGCGAAGAACCGGAAAGCCTGAACCAGGGCGCTGGACCGCGAGAAGTCGCGCGCGACGAACACACCGACGCCGCCGGACGCCTTCAGCCGTTCCGCCACGACCAGGGCGTCCATGCCCTCCGGCGCGCCGCCCAGGTCCTGATCCACGCGGCGCTCGACCGCTGATCCGTCCATCAGCCGGCTCCCTGGGCGACGGCGCTGGCGACATGGGCGCGCATGAAGGCGCGAACCTTCACCATCAGCGAGGTGTCGTGCTGAGGCGGCGTCGGCTGGGTCTCGATGATCCAGGCATAGAGCTCGTGATCGTTGTCTTCGGCCAGGAGGGCCTCGAGCTGATCCAGTTCATCATCCGACAGCGCCGCGCCCTCGCGTTCCATGAACGGCCCGAGCACCAGATCGGCCTCGCGGAAGCCCCGCCGCCAGGCACGGAAGGTGATCCGGCCCAGCCGCTCGCGCCGCGCGGTGTCGGCGTTGGAGGTCGTTTCGGCACGCGCGTCGTGTTCGGCCACAAGAATCCTTGCCCGGTCCAGGTCATCAACAGAGGCGCGGACATAGCGTTCCGTCAGCCGTTTCGCCAGCGTCGCGGCGGTCGCTATGATCGCGGCGAATGCGCCCGGAGATTCTCTTTCCCCTGTTCGCTCCGGTCGACACCCTGAAGGGAGTCGGTCCGCGAACCCTGCCGCTGGTGCAGAAGCTGGCCGGGCCGCTGGTGCGCGATGTGCTGTTCACGGGGCCGACGGGCGTCATCACGCGGCGGCGTACCAATGCCGTCGGGGCGATCGAGGGCGAGGTCGGGGTGTTCGACGTCGTCGTCGACCGGATGATCCCGCCCGGGCGACCGGGGGCCCCGCTGAAGGTCCGGGCCTCGGACGAGACCGGCTTCGTCCACCTGATCTGGTTCGGTGGCAGCCCCCAGCACATCGACCGGCAGTTGCCTCGCGGGGAGCGCCGGCTCGTCTCCGGCAAGGTGGAGCGGTACAACAACGAGGTCCAGATCGTCCATCCGGACTGGATCGTGCCGCTGGACAAGGGCGAGGAGATCCCCGCCGTCGAGCCCGTCTATCCGGCGACCCAGGGCATCACCTCGCGCCAGGTGCGAAAGATCGCGCTGGGGGCGCTCGCCGTCGCGCCGGACCTGGCGGAATGGCAGGATCCGGCGTGGCTGTCGAAGCAGCGCTGGCCCGGCTGGCGTGCGGCGATCGAGGTCCTGCACGCGCCCTCGGCGGAGGCGGATCTGGAGGCCGATGCCCCCGCTCGCCAGCGCCTGGCCTATGACGAGTTGCTGGCCCACCAGCTGGCACTGGCCCGTCGTCGCCGCGCCCGCAAGATCACGTCGGCGCCGGCAATCCGGCCGGGATCGGTGTCCGAGGGCCTGCTGGCCGCCCTGCCCTTCACCCTGACCGGGGCCCAGGCGCAGGCCGTGGTCGAGATCCGCGCCGACCTGGCGTCCGGCGAGCAGATGGGGCGGCTGCTGCAGGGCGATGTGGGCTCGGGCAAGACGGCGGTTGCGGCCGTGGCCATGGCTGATGCGGCCTCCAGCGGCTTCCAGTCCGCTCTGATGGCTCCGACGGAGATCCTGGCTCGACAGCATTTCCAGCGGCTGGGTCCGATGCTGGACGCGGCCGGAGCGCCCGCCCTGCTGCTGACCGGGCGCGACACGCCGGGCGAGCGGCGCGAGAAGCTGGCGGCGCTGGCGTCCGGGGCCGTGCGGGTGGCGATAGGCACGCACGCCCTGTTCCAGGACGCGGTGCGTTTCGACCGGCTGGCCCTGGCGGTGATCGACGAACAGCACCGGTTCGGCGTGAACGAGCGGGCGCGGCTGCAGGCCAAGGGCGATCCGCGCGTCGGTGGCGTCCACCTACTGACCATGTCGGCCACGCCGATCCCGCGCACCCTGGAGCTGACCCAGTATGGCGAACTGGAGGTCAGCCGGCTGACGGAGAAGCCGCCTGGCCGCACGCCGGTGGCCACGGCAGTCCTGCCTTTGGCGCGCATCGGCGAGGTGGCCCAGCGGCTGAAGGCGGCGGTCGAGAGCGGGGCCCAGGCCTACTGGATCTGTCCGCTGGTGGCCGAGTCCGAGGCCGTCGACCTGGCGGCCGCCGAGGAACGCGCCATCGATCTGCGCCGCCTGCTGCAGACCGACGTCGGCCTGGCGCACGGCCAGATGCCGGGCGCGGAGCGGGAGGCCGTGATGGCCGATTTCGCCGACGGCCGCCTGCCGGTCCTGGTGGCGACGACGGTTGTCGAGGTCGGGGTGGATGTGCCCAACGCCACCATCATGGTCATCGAGCATGCCGACCGCTTCGGCCTGGCCCAGCTGCATCAGCTGCGTGGGCGGGTCGGCCGGGGAGCCAAGTCCAGCGCCTGCATCCTGTTGTACGGCGGCGAGGACGGGGCGCTCGGCGAGACGGCCCGGGTCCGCCTGAAGACGCTGCGCCGGACCGAGGACGGGTTCGAGATCGCCGAGGAGGATTTCCGGCTGCGCGGCGGAGGCGATCCGCTGGGCCTGCGCCAGAGCGGCTTTCCCGCCTATCGGTTTGCCGATCCGGTCCGGCACCGGGCGCTGCTGCTGGCGGCGGCTGACGATGCGCGGCTGGTGCTGGGCCGCGACCCGGACCTGGCGTCGGAGCGCGGCAGTGCGGTCCAGGTGCTGGAGGCCTTGTTCGACTGGAAGACCGACCGCTCTGCCCTGGACTAACCCGCCTGGGACGCCATCCAGACGTTGAGCCGGCGTTCCACGTCACGCTCAAGATCGGCGTAGAACAGGTTGTACTGGCGAGCCTTTCTTCGGTCTGCCCAGTTGCCAACCTCGCGGAAGGATTCGGTCGTCAGTTCGGTGTGGCGAAGGATACCGTCCTCGCAGTGCGTGGCCACCGCCCGGTCGATGAAGGCGGGTCGCACGCCCCATTCCAGTCCCGTGGCATTGGCCGCGCCGTGATGACGCCGGGCCGGGACGGCCGCCCCGTCGGCCGCGCCGCTGACCGGATTGACGCAAAGTGCGGGTCGCTTGTCCAGATCGACCAACTGCCCGGTTCCATTCCAGACGAGAGCCCTGCGGAGCCGACGTCGGGCCGCGCCGTCGTTGTCCTCGTCCACGCCGGACCATGCCATGACGCACCCGACCGTGGTGGCGGTGGCGCAGGCCGGGAGCGAAGGCGACAGGGGCTCACGGGCGACGATCACGTCCATCAGATAGACGGCTGCGACCCGGGCGCGGAGCGCGGGGTCGGACACGACGCGCTCGCGGACCAGTCTGTCGATCAGCTCGCCGCCTTGCTCTACGCCTGCGAGGACCAGCGGTCCGGTCGGATGGTCCGCCAACCAGGTCTCGAATGCCGCCAGCGCATCGCCGTAGGCGAAGGCCCGGGCGTCGCGGGCGTCGTCCCGAAGCGTCAGGCGGGTGTAGAGCGATCCTTGGCGATACAGCGGCGCGCTGACCGATCCGGCCCGCGCGAACGGCCCGGCGTAGTTGGGCAAGACCACGCGGCGGAGGTAGGCCTGAGCGTCCGCATCATCGATGGGACCGTTCCAGTCGCTGCCGCCATCAAAGGTCGTGGAGTGCAGGAAGAAGACCGCGGCGGGCCCGGCGTTCGGCGTGCGAACGTCCCGCAGCGCCCAGGCCGCCGGACTGGCGTAGTCCGGCGCGGGCGGCGGCTCATAGGTCTGGAAAGGGATCTGCGGATCCAGCCCCGCCCTGAGGATGTCGCCGCGCCAGACTGCCACCGCCGCGGTCAGCAGGAACACCAGGGCGAACCCCGTCCAGCCGATCCACTGGCGCAGCGTCAGGCGAGGCAGGATCACCGGCCCCTCACCGGTAGGGGTCCGACTGGCTGAGGTAGGTCTGGACGTAGCGGCGCACGCCCTCCTCCAGTGGCGTCGACTGGCCGGAGAAGCCGAGCGAGCGCACCCGGTCCATCGAGGCCTGGGTGAAGTACTGGTAGCGGTCACGGATGACCTCGGGCATGTCGATGTAGGCGACCTTGGGCTCCTTGCCGGCCGCCGCGAAGGTGGCGTTCGCAAGATCCAGGAAGGACCGCGCCTGGCCCGAGCCGGCGTTGAAGACGCCGCTGATCTGCGGTTCGCACAGCAGCCAGTCGATGAGGTCGACCACGTCGTCGACGAAGACGAAGTCACGCAGCTGGCCGCCGTCGGCGTAGTCGGGGTGGTGCGAGCGGAACAGGCTGACGGTCTCGCCGGCCGCGACCCGTGGCCAGATCTGGGCGATGACCGACTTCATCCCGCCCTTGTGGCCTTCGTTGGGGCCATAGACGTTGAAAAACTTCAGCCCCGCCCACTGCTTGGGCGCATGGCCGCGGGAGGCCTCACGGACAGCATACTGGTCGAACAGTCTTTTGGAGTATCCATAGGCGTTTAGCGGCAGAAGCCGGGAGATGGACGCAAGATCGTCTGCGTCCTCGAACCCCGCCGATCCGTCGCCGTAGGTGGCGGCGGACGACGCGTAGATCAGTCGGGTGTCGTTCAGCGCGCACCAGTCCCAGAGGTCTCGCGACAGGCTGAAGTTGGTCTTCAGGATCAGGTCGGCGTCCTGTTCGGTCGTCGACGAGATCGCCCCCATGTGGACGATGGCGGTGACCCGGTCGACGTGGCGATCCAGCTGGGTGAACAGCTCTTCCGGCTGCCAGAAGTCGGCGAGGGGGGACTTGGCGATGTTCCTCCACTTGCCCAGGTCGGCGCTCTCCAGTCGGTCGCAGACGATGACGTCCCAGCGGTCCTCCGCGCACAGGCGCGAGACGATGTTGGAGCCGATGAAGCCGGCTCCGCCCGTGATCACGACCGCCCGCCTCATGCCGACCCCTTCATCGTCTCGATGGTCCTTGTGGTGGAATAGCCGTCTGAGAAGGCGGCCAGCCGCACCTCTCCGCCCCAGCTCTCGACCAGATCGCCACCAACCACACCTTCGCGGGTATAGTCCGCCCCCTTGATGAGCACGTCGGGCCGCAGCCGTTCGATCAGCCGGATGGGCGTGGGGTCATCGAATGCGGTGACCCGGTCCACGCTGGCCAGGCCGCCGATGACGACGGCGCGGCTGTCGAGATCGTTGACCGGCCGCCCCTCGCCCTTCAGCGCGCGGACGGAGGCGTCGGTGTTCAGCGCCACCACCAGCCGGTCGCACCACGACCGCGCCTGGGCCAGGTAGGCGACATGGCCCCGGTGCAGGATGTCGAAACAGCCGTTGGTGAAGCCGACCTTCAGCCCCTGGGCCCGCCAGGCTTCCACCTCGGCGGCGAGATCGTCGAGGCCCGTGACCTTGGCGAGCGTGGCCCCCGCGTGCTGGCTGACCTCGGCTTCGATGAGTTCGGCCGGCGTGACCACGGCCGTGCCGCTCTTTCCGACGACGACGCCCGAGGCCAGGATGGCCAGCTGCACCGCCTGTTCCAGCGAGGCCCCGGCCCCGAGCGCGAGGCCCAGCGCCGCAAGGCCCGTGTCGCCGGCGCCGGAGACGTCGAACACCTCGCGCGCCCGGCCAGGGAAGTGGCGCACAGGGCCACCGCGCCGCATCAGGCTCATGCCCTTGCCGGCGCGAGTCACGACGATGGCCTTGGCGGTCGTAGCCTCCAGCAGGGCCGGGAGCGCCGCCTCGATGTCCGCATCGGTCTCGACCGGCAGACCGGTGGCTCCCGCGAGCTCAGACGCGTTGGGCTTGATGACGTCGACGGCGCCGTAGCGGGCGAAATCGCGCCCCTTGGGATCGACGATGACGGGAATGCCCGCGTTCTGGGCCTGCCAAACGGCGGACCGGATCAGCCGTTCGGTGACGACGCCCTTACTGTAATCTGACAGGAGAATGGCCGAAGTATTTGAAAACACGTCATCCCGCTCGAAGGCTCCGATGACGGGTTCCTCCTCGTCGAGCCGCATCAGCTGTTGGCCGCCGGACACATAGCGGGTCTTGACGATAGTGGCGGCGGCGGGCGGTCGGGCGATGAAATCCTCGATCCGGTCTTCGACCGCCACGAGCGCGCCCAACTCGGTCCCGGGGGCGTCGTCACCGGCGACACCGCCCAGGCGGGCGGTCGCGCCCAGCGCCGCGACGTTGCGTGCCACATTGCCGACGCCCCCCGGCATGGCGACCATGCGTCGGGCGCGCAGGACCGGAATGGGGGCCTCGGGCGAAATGCGGCTGACCTCGCCATAGATATAGCGGTCCAGCATCAGGTCGCCGACGCAGGCGATCGTCAGGCTGCGCGCCTTTTCGAGCAGCGCCTGCAGTCCGCCGAGGTCGAGGTGGGTGTCAGCCATACCCACCGCCTATCGGATTCACGCCGCCTTCGCCATCCGGGCCTTGCTGAGGTCGTCGTAGGCGATCAGGTCGGCGGCCAGGGCCTCGAACTCCGACAGGGGCACCATGTTCGGACCGTCGGACGGGGCATTGTCCGGGTCCTGATGCGTCTCCATGAAGACGGCGTCGACGCCGACGGCCACGGCGGCGCGGGCCAGGACCGGCACGAACTCGCGCTGGCCACCGGACGACGTCCCCTGCCCGCCCGGCTGCTGGACGCTGTGGGTCGCGTCGAACACCACCGGGCAGCCGATGTCGCGCAGCACCGGCAGAGCCCGCATGTCGCTGACGAGCGTATTGTAGCCGAAGCTGGCACCCCGCTCGCAGGCCATGACGTTGGGATTGCCCGCGCCGGTCACCTTGGCGATGACGTTCTTCATGTCCCAGGGGGCCAGGAACTGGCCCTTCTTGATGTTGATGGCGCGGCCGGTCGCGGCGGCGGCCAGCAGCAGGTCGGTCTGGCGGCTCAGGAAGGCCGGGATTTGCAGCACGTCCACGACCTCGCCGGCGATACGGCAGTGTTCCTCTGTGTGGACGTCGGTAAGGACCGGCAGGCCCAGCGTCTCGCGGATCTCGGCGAAGATGGGCAGCGAGCCTTCAAGCCCGAAGCCCCGCGCGGCGTTGGCGCTGGTGCGGTTCGCCTTGTCGAAACTGGTCTTGTAGATGATGCCGACGTTCAGCCGCTGGCCGATCTCCTTCAGCGCATGGGCCATTTCCAGCGCGTGCTGGCGGCTCTCCAACTGGCACGGGCCGGCGATGAAGACGATGCGGGCCCCGCCGCCGATGACGACGGGCGCGGTGATACCGTTTCCGGACAGGGTGATGACGGCGTTCGGAGCGTTCAAGGCGGCGGCCTTCTTCTAGCGACGGTTTGGCGGCTGGCGCGTTCGAATGGGCCAGCCTATGGGGCGGTCAGGTGGGCCTGTCCGCCGGATTTCGCAACCTATCACGGAGCCCGAGCGCGTGACCACAGACCGCGAGCCGCCCGTCATCCTGTGGTTCCGCCGCGACCTGAGACTGGCCGATAATCCGGCCCTGCAGGCCGCCCATGCGACGGGGCGGCCGATCGTGCCGGTCTATATCCTCGACGAGGGCTCGGCCGTGCGGCCGATCGGCGGGGCCAGCCGCTGGTGGCTGGACAAGTCGCTGAAGGCGCTGGCGGCGTCGATCATGGAGCGCGGGGGATCGCTTGTTCTGCGACGCGGTGATTCGGAAGCGGAGCTGCGCCGGCTTATCGACCAGACCGGCGCGACCTGCGTGATGATGAACCGGCTTTTCGAGCCGGACGGCTGGGCGCGCGACACCGACATCGCCCATGCGCTGAAGGCCGATGGCGTCGAGGTGAAGGGGTTCAACGGCACGCTGCTGACCCGACCCGGCTCGGTGCTGAACGGCTCGGGCGGACCCTACAAGGTCTACACGCCCTTCATGAAGGCGCTGCGGGCGCAGCTGGAGCCGCCCGCCCACACGACCGGCCCATGCGACCTGTCTGGCGCGCCCGAAGTCGACAGCGACGACATCGACGCCTGGGGCCTGCATCCCACCCGGCCGGACTGGTCGGGCGGTTTTCTGGGAGAGCCGGGCGAGGCCGGGGCGACGCGGGCGCTCTCGGCGTTCCTCCAGTCGGGGCTGAAGTCCTACGATGACGACCGGAATCGGCCCGACCGGGAGGGCACCAGCCGGCTGTCGCCGCATCTGCATTTCGGCGAGATCAGTCCGTGGCGGGCCTGGACGGCGGCCTATGACGCGGCTGGTTCCGATGGGAGTTCAGCGGGTCAAGCCGACAAGTTCACCAACGAACTGATCTGGCGCGACTTCTCGGCTCATCTGTTTCACCATTTCCCGACCCTGCCGACGGACGCCTTCCGGCCCGAATACGACCGGATGCCGTGGATCAACGACGCGGCCCAGATCGAGGCCTGGACGAAGGGCCAGACGGGCTATCCCATCGTCGACGCGGGCATGCGCGAGCTGTGGACCACGGGCTTCATGCACAACCGGGTGCGGATGATCGTTGCGTCCTTCCTGATCAAGCACCTGCTGATCGACTGGCGAAAGGGCGAGGCCTGGTTCTGGGACTGTCTGATGGACGCCGACTTGGCCCAGAACGCCCAGAACTGGCAGTGGGTCGCGGGGTCGGGGGCAGACGCCTCGCCCTATTTCCGCATCTTCAACCCGATCACCCAGGGCCAGAAGTTCGATCCGGACGGGGTCTATGTGACGCGGTGGGTGCCGGAACTGAAGCGGCTGTCGCCCGCCTTCGTCCATTCGCCCTGGACCGCGCCGCCCGAGATCCTGCGCGCGGCCGGCGTGACGCTGGGTCGCACCTACCCGAAACCGCTCGTGGACCACGCCGAGGCCCGCCAGCGCGCGCTCGCGGCGCTGAAGACAATCAACAGCCAAGGTGAAGCCTGGCCGGAGGATTGACCGTAGCTGTAGCGAGCCACAGGTTGATCCCCATGACCGTCTTCACCGCCGACCACGTCTCGAGCCTTGAGCGGACGCCCCGCGTTTTCGCCGGGTTGATCCGTCTGCTGTCGCGGAATTGGACCTATGGGTCGCTGACGCTGAGCCTGCCGAACGGCGAAATCCACCGTCTGGATGGGGACACGCCTGGACCCAGCGCGGTGATGCAGGTCAACGACTACCGCTTCGCCCGCCGCGTGCTGGCCAACGGCGACATCGGATACGCCGAGGGCTTCATCGCCGGTGAGTGGGACAGCCCGCATCTGGCGGTGCTGCTGGAGGTTCTGGCGTCCAACTACGACCACATCCGCCGTCTGTTCGACGGCAATGCGGTGATGCTGGCGGTGAACTGGGTCTCTCACCGGCTTAATCGCAACAGCCGGACGGGGTCGAAGAAGAACATCCACGCCCACTACGACCTGGGCAACGCCTTCTACGCGGCGTGGCTGGATCGGACGATGACCTATTCCGCCGCCCGGTTCGACAGCGTGTCCGAGCCGCTGGAGGCCGCGCAGACCCGCAAATATGCCGACCTGGCCCGGGCTATGGACTTGAAGCCGGGCATGCGGGTGCTGGAGATCGGCTGCGGCTGGGGCGGGTTCGCCGACTATGCGGCGCGCGAGATCGGGGCCCATGTCACCGGCGTGACCATCAGCCAGGAACAGCACGGCCTCGCTCGGCAGCGGCTGTTCAACGCGGGCCTGTCGGAGAAGACCGACATCCGACTGATGGACTATCGCGACATCGAGGGGACGTTCGACCGGGTCGCCTCGATCGAGATGTTCGAGGCCGTCGGCAAGGAATACTGGGGGGCCTATTTCGACAAGGTCCGAGAGGTCCTGGTCCCCGGCGGCCGCGCGGGCCTGCAGATCATCACCATCCAGGACGACCTGTTCGACGAGTACAACGCCCGCGTCGACTTCATCCAGAAATACGTCTTCCCCGGCGGGATGCTGCCCAGTGAGGCGCGGCTGCAGCCGGTCGTCGAGGCGGCGGGGCTGCGATGGGACGCGGTCGAGCGGTTCGGCGTCGACTATGCCGACACCCTGGCGCGCTGGGACCGCAGCTTTCAGGCCGCCTGGGGCGACATCCGCAAGATGGGCGGCTTCGACGAGCGGTTCCGGCGGCTGTGGCACTTCTACCTGGCCTATTGCGAGGCGGGGTTCCGGTCGCGCCGGACCGATGTGATCCAGCTGGCGCTGACCCGGGCCTAGCGCCCGCGCTTTCGCACCCACATGGCGGCGTCGGCCTCGGCCAGCCAGGCCTCGACGTCGGTCTGGCCGGCGAAGGCCCGCACGCCGAACGAACCCGCGAGCGTCGCCGGCTGACCTTCCCAGCGGAAGTCGGCGGCCTCCAGAGCGGCCTTCAGCGACGCCGCCTTCTCGCGCCCCTCCTCCAGCCCAGCGTTGAGCAGCAGGACCGCGAACTCGTCGCCGCCCAGCCGACCGACGGCGTCGGTCGCGCGCACATTCTCCAGCAACAGCTCCGCCACCCGCACCAGGGCCGCGTCGCCGGCGGCGTGGCCGAGCGCGTCATTGACGCCCTTGAAGCCGTCGAGATCGAGATACAGCAGCGCCGCCGGCACCTTGTACCGGGTGCAATAGGCCATGGTCCGCGTCATGGCCGCGACGAAGCCCCTGCGGTTCAGCACCGGCACCAACACATCGTGCTCCGCTGCAGCCTCAGCCGCCTCGGCGCGCGCGCGCAGAGCCTCGACCTCGGCGCGCAGGCGGGCGATCTCGGCATGCGGATCGGCGAGGACGTCGATGTCGGCCGCGTCGGTCACGGTCGGGCTCCGGGGCGACTCAGACGACGGCCGCACCCCCACAGGCTAGCGCCCTTGGTTGCGGGCGCAACGCGCGTGCTGTAACCGGCCGCTTTCCCGGAACAGGAACCTCGACCGCATGGCGACCGAGACCCCGCCCGTCGCGATCATCATGGGCAGCCGTTCGGACTGGCCCACCCTGAAGCACGCCGCCGACACCCTGGACCGGCTGGGGGTCGCCTGGGACGCGCGGGTGGTGTCCGCGCACAGGACGCCGGAGCGACTGGTCCAGTTCGCGACGGGGGCCAAATCCGCCGGGTTCAAGGTCATCATCGCCGGCGCCGGTGGAGCCGCGCACCTGCCCGGCATGGCAGCCTCCATGACGCCGCTGCCGGTGCTCGGCGTGCCGGTGCAGTCCAGGGCGCTGCAGGGTCTCGATTCGCTGCTGTCGATCGTGCAGATGCCCGGCGGCGTGCCGGTCGCGACCCTGGCCATCGGCGAGGCGGGGGCAAAGAACGCCGGCATCCTGGCGGCTCAGATCCTGGCGCTGTCCGATTCGACCCTGGCCGGACGCCTCGACGCCTTCCGAGAGGCCCAGACCGAGGCGGTCCACGAGACGGTCGAAGACTGACCTTGGCCACGCCCTTCGCCCCCCTCGCGCCCGGCTCGACCATCGGCATTCTCGGCGGTGGCCAGTTGGGCCGGATGCTGTCCCAGGCTGCCGGACGGCTGGGCTTCGACGTCGTCATCCTGGACCCCGAGGACAACAGCCCGGCGGGGCGGGTCTCGCGCGGCCAGATCGTCGCCGCCTATGACGATCCCACGGCCCTGAACGTATTCGGCCGCGTCTGTGACGTGGTGACCTTCGAGTTCGAGAACGTGCCGGCGACCTCGATGGAGCGGCTGGCCGAGGCCGGGGCCCTGGTGGCGCCGGGTCCGGTCGCCCTGGCGGTGACCCAGGACCGGGTCGAGGAGAAGACCTTCCTCAACGGCGTCGGAGCCGCGACCGTCGCCTTCGCCGCCATAGACAGCCTGGACGACCTGACCGCCGCGCTGGACACGCTGGGCACCCCGTCGGTGCTCAAGACCCGCCGTGAAGGCTATGACGGCAAGGGTCAGGTCTGGATCAAGTCGCCGAGACAGGCCGAGGCCGCCTTCGAAGCGATCGAGGGCCGGCCCGCCGTGCTGGAGGCCAGGGCCGATTTCGCGCGCGAGCTGTCGATCATCGCTGCGCGGGGCCGCGACGGGGCCGTCGCGGTCTATCCCTTGGGCGAGAACCGGCATGCGGGCGGCGTTTTGCGCACCACCCTCGCCCCAGCCGTGGTCGATGCAAGGACCGAGCGCCGCGCCCGTGCCATCGCCAGGGCGGTGATGGAGGGCCTGGAATACGTCGGCGTCATCGGCATCGAACTGTTCGATCTCGGGAACGGCCAGCTTCTGGTGAACGAGATCGCGCCGCGGGTCCACAACACCGGCCACTGGACCCAGGACGGCTGCGTCTGCGACCAGTTCGAACAGCATATCCGCGCCGTCGCGGGATGGCCGCTGGGTCCCACCGCCGCCCATGCGCGCGTCGAGATGCAGAACCTGCTGGGCGAAGAGGTCGAGCAGTGGTCGAAGCTTGCCGCAAAGGCCGACGCCCGGCTGCACCTCTACGGCAAGACCGAGGCTCGGCCGGGACGCAAGATGGCCCACGTCAACCGGGTCAGGCCGCTCTGACGGACGGGGTCAGGGCTTGTCGCGGATGGTGGCCCCCACCGGGGCGAGAGCCAGCTTGGCCAGTTCCAGGTCCTTCAGGGCGAAGGGGATGCCGATGATGGTGATGGCCTCGGCGAAGGCGATCAGGACGTGCGTCAGGGCGATGTACCAGCCTGCGAAGACGAACCAGATCACGTTCAACCCAACGCCGAAGCAGCCGATGCCACGCCCATCGGCCTCACCGCCCCAGACCACCTCGCGTCCGAACGGCCAGAACGAATAGCTGGCAATCCTCCAGGCGGCGAAGGTCCAGGGCAGGCCGACGACCGTGATCGCCAGGATCGCGCCGCCCAGCAACCACAACAGGCCGCTGATCCATCCGCCGAGGATGAACCACAGGATGTTCAGTATCAGACGGATCACGCGTGTTTCCTCCCCGTCGGCCGTTCGCCGACCTCCGTCACATAGGCCGAGGCCCCGCCTTTGGCAGCGGGGTATCGGGTGAATTCGTCGTAAGCAACGTCGCGCCTCAAGCCGGAAGTGACCGCGTCGCGACCATAGGCGCAAGCATCAGTGCTTCTCGGTCCAGCGGGACTTGGCCTCGTCCTTGGTCAGGGTCAGGCGGACCTTGTCGTCGTCGACATAATCGACCCAACTGACCGGAATCATGTGGTGCTTGAAGCCACCGGCGAGGTCGAGCTTGGCCAACTCTATCTGATCGCC
Organism: Brevundimonas aurifodinae; assembly: GCF_040195595.1. Lineage (NCBI taxonomy): Bacteria > Pseudomonadati > Pseudomonadota > Alphaproteobacteria > Caulobacterales > Caulobacteraceae > Brevundimonas > Brevundimonas aurifodinae. The sequence goes on from NZ_JBEGDD010000003.1 coordinate 74,208, forward strand.
CAGGACGTGATCGACCCGGCCGACATGGCCGCCGTCGGAGCCGACGACTTCGAGGTGTTCCTTGATGAGGCTGGCGTCTACCATGGGGCGGTCTCCTTTGCCGTTGGGGGAGACCGGGAAACGCCGGCAGGTCCTGGCGGTTGCGAGGCGACATGGGCGAGATCATCAACCTGAACCACGCCCGCAAGGCTCGCGACAAGGCGGCGGCGAAGGATGCCGCCTCGGTGAACCGGGTCGCCCACGGGCGCACCAAGACCGAGCGAAAGGCGGCAGAATCGGAGAAGGCGCGGGCGGCCCGGCTGCTCGACCAGGCCAGGCGCGAGGATCGCGATGACTGATCCAAAGTCCGACGGTCGCACACGTCATGGCTTGATCGCTCTGATCGCCCTGCGTCAGGCCAAGGCCATCAAGGAGCGGCGCGAGCGCGAGGCGGCTGAGGCTCCGGATGCCCCCAAGCCCAGGAAGCGCGGCTGGTTCGGCTAATCCTGACGCGGCGCGCGGATCAGCAGCACCTGCCCGCCCAGGACCAGGGCCAGTCCCACGGCGGCCGGCCAGCCGAAGCGGGCCCCCTCGAACAGAAACGACACGACCATGGCGATGGGCGGCGTCAGGGCCGAGATATAGCTGGCCAGGGCATAGCCCCGGGCCCGCGCCACGGCGAAATAGGTGACGAAGGCGACGACCGAGCCGAACACCGACAGATACAGCAGCGAGACGACGTATCCCCAGCTCGGGTCGATGGTGAAGGTCGCGCCCGCGACGAGCCCGTACAGCGCCAGCATGCCCGTTCCATAGGCCATGGCCCAGCCGGTCTGGGGCAGGATGGCGGAGCCCGCCTGCTGGCCCTTCCACGAAAAGTAGTTGCCAACCGCCGAACTGGCGACGGCTAGCAGGGCCAGGCCGATGCCGATGAGGGCGCGGCGATCGAACCCCTCGGCCACGGCCTCGCCGCCCGACAGAACCGCCACGCCGACAATGCCGAGCGTCGCGCCGATCCAGGCCGCCGGGGCCGCCCTCTGGCCCACCACGACCCGGAACAGGACGAGGTTCAGGAACGCCAGGGTCGCGAACACCACGGCGACGATGGCCGAGGTGACATTCTGTTCGGCACCGTAGGTGAAGGAGTAGCTGATCGCGAAGACGAAGGCCCCCTGCCCCACGGCGGCCAGATGCTGGGACCGCGTCAGCCGCAACGACCGGCCCGTGACCGCGCAGCCGAGCAGCAGGATAAGCGCAGCCAACCCGAACCGCCACGTCAGGGAGGCGACCGGATCGACCACGCCGAGCTGCCAGGTGATGGCGTACCAGGTCGTGCCCCAGATCACGGCGCACAGCACCACGCCCGCGATCGCGAGGGCGCTGGCCGAGGGTCTGCGGAAGGTCGGAGCGGTCAAGGTGGACTCAGGCTGGCGGGTCGGGGCCGCCCGCTTGCCTGTCGCCGCCGCGCGACGCAACAGCGGTCGCTGTTTATGCTGGCAGAAGAGTCAGGCCCGCAGCTTCAACGCCGCGCGATCCGCTTCCGGAACCGCCGCATAGACCGTCGCGGGCCGGATGCGGAGACGATAACGCGCGGTCTCCAGCGGTTCGGCGAACAGGGCCTCGTAGTCCAGGCCGGGAAGCCAGCGCGCGACGCGCCCGTTGCGCCAGGCCTGAAGTACGGCGCGGCGGGCCGGGATGGCCCGGTTCTCGCGCTGGATCTCTCGCGCCGCGCCCCAGCCGATGAAGCCGAAGCCCAGATTGTGGGTCTGGCCATAGGAAAAGCTGACCACGCAGGCCTCGCCCAGCGCGTCGGTGCCGTAGCCGGTCAGGACGTGCCAGATGTCGTGAACGTCGCGCAGCCGCCGCGAATACCAGACGACGGGATGCGGCGCGTCGATCTCGGGCGCGACCTCCCGCGCCGTCTCGGCCAGGCCGTCGGCGGTGAAGCCCCGGGCCTCGCGGAAGGCGCGGTACTCGGCTCCCACGGTGCCGGGTTCGAACCGGGCCAGCCAGGCGGGGTCGTCCAGCTTGTGCGCCAGTTCCTCTCGCAGGAAGGCCTGGCGTCCGCCCTCGACGGTGCGGAGCATGCGGTTGTAGCCCCTGGCACCCGAGCCGCCGGTCAGGGCCCGCATGATCTCGAACACCTGGGCGGTGTCTTCCTTGTCGCGGATCAGCTTGCGGAAGGCGCGAAGCGCCGTCAGCGGACGCAGCCGCTGGGGCGCGAGCTCCTGGAAATCGTCGGGATAGACGGCGGCATCCATCGTCATCGCTTACATCCGGCTGCGGAGCCGATAGTCTATCGCAACCCACGGCCCGGCCCAAGCGATCAGACGGTCCTTTCCATGCTCAAGAAACGCTCCGTCGTCCTCGCCGGCCACGCCACCTCCGTGGCGCTGGAGCCGGAGTTCTGGGCGGTGCTGGACCGGGTGGCGGCGGACCGGGATCTCAGCCAGGCCGGGCTGCTGGCCTGGGTCGACCAGACGCGCGGACGACGCTCCCTGGCCTCGGCCTGCCGGCTCCTGGCGCTGGAGCATGCCGCCGCCCTTCCCACCGGGCCGCGCTTTCATCATTAGCGGGCTCGCCATGAAAAACGGCCCCGGATCGCTCCGGGGCCGTCGCTGGTATAGGAGACACCGCGCCTAACCGGTGCGGGCCTCCAGGCTGGTGATCTCCTCCTTGATCCGGAGCTTCTGTCGCTTGAGCTTCCTGACCTGCAAGTCATCCACGGAAGGATGACCGAACTCGCGCTGAATGGTCTCATCCAGCACGCGGTGACGGTTTCCCAGTTCGCGGATACGAGCTTCGATGGTCATGGCTTGCGCCTCCATGTCTAAGGGACGAGGGTAGTGAGCGCCCGGATTGACGACCTGTAGAATCACGTTTCGGTGACGCAAGACATCGTTATCCAAACATCCGGATGCCCGCATCCTCACTCGCAGCCTCCCTCTGAATATGGACCAAGATGTGAACGGAGCCGCACAAACCCCGCGCCGCCTGGTGGTCGGCATTTCCGGGGCGTCAGGCGTCGTTTACGGCGCGCGGGTGCTGGATGCGCTGAACGAAATGGGTGTCGAAAGCCACCTGGTCGTGACGCGCGCCGCCCTGCTGACCCTGTCGCAGGAAACGGATCTGACGCCCGATGATCTGACATCCAAGGCCACGGTCGTGCATCGGCTGAACGATGTCGGTGCCAGCATCGCCTCGGGCTCGTTCCGGACGCTTGGGATGATCGTCGCGCCCTGCTCTGTGCGGACCATGAGCGAGATCGCCACCGGCGTGACCTCGACCCTGCTGACCCGCGCCGCCGATGTGGTGCTGAAGGAGCGACGGCCGCTGGTGCTGATGGTGCGCGAGACGCCGTTCCACCTCGGCCATTTGAGGACCATGACGGCCCTGACGGAGATGGGTGCGATCATCGCCCCGCCCCTGCCCGCTCTCTACGCCCGCCCCGCATCGATCGCCGAGATGATCGATCAGTCGGTCGGGCGGGCGCTGGACCTGTTCGGCCTGGAATGGGCGGCCGTCCGGCGCTGGGACGGGCTGAAGGGTCCGGCGGCGGAGGAGGCGTGAGCGCGTTCTGGGACTGGGCGCTGGTGGCCTATCGCGCGCCCGGGGTGTCGGAGGCCTGTCTGGAGCTGCAGGACGGAGCCGGTCAGAACGTGCCCCTGCTGCTGTGGGCCGGCTGGACGGCCGCGACCGGCCGCGCGCTCGACGACGACACGATCGAGGCCGCCTGCGACGCCGCCCGGGCGTGGGAGAGTATCGCCGTCCTGCCGCTGCGGAGCGTGCGCCGGACCCTGAAGAAGCCGATCCCCGACATCGGCGACGCCGGACGCGAGGCCCTGCGCGATCAGGTCAAGGCGGTTGAACTGGCCGCCGAGCGCCACCTGATGGCCGATCTGGAGGCGCTGATCGAGGCCGTCCCTGGCGCGCCCCGCCCCACAGTCGAGGCCCTGGTCGCCGTCGCGCGGGTGTGGAGCCGCGTGGTGCCGCGCCAGGCCCTGACCACGCTCGCCGAACGTCTTCCGGCGTGACGCGGGCTCGGCTATAAGCCCGCCGTTCCGGGACCCGCGATGAACGACGACCAGCCCTTTCTGACCGACGATGAATTGGCACTGCACGCGCAGGTCAAGCTGCTGCGACTGGAGCATGCCGACCTCGACGCCTCGATCGAGGCCCTGTCGCATATGCCGATCCCCGATCAGCTGCTGATCGCGCGGCTTAAGCGCAAGAAGCTTTCGCTGCGCGACGAGATCGTGAAGATCGAGAGCCGCATCCTGCCCGACATCATCGCGTAGCGGCCGTCATCGCCTGGCGGCGCCCAGCGCCTCTCGCGCGGCCTCGGCCTCGGCCACCAGCAACGCGCGCTTGTCGGGCCCGAAGGTGTCGAGCGTGCGATAGGGCATGGCCAGACGGACGTTGTCGCGTAGCCGAGCGCGGTTCCGCTCGAGGAACCCCCAGTACAGCCGGTTGAAGGGGCAGGCCCCCTCGCCCGTCTTGGCCTTCACGTCGTAGCGACAGCCGGCGCAATAGTCGCTCATCCGGTCGATGTAGGCCCCGGACGCCGCATAGGGCTTGGACCCCACGATCCCCCCATCGGCGAAGGTCGCCATCCCCCGGGTGTTGGGCATCTCCACCCATTCATAGGCGTCGGCGTAGACCACCATGTACCAATCGTCGATCTCGTCCGGGTGGACGCCCAGAAGCATGGCGAGGTTGCCGGTCACCATCAGCCGCTGGATGTGATGGGCATAGGCGTGGTCGCGCGTCGAGGCGACGGTGTCGGCCACGCAGGCCATGTCGGTCTCTCCGGACCAGAAGAACCACGGCAGGGTTCGGTCGCCGTCCAGGAAGTTGCGCTGCCGATACTCCGGCACTTTGAGCCAATAGATGCCCCGCACGAACTCGCGCCAGCCCAGGATCTGGCGGATGAAGCCCTCGACCGCGTTCAGCGGCGCGCGACCGGCGCGGTACTCGACCTCGGCGCGGCGACAGACGTCGAGTGGATCGAGCAGGCCCAGGTTGATCGAGGTCGAGATCAGGCCGTGCCACATCCAGGGCTCGCCTTCGGCCATCGCATCCTGCCAATCGCCGAAGCCGGGCAGGATGTTTGACAGGAAGTCCGCCAGCACCGTCTCGGCCTGCTCTGCCGTGGTCGGCCACCCGAAGGCATCCAGCGTGCCGAAATGATCGGGGAACAGACGGGCGACGTCGGCGATCGCTCCCTGCGCCACCGCGTCGGGCGGGATGCGCAGCCGGCGCGGCGGGCGCAGGCCCTTGGACAGCTTCTTGCGGTTCTCGGCGTCGTAGTTCCACTGACCGCCGACCGGCTGGCCATCATCGAGCAGGATGCCGGTCTCGCGGCGCATCTCGCGATAGAAGAACTCCATCCGCAGCTGGCTCTTGCTCGAAGCCCAGCGGCGGAACCGGTCGTGCGAGCAGAGGAAGCGGGTATCGGGGCGGATGTCGACGGGCACGGCGGCCACGCCGGCGAAGGCCGACAGCATCTCGGCCAGCCGCCACTCTCCGCACTCGGTCATCGCGACCGCGCCGAAGGGCTGGTCGTCCAGCGCGCGATGCAGTTCGCCGACGATGGACTGGGTGTTGTCCGGATCGTCGATGCGGACATGGCGGACGGTCACGCCCCGCGCCTCAAGCCGCCGGGCAAAGCTGCGCATGGCGGCGAAGATCAGGGCGATCTTCTGCTTGTGGTGCCGGACATAGGTGGCCTCGTCGCGGACCTCGGCCATCAGGACCACGTCGCTGTCGGCGTCGAGATCGGCCAGTGCCGAGAGACCATCCGAGAGCTGATCTCCCAGCACCAGCCTAAGCGTGCGCGCGCCGGTCGTGCTAGGCTGGGACATGGCATCCTTCCTGATCTCGACCGACGACCTCGCCGCCGACCTGAACGCGCCCGATCTGCGGATCGTCGACGCCAGTTGGCATCTGGACGGCGGCGACGCCCGCGCGGAGTTCGACCAGGCGAGGATTCCCGGCGCGGTCTTCTTCGACCTGGACGCCGTGTCTGACCACACCAGCGACCTGCCGCACATGCTGCCCGACGCCGCAGCCTTCGCGAAAGCCGCGGGGGCCCTGGGCATCGCGGCGAGCGACCGTATCGTCGTCTATGACAGCCAGGGTCTGTTCTCGGCGGCGCGGGTCTGGTGGACCTTCCGGCTGATGGGTGCCGAGGACGTGCGCGTGCTGGACGGTGGCCTGCCGCGCTGGCGGGCCGAAGGACACCCGCTGGCGTCCGGCTCAGCAGAAACTCCGCGCCTGGCGGTGTTCGTCACCTCGCCTCGTCCTGGAGCCGTCGTCGACATGCCCACGGTGCTGGCGGCCCTGTCCGGCGACGCCCAGATCATCGACGCCAGGCCCGCCGCGCGCTTCTCCGGAGAGGCCACCGAGCCGCGCCCCGGCCTGCGCTCGGGGCATATGCCGGGCGCCTTGAACCTGCCGTTCAAGTCGGTGCTCGACGCCGACGGCCGTCTGCTGCCGGCCGAGGCTCTGCGCGACCGGTTCCGGCAGGCGGGCGTGACCTTCGACCGGCCCATCATCACCAGCTGCGGCTCTGGTGTAACGGCCGCCATCCTCACCCTGGCCCTTGCGGAACTCGGAGAGGACAGCGCCCTCTACGACGGGGCCTGGGCCGAATGGGGCGGCCGATCCGACACGCCGGTCACGACCGGCCCCTGACGACTCAGGCGACGCTCGCCACCGTAGGCTGAGGTTCTGGCGAAACCGGCTCGTCCTTCTCCCCGCGCGACACGACGGTGGCCAGAACCAGGTCGCCGGTCACGTTCAGCACGGTCCGGCACATGTCCAAAAAGCGATCGACGCCCAGGATCAGGCCGATCCCCTCTGGCGGAATGCCGACCATGACCAGGATCATGGCGATCACCGGCAGCGAGCCCGCCGGCACGCCCGCCGTGCCGACCCCGCCCAGGATGCAGACCAGCATCACCACCACCTGCTGGGTGATCGACAGCTCGATGCCAAAGAACTGGGCGAGGAACAGGACGGTCACCCCCTCGAACAGGGCCGTGCCGTTCTGGTTGGCGGTGGCCCCGACCGTCAGCACGAAGCGGGAGATCTTGCGGGGAAGCTTCAGCTCGTCCTCCGCCGCCTTCAGCGACACCGGCAGGGTGGCGTTCGACGAGGCGGTTGTGAAGGCGACCAGCATGGGACGCTGCACCCCCTTGAAGAACCACAGCGGACTACGACCCGCGCCGATCAGCACGACCAGCGGATAGACCACGAACATGTGAATCGCCATGGCACCCACGGCCACGCCGACGAAGGCCGCCAGCCGCACCAGCAGGTCCCAGCCGAACAGAGCAGCGAGGTTGAACATCAGGCAGGCGATGGCGATCGGCGCCAGCTTGATGACCATGTTGATGAGCTTCATCGTCACCTCGAGCAGACCCTCGATGGTGAGCTTGAGGTGATCGACGTTCGGCCCCCTGGCCATGACCAGGCCGATGCCGAACAGCAGGGCGAAGATCATGATCGGCAGGATCTGGTTCTCCGCCGCCGCCGTGAACACGTTGGACGGAATCAGGTCGAGGAAGAACTGGCCGAACTGGACGCTCTCGGGCGCGTTCTCGACGATCCCTGCGGCGCCCTCGGCGCCTTCCGCCAGCAGGCGCTGGGCCAGGGCCGGATCGACGCCGTCACCCGGCCTGAAATAGTTGACCATGCCCAGGCCGATGATCACGGCGATCGTCGAGACCACGACCGTGAGGGCCAGGGTCTTGAAGCCCGCCCGCCCCAGCGACTTCAGATCGCCCATCTCTGCCACTCCGACCACCAGGGCCGAGAACAGCAGCGGGATCACCAGCATGAACAGAAGCCGCAGGAAGATCTGACCGGCGGGACCGGTGACGTTCGACGTCAGCCACTGCACCCAGACGACGTCAGGACCGACGAACTGGTTGACGTAGAGACCCGCGCCCAGGCCGACCGCGAACCCGATCAGCATCAGCCAGTGAAGCGGGACCCCGCCGCGTTTCGTCGTATCCATTCGTCCCCCGAAGGTGCCGCCCGCGACTGACGGGTCGGCTTCAGATGTCGCTATCGGACCGGCAGGCCGTAGATCAGGCCGCCCGGTCGCGCGTTCCATTGTGCATTCAACCCGCGCGCCAGGTCGAGGGGCGATTGCGTGCCCAGGTTCCGCTCGAAGATCTCGCCGTAGTTCCCGACGGCGCCGACGGCGTCGACCGCCCAGGTGGCCGACAGGCCCAGCCGCTGACCGAATTCGCCCTCGGCCCCCAGCAGGCGTCGGACGCGGGGGTCGCGCGCCGCCTTGGACTGTTCCTCGACATTGGCCTGGGTGACGCCGTACTCCTCGGCCAGGATCAGGGCGTTAAGCGTCCAGCGGACGACCGCCGTCCACTGCTCGTCGCCGCGCCGCGTGACGGGGCCAAGGGGCTCCTTGGAGATCACCTCCGGAAGCAGGACGTGCTGGGCCGGACTCGACAGGGTCGTGCGGGCCGCCGCCAACGCCGAGATGTCGGCCGAGAAGGCGTCGCATTCCTCGCGCCCGTAGGCCTCGCGGGCGGCTTCTTCCGAGGGCTGGACCACGGCCTCGTAGTCGATGCTCCGGCTGCGGAAATAGTCCTCGGCGTTCAGCGCGCTGGTCGAGCCCGACTGGACGCAGACCCGCGCCCCGGTCAGTTCGGCCGCGCTGGACAGGTTCAGCGACCGCCGCACCAGAAATCCCTGGCCGTCGTAGTAGTTCACGCCGGCGAAGGCCAGTTGTCCACCCGTGTCGCGCTCCATGGTCCAGGAGGTGTTGCGCCACAGCACGTCGATACGGTCGTCGGCCAGGGCCTGAAACCGGTTCTCGGCGGTCAGGGGCACGAAGCGCACAGCGTCGGCGTCGCCGAGGATCGCGGCCGCCAGGCCCCGGCAAAAGTCGGCGTCGAAGCCCCGCCACTCGCCACGATTGTCGGTGTAGGCGAAGCCGACCAGACCCTGATGCACGCCGCAGTTCAGGCGTCCGCGCCGCTTGATGGCCTGCAGCGTCGGGCTCTCCACGGTCTCGACGGAAGCGGCGGTCCGCGCCGGCCCCTCGGTCTCGACCGGCACCTCGGGTTCGGCGTCGCGCCCGCAGGCGGCCAGGGCGACGATGGCGGCGAGCGACGCCGTCCACAGCGAAATCCGGCCTGAACTCACACCCATGATCCGTCCCGCGTCACGGTTTGCGACGACTCGCGTCGTCCCTTCGCGTCCCGGTGGCTATAGAGGCCTTTGAGCGACGGATCGCAACCCGTGGAGCGCCAGATGGACCGCCTTTCCGACCGGACCCGCCTGATCGCCGCCGCCACCCGGCGCGGTGGCGGCCGCCGCCCGGTCAATCCGCCGATCGAGCGCGCCTCGACCCTGCTTTCCGACCGGATCGGCGACATGCGCGACGACAGCCTCGGCCCCGTCTACGGGATCGAGGGCACGGCCTCGCAGGCGGCGCTGCGGGCGGCCGTCGCCGATCTGGAGGATGCCGAGAACTGCTGGCTGACGCCGTCGGGGCTGTCCGCCGTCACGGTGCCGATCCTGGCCCTGACGCGACCGGGCGACGAGGTGCTGACGACCGACGCCCTCTATGGCCCGGTGCGACGCTTCCTGACGCGCCATCTGGCGGCGCGTGGGGTGGCGACACGGTTTCACGCGCCCGACGCCACGGTCGAACAGATCATGGCGACGGCGACCGAGCGGACCAGGCTGATCCTGATGGAATCGCCCGCCTCGCTGACGTTCGAGATGATCGACGTCCCTGCCCTGGCCACCGCCGCTCGGGCACGGGGGGTCGTCACCGTCATGGACAACACCTGGGCTGCGGGTCTGGCGTTCAAGCCGCTGGGCCATGGCGTCGACGTCAGTACGCAGGCCCTGACCAAATACGCCGGCGGCCATTCGGACCTGCTGCTGGGCTCGATCTGCGCCTCGGACCCTGCGGTGTCCAGGCGGCTGGCGGACACGATCGAGGACCTGGGCCTGTGCGTCTCGCCTGACGACGCCTGGCTGGCGCTACGGGGATTCCGGACGCTGCCTCTGCGCTACGCCGAACAGGCGCGGTCGGCGCTCAAGGTCGCCGTGTGGCTGGCCGGCCGCCCGGAGGTGGCCCGGGTGCTGCACCCTGCCCTGCCCGGTGATCCCGGCCACGCCCTGTGGGCCCGCGACTATTCCGGTGCGGCCTCGATCCTCGGCGTGGTCATGCGCGGCGGTGACGCAGCCGGGGCCGAGGCCTTCCTCGAGGCCCTGACCCTGTTCGGCCTCGGCTATTCATGGGGCGGGTTCGAGAGCCTGGCCACGCATGAGACGCCTCAGTTGGCGTTCCGCCGCTCGCCGCCCGCGCTGGAGGGCCCGCTGCTGCGCCTGCACGTCGGGCTGGAGGAGCCCGCCGACCTGATCGCTGATCTGGCCGACGGACTGAAGGCGCTGCGGTCCGTCTAGATCGACATGCCCGAAGCGGCGAACAAGGCCGCGAACAGACCCAGCCAGGCGAAGGGCGCCGCGACGGCCGTCCAGGCTCGGCGGTCCCGCCTCTCTCCCCAGGCCATCCACCCCAGTACCGGTCCCCCGACGATGACGAGCGGGAAGGTCACGGCCACAATCACGAAGGCCGAGACCCAGAGGATGTTCCCCTGCGCCACGGCCATCGGAGACATGACCGCCATGCCGAGCGCCGGCAGCACGGCCAGAACGGCGGCGACCGTCTCGATCACGAGTACGACGAGTAGGAGCCGACTGCGGGCGGGACGAGGCGATTCGGTCAAGCTCATGCGCCGACTCCAACAGTTTTACGGTGAAGCTATCGCGAGAACCCTATGATCGCCAAGCGACGTCGCGACGTTCGCGGCCTGGCGCGCCCAGCAGGACTCGAACCTGCAACCGTCCGCTTAGAAGGCGGGTGCTCTATCCGGTTGAGCTATGGGCGCGGACAGCGCGTGAGCGTTAGCCGCAAACGCCCCTGCGGCTCAAGCAGAGAGCGACCGCGTCGCGAGCGGTAGCCGCCCTAACAGATTAATGCGTCCAGGGCTGCTTGCGGTTGGTGGCGAAGTTGTCTGCGTAGGCCTTGAGGATCACCGGCGGCTCCTGCGGCTCGTGCAGGCGGAAAGCGATGCCGTGACGCTCGGCATAGGCGACGGCCTCCTCCTTGGTCTCGAAGGACAGCCGCACCTGACCGTTCATGTCCGACGAGGACGTCCAGCCCATCAGGGGGTCGATGGTCCGCGCCGAGGCCGGCTCGAACTCCAGACGCCAGTCCTTGGTCTTGGCCTTGCCGGACTGCATGGCGGTCTTGGCGGGGCGATAGATGCGGGCGAACATGGGCGGTCTCGGTCTTTGGGTCGGTGTGGGCGGACTTATAGCCGGTCGGCCCCCGGCGTCGAGGGCCGCCCTGCCCTATTGCCGCATCATCTCCCGCGCCGTGATGACCCGCATGATCTCGTTGGTGCCTTCCAGGATGCGGTGGACACGCAGGTCACGGACGATGCGCTCCAGCGGATAGTCCTTCAGATAGCCGTAGCCGCCGTGCAACTGTAGAGCCTCGTCGGCGATCTGGAAGCAGGCGTCGGTGGCCAGCCGCTTGGCCATGGCGCACCATTTGGTCTTCTCCGGATGGCTCGTGTCGATGGCCCAGGCCCCACGCATAACCATCAGCCGCGCCGCCTCCAGCTGGGTCGCCATATCCGCCAGCTTGAACTGGATGTTCTGGAACTGATCCAGAGACTTGCCGAACTGTTTTCGCGTCGCGACATAGGCCTGCGCCGTCTCCAGCGCCAGCCGCGCCCCGCCCAGCGAACAGGCCGCGATGTTCAGCCGCCCGCCGTCCAGCCCCATCATCGCATAGCGGAAGCCGTCACCCTCCTTGCCTAGCAGATTGGCGGCCGGCACGCGGCAATCGTCGAACGACACGACCGCCGTGGGCTGGCTGTTCCAGCCCATCTTTTTCTCCTGGGCTCCAAAGCTGAGGCCCGCCGTGTCCTTCTCGACCACGAAGGCCGAGATGCCCTTGGGGCCCGCTTCGCCTGTTCGCGCCATCACGACATAGACGTCGCTGGTCCCCGCGCCGGAGATGAAGGCCTTGGACCCGTTCAGCACGAAGTGATCGCCGTCGCGGGTCGCCGAGGTCCGCATCGCCGCCGCATCGGAGCCCGAGCCCGGCTCGGTCAGGCAGTACGACGCGATCAGTTCCATCGTCGCCAGCCGCGGCACATACCGCCCGCGCAGATCGTCCGACCCGAAGCGGTCGATCATCCAGGTCGCCATGTTGTGGATCGAGATGAAGGCGGCGGTCGAGACGTCGCCGCGCGACAGCTCCTCGAAGATCACCGCCGCCTCGACCCGGCCCAGAGCCATGCCGCCGTGCTCCTCGCCCGCATAGATGGCAGCGAAACCGGTCTCGGCGGCGCGGCGCATGACGTCGACCGGGAAATGCTTGGTCTCGTCCCACTCGGCGGAATGGGGCGCGAGCTCGGCGTCGGCGAAGGCGCGCGCCGCGTCCTGAATGGCGCGCTGGTCGTCGGTGAGGGCGAAATCCATGGGGTCTCCTGTCGTCTGGCGCGGTGTCTAGACCGATCCCCCGGCGATGGGGAGCGGCCGCGTTGCCGCTTGCAACCACCTGTTCTATATTCAGGCCCTGTTTCTAGAAAGGGTATGGCTATGGCGCTCAGCCTGAAAGATCCCGAGACTGATGCGCTGGCGCGTCGGATCGCCAAGCTGACCGGCGAAAGCCTGACGGAAGCGGTACGAACCTCTCTCAGCGAACGGCTGATGCGCGAGGAAGTGAAGCGCGGCCGACCGGCCGATCTCGAAATGCGCATCGAGGAGATCGCAAAGCGGTTCTCTGCCTTGCCGATCCTCGACGACCGGACCCCGGACGAGATCATCGGCTACGATGAAAATGGCTTGCCCACCTGATGATCGTCGACAGCTCAGCGCTCCTTGCCATCCTGCAGTTCGAGGCAGAGCACGTTCCTTTCCGACACGCCATCGCTCGGGCTTCGACACGGTTGGTGAGTGCGACGACCCTTCTGGAGACCTCGATGGTCATCCTCGGCCGCCAGCAGGAACAGGGGATAGCAGAGCTAGACGACCTCATCGCGTCATCCGACATCTGGATCGTCCCCTTCGACGCTCGACACGCCAGCCTCGCCCTCGACGCCTTTCGCCGGTACGGCAAGGGCCGCCATCGCGCCGGGCTGAACATGGGCGATTGCTTCTCCTATGCCCTGGCCAAGGCCACCGGGCTGCCATTGCTCTTCAAGGGCGACGACTTCGTTCACACCGACGTGAAGCCTGCGGTATAGCGGACGTCATGACCGCACCCTTCGCCCCCGCCCCCTATCCCCTCGCCCGTCCTCGCCGGCTGAGGTCCAGCCCCTGGGTTCGGCGCATGGTGGCAGAGACGACGTTGAGCCCCTCGGACCTGATCTGGCCGCTGATCGTGCACGACGGAGCCGAGGACCGGGTGCCGGTGCCGTCCATGCCCGGCGTGTTCCGCCTGTCACCGAAAGCCGCGGCCGAGGCGGCGAAGGAGGCGCACGGCCTGGGCATTCCAATGGTCGGCCTGTTCCCCAACGTCGATCCGTCCATGAAGGACACGGTCGGCACCGGCGCCACCGATCCCGACGGCCTGGTCCCGGAGTGCATCCGGGCCATCAAGGACGCCGTGCCCGACATCGGCGTCATGACCGACGTGGCGCTGGACTGTTACACCGACCACGGCCACGATGGCGTGCTGCAGGATGGCCGTATCGTCAACGATCCGACGCTGGAACGCCTGGCCGAACAGGCCTTCATCCATGCCCACGCCGGGGCCAATGTGGTGGCCCCCTCGGACATGATGGACGGCCGCGTCCAGGCCATCCGCGAGGCGCTGGAGGCCAACGGCTTCCAGGACACGCTGATCCTGTCCTACGCCGCCAAATACGCCTCGGCCTTCTACGGGCCCTATCGCGACGCCGTCGGCTCGGCCAGGCAACTGAGCGGCGACAAGAAGACCTATCAGATGGACTACGCCAACACCGACGAGGCGCTGCGCGAGGTCGCCATGGACATCGCCGAGGGCGCGGACATGGTGATGGTCAAGCCGGGGATGCCCTATCTCGACATCGTCCGGCGCGTCTCCGAGACGTTCAAGGTGCCGACGCTGGCCTATCAGGTGTCGGGCGAGTACGCGATGATGAAGGCCTCGATCGCCAACGGCTGGCTGGACGAGGACCGCGCCATTCTGGAGACGCTGCACGGCTTCAAGCGAGCAGGCTGCGCGGGCGTTCTGACCTATTTCGCGCCCCAGGCCGCGCGCCTTCTCGGCGCTTGAGCATGACCGCGCCGCTGGACTTCGACCGGATCGACCCGGTCTATCGCGCCTGGGCTGACGACTACCTGCGGCTGTCGGGCTTCGACCCTTCGGCATTTCTCGCCGTGGCCCAGCCGGCCGAGGACGAGATGTTCTTCAAGGCCCTGCTGCCCAATTTCGAGGGGGACCGGGGGATCGGCGCGTTCAAATTCGTCGAGGCGACGATGCGCCACTACGAGGCGCTGCGGCAGATCGTCGACCAGAGCTTCGGCGGGTTCAATGAGGTCGGGAGCCTTCTGGATTTCGCTTCTGGATACGGCCGTCTGACGCGCGCCCTGCTGCAACGCATGCCGGCCGAGCGGATCTGGGTGTCGGACATCTATGCCGAGGCGATCGACTGGCAGGTCCGCAACTTCGGGGTCAACGGCTTCGCCTCCGTGCCCGATCCGGCGGCCCTCGCGCACGACGGAAAGCACGACGTCATCTTCGTCGGATCGCTGTTCTCGCATCTGCCGGCCGACCTGTTCCGGGCCTGGCTGGCGCGGCTGCACGGCATGCTGACGCCCGGCGGCGTGCTGGCCTTCAGCGTCCACGACCAGTCGATCCTGCCCTCGGCAGAGGCGATGGACGAGAGCGGCATCCGCTTCTTTCCGTGGAGCGAAAGCGGCAGTCTGGACCCGGCCATCTACGGCATGACCTATGTCACCGAGGCCTTCGTCGCCGAGGCCATCGGCGATGTTGGCCCCGAGGCGTCGCCTTCGTGGCGGGTGTTCCACAAGGGGCTGTACGAGAACCAGGCCCTGTATGTCGTCGGCGGGTCCGACCGCGATCTGTCCGACCTGTCGGTCGCGAGCCCGCCGATGGGCGGCTTCGAGCGGGCGACCCTGTTGACCGATGGCTCGGTCGAGTTCTCCGGCTGGGCCATCGAGCGGACTCCTGGCCAGACGCTGGCGCTGGCGGTTCACGTCGACGACCGCCCCGTTCGCATGGCCGAGGCGATGGACGACCGTCCCGATGTTCAGCCGATGTTTCCGGCCTCGCCTATGCCGCCGTTCGCCTGGCGGTTCCGCCTCGGGCGGGCCGATGCGGACACCGACAGCGCGATTCGCCTGACCTTGCGAAGCACCTCGGGGCTCGAGACCCATGCCTTTGCCCGCATGCCGTCCGACCCCGCCCTTACCTATTCCGGCTGGTCACGGCGATCGTTGCCGCCGCTCTGAGGATCGCTGGGCCCGACGCTATCCCGCCTGGGCCTCGATCAGTCCCGGATGAAGTGCGGAACGAAGCGCGAGGTGTTGCGGGTGATCCGTCCCGGATCCTCGCGCAGAGCGATGCCAGCCGGGGCGTCGCCGACCACCCATGATCCGACGATGACGTGCTGGCCGTCGAACCTGGGCGGGGTGTGAAGCGCCTGGCGGATATGGCGGCCCCCGCCGTATCCCCCATCCTCGCCCTCCTCGCGATTAGGTCCCTCGACGATCGAGATGTTGGCACCCTCGCGCGAGAACAGGGGCTTACGGACATAGTTCGCGCCCAGAGCCGTCTGGCCCTCATCCGTCTCGAAGAAGGACGGCAACAGGTTCGGGTGGCCCGGATGACGCTCCCACAGAAGTGGCAGCAGCCCCTTATTGGACAGGATCGCCTTCCAGGCGGGCTCCAGCACCGTGACGTCGGCGTGCGGCAGCGGGCGCGCATAATCGTCGCGCAGCATCTGCTCCCACGGATAGAGTTTGAACATCGCCTGGATCAGCCAGTTCTCGTCATCGACGAAGCGGCCGTCCGCGTTCAGACCGATCTCGCCCAGCGCGACGAACCGGGGGTCCAGCCCCGCCTGTCGGGCGAGGTCCTCCAGAAACCGCACCGTCTGCCGATCCTCGACAAAGTCGGGATCCGAGGTGAAGTGGACGAAGCCGCCATCCGGAAAGATCTCCCTGAACCGCTGGACCAGCGCCTCGTGCAGGCTGTTGAACTGGTCGGCATCGGCCGGCAGGACCCCGGCCGCGATCTGGTCCTCGAGCCACAGCCACTGAAACACCGCCGTCTCGAACACGCTGGTCGGGGTGTCGGCGTTGTATTCATACAGCTTCGCCGGCCCCGTGCCGTCATAGGCGAAATCGAAGCGCCCATAGAGCGAAGGGTCCCCGCGTCGCCAGCTGTCGGCGACATAGTCCCTCAGCGGTTCCGGGATTTCGAGCTGGGCCATGAGCCGGTCCGACCCCACGACCTCGTCCACCAGATCGAGGCACAGACCGTGCAGTTCCGCGGTCGGCGCTTCGATGCCGTCCTCGATCTGCGCGAGGGTGAAGGCATAGGCGACGCTCTCGTCCCAATAGGTCTTGCCGTCGTCATGGTGCCAGACGAAGCCCACGGCCTCGGCCCGGGCGGGCCAGTCGGGCCGGGGCGTCAGGCTGAGGCGTTCCATGACCTCAGGCCGGGTCCTTGGACGCCGGAACCGACTGGCCGATCATCGGCGTCACCACCTTGACGTCCTGCGCCGTCAGCCGCGCCAGGACGTCATCGGCCGAGGCATGGCCGGGCAGGATGCCGGCGTCGCGCAGCTTGGCGTCCAGATCGGCGCCCGACCGGCGGTCCTCCAGCTCCTGGCCCACGCGCAGGCGTTCTTCCTGTACCGCCTGGCGCTGCTTGATCCGCTGCAGGCTCTCGGCGGCAGAACCGATGCGCGAATGGGCCCCCTGGGACTGGAGCGCGACCGAGGTCTGGGCCTTCTGGACGGAATCGTTGACCTTCACGATGTCGATCTCGCGCCGCAGCGTCTCGATCTTCTGGTCGGTCTGGGCGATGGCCTGACGCAGCCGGGCCTCGGCCTCCTTCATGCCCTCGATCAAGGGTCCGCGCGTGCCGATCTCGGTCTCCAGCTCGGCGATGCGGCCGGCGACCTCTCGGGCCAGGTCGGCCTTGCCCTGGGACATGGCGGCCCGGGCCGAGCTTTCGTATTTGGCGATCTGCTCGCCGAAGCTCTTCATCTCGTTTTCGGCCATGCGGCGGCGCGCGACCAGGCCGGCGAGATCGTCGCGGGCCTTGCCCTGGGCGGTGTCGGCGTCGCGGATTTCCTGATCCAGGATCTTCAGCGCATTGGCGTCGACGACGGCCTGGCCGGCGTCATGGGCGGTGCCGCGGAACAGGGCGGACAATTTGGCGAGCATGGACATACGGTCTCTCCCGGATCAGGCGGCGGCTTGAGCGCCGAAGGTGTCGCGCAGGGTGGTCGCATCGATGGCGTTCTCGGCCAGGGTGCGCAGCTCGATGAGAATGGTCTGGAGCGTCGTCTTGCACGCCAGCTCGCCCATAAGCTCATAGATGTCCTCGCCGTTCACCGAGGTGATGGCGAAGTTCGACAGGGGCACGACGCGCTGGGCCTTCAGCAGGAACTCGTTGAAGGCGTGCCGGTCGGCCTGTTCGGCCACGGGCCATAACAGCACCGAACAGACGATCTGGGCCCCGCCGACGCTGAGGTAGATCGGCAGGTCGCCGTACTCGTGCATGGTGGCCAGCAGCACCGGCTCTGCCCCCTCCAGCACCCGCAGCGTCATTTCGCCCTCACGGACCAGTTCGGAGGCGTCCAGCGCGGCCTTGATGGTCGGCACGGTCCAGGAGGTTTCGATCACGGCGTCCATGTGGGGGCTTGCTCCAGTGAGGTCGGACAGGGGGCGAGGGCGGCGAGGGATGTTGGGCCCACGGGTGGAGTCCACGACGATGGCCCGCACGGCGGCCTTGACGTCGTCGCGAGCGGCGCGCGGAACCCAGAGTTCCAGTTTGATCATTCCCGCTTCACGACGGGCCCGACGCCACGCACGGATGCGATCGTTGGCCGGCGAGGAAGAAAAAGGGGCTGGCTCACGCATGTTTCATGTTACGCCTAACAGGAAGGCGAGGCCTGAGCTAGGGTGCGTCTTCGACTGTCGCCAGAGGATCGATGTTCAAGAGGCTGTTCGGATCGGGGGACAAGGCGCAGGCGGTGCCCAGCCTGGCGATCGTGCGCAACATCACCGTCGGCCGGACCGTGGCGCTCGACCCCCTGGCCTGGCGGCGGCTGGGCGACGAGACCCACTTCACCCTGGACCGCGACGCGCTGGAGATCACGGCCCAGAGCGTGATCCACCTTGACGACGGCCCCTTCGTCCACCGCTTCTATACCGACGACCACATCATGCTGCAGGCCATGAGCGACGACGCCGAGGGCCTGGCCGCCTATGACTTCACCCTGTTCACCCCGTGGTCGTCGGCCTATCCCCCCAACGACCGGGCGCGCGGGGCCTGGCGCGACCGGCTGTCGGCCCCCGTGTTCCACGGCGCGGCCGAGAACCTGCCGGACTATCCCCGCTTCTGGTTCGCCGAGAGCGACGCCAGCCAGCCGCCGGTCACCCTGTGGGAGACCGTCTATACCGACCGCGTCGCGACCGAGCCCTATGCGAAGATCTTCCAGACCTGCATGCTGTACGCCCGTGATCTGGCGGCGGGCCGCGAGCTGATGCTGGCCATCGAGCAGGAGCCCGAGGGCGGCGAGGTCACCCACGAAATCATGCTCGGCATCCCCCTGGACATGGCCGAGTTCCGTGCCTGAGCGCGCAAGAGAGGTTTTCTAGATGTTCGACTGGTTCGCATTCCAGGCGGGGGCGACGGCCTTCCTGATCGCCTTCGTCGCCGCGATCGCCTTCTTTTCGGCGTTCAAGTTCGTCTACCAGATCATCACGCCGTATCATGAGCGCGAGCTGATCCGACAGGGCAACACCGCCGCCGCCGTGGCCCTCGGCGGGGCCCTGATCGGCTATGTCCTGCCGCTGGCCTCGGCTCTGTCGCAGACCGTCAGCCTGCCGGAGTTCGCCGCCTGGGCCCTGTTGGCGGGCATCATCCAGATCCTGGCCTTCCTGGTGGTCAGCCGGGTGCTCTACAAGGCGCTGGCGGCGCGGATCGAGGCGGGCGAACTGGCCGCAGGCGTGTATCTGGCCTCCATCTCGATCGGCGTCGGCCTGCTGAACGCCGCCTGCATGACGGCCTGATCCGATGACAGAGCCCACCCTGCCTCAAACCACGACGATGCGCCGCATGAAGCGGTCGCGAACGCTGCAGGTCTCCAGCCTGATGGCGACCGTCAGCTTCTCGATGGCCGCCTGCGGTTCGCCCCAGCTCGCTGGCCCCGCCCCGGCCGCCGATCCGGCCCTGGCCTACACCTCCCTGACCGAGTGCAAGGCCGCCAACGACATCGAGGACACCGCCTGCGACGCCGCCTATGCCGAAGCCCAGCGCCTGGCCGAGACGAGCGGACCGCGCTACGCCACCCAGGCCGAGTGCGAGGGCGAATGGGGCCCCGAGCAATGCCGTCCCCTGAACAACGGCGGCGGCTCCTTCTTCGGTCCGCTGGCGACCGGCTTCATCATCGGCCAGCTTCTGAACGGCGGCTATCGCGGGGGCGGCCCGCTGTACCGGGACCGCAATGGGCAGTTCTCGAACGGCTATGGCGGCGGCTATCTGGCTCGCGACTACCGGACCGGTCGCGCCTATGCCAACCGCAACGACTTCCCCGTCGCGCGTCAGGCGCCCAGCCGCGTGCAAAGCCGCACGACGGTCGTGTCTCGCGGCGGCTTCGGCGGGGGCGGTCGGGGCTACGGCGGATAACCGCGAACGACGGAGTGGTAGGCGGCGACGGGTTCGAACCGCCGACCCTCTCGGTGTAAAGCGACCCAGATAGCTTTTCAGCCAGTTTCATTACATGTCAAAGTGGACCTAAGTTACTGATAGTTATCCGTGCGGCCCGATCACGCTTTTGCGGCGCTTTGCAGCGAAACGTGCACAAACTGCCCCCCTATTGCCCCCCTTTATGGTAAGCTGGCTGCGTCGGATTTACAGGACAGCTCCCCGATGCCCAGCCTCGTCATCACGACCGATCGTCAGCTCGCGGGTCTCAAGCCGCTCGACCAGAGATACGAACGTCGTGTCTCGGGGGCGCGCGGTCTGAGCGTGCGCGTCTGGCCGTCAGGTCTGACCCAGTTCGAGGTGCGGTACGCCGTTGGGGGCGGGCCCCGGCGGCGCACGATCTTGGGCGACTATCCTGCGGTCTCTCTCGCCGATGCGCGAGAAAAGGCGACGGCGCTCAGGCTGGACGTCCTCAAGGGCGTTGATCCCGTCGCAGAGCGCATCGCCGCGCAGCGTCCAGCGCCGCCGCAAGGGACGCTGGACGAAGTGGCGGAGATTTACTGGGCGGCGGCCGAACTGGGTCTTCACGGGGGCCGTCGACGGCCCAAGCGCCCCCGGACGATCGCCAACGAACGACACCTCTGGAAACGCCACATCTCGGCGTCCCTCGGCCCGACGGCGCCGCGCGAACTGAAGCGGGCCGAGGTCAAGACGTTCATGCGCTCACTCGTGACCCAGCGGCGCCTCTCGGCCGCCAGCGCGGCCTCCATCGGCGGTCTCCTGCACAGCGTCATGGCCTACTGTGTTCAGGAGGAACTGATCGACGCCAATCCTGTCGTGGGGCTAGCGCGTCCCCTGGCTCTCGTCTCGCGCGACCGGCTGCTCGATGATGCTGGCCTGAAGCTCGTCTGGGACATCGCGTTAGACGGCGCTCAGCCTCGCCCGCCTGGCTATCTGAACATCGGGCTCGCGGCCCGGCCGGAGCCGGTGATGGCGCTAGCCATTCAGCTGCTAATGCTCACCCTTACTCGTCGCAACGAGGTCGCGGGGGCCCGAAAGGCAGAGTTCGACCTGGACGCTGGGCTCTGGGTTATTCCGGCCGAGCGCGCCAAGGCGAACCACCAGCACGTCGTGCCGTTGAGCCCGCAGGCTCTGAACGTGCTCACGGAGGCCTTCGCGCTCGATCCCGCCAGCCCTTTCGTCTTCCCCTCCCCCCGCGTCGCCGAGCAATGCATTGACGAGCAGGCCATCACGCGCACCTTTTCACGCATCTTCGAGCGCAGGAAGCTGCCGCTGCGATCCCCTCACGACGTCCGCCGGACCGGGGCGACGACCTTGACGGGGCGTTATGGCGTGACCCGCTTCATCGTGGGCCTCGTTCTGGGCCACACGCCCAAGGACGGCGCGGCGGTCACCGCCGTCTACGACCGCTATACCTATGTCCCGGAAAAGCGGGAGGCACTGGTCAAGTGGGCCGGGCATCTCACCGGCGTTCCTGTGGGATTACCCGCAGCCGGGGAGAATACGACCGCCGCGGCCGCCGACGGCGCCGAGGATATGGAGACGGCAAAGCGTCGTGCGCTCGACCTGTGCGCCGAGGGTCGAACCCAGCAGGCGGTCATGACGATGTGCATGGCCGCTAGCCGGGTCGGCGCGGTTTCGGCATCGCATCTGGACCTCCTCGCGAACATTGGCTTGGAGCTCGCCGGCAAGAACGACTGGGCCGAGCTGGAGGCCTGGATCAACGGCTTTGGCCAAGAGCCGGCCGTTGCGCTCGCCCCGCCATCGTCGCCGTTGCGATAACGTGACCGCAGTTTCGCGGCTATAGTCCCGAACGAACCGCCGGGGCCTAGCAACGGCGGTGAATTGTCGGACTAGGACAGATGGGACGCAAGGTCGTGCGAGAGACGCTCCCTTGCGTCCGACAACCCTTAAACCCAAAAGTCCGCAATGAGCGCTGCTGAGAGATCGCTCGTGACCATAAATTCGCTAGCCAGCCTACCCAAAGTCTTAGTCACGTCGTGATCGACCCGATCAGAACCCGAAATCGATTTGATCGGCGTTCAGTCGCCCGGATCTCCGTCGCGTCCTGGTCGGTTTCTCCAGCGGTGCTTCCGGCTCGATCAGCAGATCCGGCTGCACCACAGGCGGCGGTGGAGCCGCCACCTGTGGAGTCCGGATTGGGGCCCTCCGCGGCATACCCGGCAGGCGCGGTCGCGTCGGCGGCTGAAGCGACGCGACATTGCCACGCGCGCCCTTCCAGGCTGTCAGCTCGCTTTCCCACCACGCGACGCGCCCCGGCGACACCACGACCGGCGTGGGAAAGGCTCCGCTCCGCTGCATCCTCCAGGCCGTGGTCCGGCTGATCCCGGCCATGTCCTGGACGCGGTCCCAGGGCAGCAGACGGTCCTCGGGTCCGCCGCTTTCGACGGCCGCGCCGTTCAGCCGGAAAGGCATGACACGCTCCTTTCCGGAATCCGCGAGGCCGCTCTGATCCCAAGCGGACAGGCATTCGCCGACTGCGCCGGAAGCGGTGTCAGGATCGAAGGGGCTTGAAGGTCAAGCCGTACGCCCTCGTGCGCTCGCGTCATGGGGCCCGCCTTGCACCCGCTGGCCGCTCCCACGACGCCCGCCGCAATCCGGAGTCCTGAGCCTCGGCCCAGCCGCGCAGCACGCCGCGCGGATAGAGGGGCTTGCCGCGTATGTGGCGGCACGGCGGTCCGTTGCCGACCGACCAGGCCCGCGCCAGGGTGGTCGGCTTCATGCGGATGCCGAACCGCTGGAGGAACTCGGAGGCCTGGTTGCGGGTGAGCAGATCGTCATCCCGCTCGACGGCACTTTCCGCATCATGCTGATTGGGGGTCATCGCGCGGCTCCCGTGCGGCATTCCCGCGAACTGCGCACACCACGACCGGCGGCCAGAGCAAGGTAGCAGTCCACGACGCTCACAACGTACTCCTGGGTCTCGCGGATATCGGGGATGCGGCCCAGCCGTGCGACGCGGCTGGGCCCGGCATTGTAGGCGGCAAGAGCCAAGCGGAGATCGCCAAACCGGAGCATCTGCCGCGCCAGATAGGCCGCGCCGCCGGACAGATTCTCGGCCGGATCGAAGCGGTCGTGCACACCGAGCTCGGCGGCGGTTCCGGGCATGAGCTGGGCGAGGCCGCAGGCCCCGACCGGGGAACAGGCCTCGTTGCGATAGGCGCTTTCGACCACGACCAGCGCATGCAGCAGCTTGGGATCCAGCCCGTGCCGCTCCGCCGCCGTCGCAATGGCGGCCATGAACGGCTGGCTGAGGGGAGCCAGACGCGGGACGTCGAGTGGTTCGTCCGCCGAAGGCCCGGCGACGGGTTCGGACGTGTCGACCGCCGCGAACAGATCGCCGCCGGCCGCGCGCCAGTCGACGGTCTGGGCCGAGGCCGTGCTGGCGCTGAGCAGAGCCGCGAGGGTGATGAGGGTCCGTCTCACCATGTCAGGGTCTCCTTGTAGACGCCGTCGACCTCGGCCCGGCGGACCGGACCGAAATAGCGGCTGTCGAAACTCCCCGGCGTGTCGCCGAGCAGGAACAGTTCATCGGGTGAGAGCGTCCGGCAGCCGCGCCAAACCGGCAGCGCGACGCCGCGCCGGTCATGCTCAAGGACGGGCGAGACCCTCAATGGCGTTTGAACCGCGCCGTCTTCTGCGCAGACACGGTCGCCGCCGACGGCCGCGACGCGCTTTATCAGCTTCACCTCGGCCGGCATGCCGAGGCTGGCCAGGTAGGGCCGGATGCTGGGGGGCTGGCCGATGGCGACCACGCTGCCGGACGCGATCGAAGCCCCGGTCTGTCTGACATAAAGGCCCTCGGGCAGGCTCGGGCTCTCATTCACGAGCGCCAGGTCGGGAGCGCGGTTGGCGGACGCCGCCATCAAGGCCAATCCGGCGACCGGGACGAGCGTCCAGGCGGCCCATTGTCGGTACTGCAAGAAGAGCATCATGGCCGATAGGGCTCCAGGATGAGATCGCGGGTGATCAGCACCCGCACCGGTGCGCCGGCGCGCAGACGGATGGACGGGCTGACCTGGAGCTCGCGGTCGATCAGACTGCCGCCGACGCGCGCGCCCTCGATGGCCGTGGCGTCGCCGACGTCGCCGAGCAGGCCGCCGCCGCCGTCATCGTCGTCGCGGGCGATCTGGCCCAGGGTGGTGATCGCCCCGGCGAACAGGGTGGCGACCGCCAGGGGGAACAGCCGCCGGTCGACCCGGCCCTGGACCCCGACGGCGCCTTGGGCGTCGACCCCGGGCTCCTCGGTCAGGATCAGGCTCTTGCCATTGGGCAAGATCAGCCGCTCCCAGGTCAGGAAGGCCCTGCGGTCGCCGTAGCTGCTCTCCCCGTCGTGGCGACCGATCAGACGGGTGCCCTGCGGCAACAGCAGATGCCTGCCGCTGACGGTGTCGAAGACGTTCTGAGTCACGGTGGCGACAACCGGCCCGGTGCGCGACGTATCGATCCCGGTGAGGAGCGTGGCCGGCACGATGGCTCCCGCCTTCAGCTCGAAGGGCGACAAGGGGCTCATCAGGGCGTGGCCGTTGTAGACCGCGCCATAGTCCAGACCCGGGCCAGCCGACGACGCGCCACCGGCCGGCGCGGCGCCGCCCCCTGACTGCGCGCCCGGTCCGCCGCCGAAGAACAGACCCGAGCCTGCCGCCTCCTGGGCCACGCTGCGGCCGCGAGGGGCGGCAGGCGCGGCGGCGCCAGCGTAACCGTAGTCGGGCGACCTCACCCGGTCCGTGGCGCGCGTGGCAGCCACAGCCGGCTCGGACTCATCCGACCGCGTGCGGGGCTCGGGCAGCTGATCGCCCGGGGTCAGACGATCGTAGCTGGACGGCTGTTCGGTCACCACATCGGCGGGGCGGACCGTGCCGCGCGCCTCGTCGAGCCGTCCCTCCTCCACCCGCTCCCGCGCATTGGCCCGGAGTTCGGGCTGAACCACGAAGGCCCAGGCCAGGGAGCCGGACAGGAGCGCGGCGGCACCGATCACCACGATCTGGACGACGGATTTGCGCAGGCGCACGGTCGTCGGTCGCGGGGCCCGCGTCGACAGGCCCGGCGGCGGCGCCTTGGGCAGAGGCGCATCTGGATGAATGGGGTCGGTCATGAGCGGCCTCCCGCGACGCGGTCGGTGCGACCGATGCGATCGGCGCTGCCGAGGCGATGGAGCCGGACGATCTGCGGCCGACGGTCCCCAAGCCGCAGCTCGGCGCGGTCGAACACCCGGTCGACGACGAACAGTGCGCCCTGCTGGCGATAGTTGACCATCTGCGCCTCGCCATCCGGGGCGATGACGAACAGGGCCGGTGCCTCGTCGACCTGCAGATCGGGCGAGAAAGTGATGAAGGTGCGCGTCCCGTCGTTGAACACCGACGTCGGAGTCCAGCGCGGGGCGCGACCGCGCGGATCGATCCGGTAGCGGGCGTCCAGAGGACCCGTCGGGACCGCCACGGGATCGGCGACCCGCTCCTCGACGCCGCCAAAGGCCCCTGCCCCGCCCGGCGGGATGACGGCACCGATGTCCCAGGCGACGGCGGCGTTGAAGCCCTCCGGCGAGCCGCTCTTTAGCTGCAAGAAATACACCCGCTGCGAGGTGGTCAGGACGAGGTTGGTCTCCAGGCCGCGTTCGAGGGGCTTGAGCAGCACATGGGCACGCTGGTTGGAACCCGAGCCGGAGCTGGCCTCGCCGATCTGCCAGCGCACCGTGTCGCCCGCCGCCTTCGACGTGACGGTTTCGCCGGGAGCCAGGGTCAGGGTCGTGACCCGGAGGGGCGCAGTCCAGACCTCATAGACCCGGCCCGGGTCGTAGGAGAATACCTGCACCCCGCCCACAAAACTGTCTGAGCTGGAGGCGGCGCGGGCCTCGGCGTTGGCCGCCGCGATGGCGGTCGGGCCGACAACGGGTTGCGGCCGAGGGGCGGGTTCCGGCGGCTGATCGGTGGGCGGTGCATCGCGCGCAGCGACAGCGTCCGCGGTAATCGCCTCATCCTCGACCGCGTCGCCCTCAGCCACGACATCGACGCCGGCGTCAACGCCCGCGACCACATCGAGATAGGCCCGCTCGGTCGGACTCAAAGGCAGGACAGGGGCCGCCGGGAGGCTCACCGGCATCGGGGCTAACCGCGGCACCTCCGGCAGCGGTGCTTCGCCGCCGCCGCCCGCCAAAGGTCGGAGGATGGCGCAGCCCGAGAGGAGGAGGCCGCAGGCGGCCAAACTCAAGAAGCGTCGGGGGTCCATGACACGTCCTCGATTTTCAGTCCCAGGGGGTTTTTCATCAGCTCCGCCTCGGTGCGGGGCGGCTGCAGGGTGGTGGTGATCAGGGCGCGCCAGCGTTCGGTCCCGGCGGCCTGGCCGTTGACGAAGCGGGTCTCGCGCCATTGCAGGTCGTAGGTGCGCTCGGTGCGGCGCACGACGTTGAGCACCTCGACATTGATCGCCTCGCGTCCGACCTCGGCGAAGGGGTCATGAGCCTGGGCCCAGCTGTTCAGGAAGGAGGCGGCTTTGGGTGTGACCAGGTCATAGGCGCGAAGCCAGTTCTGACGGATGACGATGGGGTCGATCGACTTGGACCGCACATCGCGGATCCAGTCGGCCAGCGCCCTCCCCGTCTGGGCCTCGGTCGGCTCGTAGCGACCGCCGATCGCGGTGATACGCTGGGTCTGGCCGAGGTCGGAGACCTCCACCACGAAGGGCTTGACCACGGCCCGCTCGGCCTGGACCCACCAGCCCGCGCCGAGAAAACCGGCCAGCACCAGATTGGCCAGGGCGATACGCCGCCAGTTCCGGGCATGGGCCAGCGACAGACCCATGCGGTCGTCCCAGACCTGGCCGGCGCGCTGATACGGCGTGCTCTCCGGTGCGGACGCCAGGGCGCGCTTGGGTTTGAAGAAGGGATGCATGATCAGGACTCCTCCGATCTAAGGCTGGGCGACACCGCCCCGCTGGTCTCGCCAGCGGGCAACAACCCTCGCCCATGGTTGGCCACAAAGAACGCCTGCATCGCCGCCGCGCGGGCCGCAGGGCGGCCTGCCGGTTGACCTGAGGTTGCGGTGGCGCCCGCCGCCTTGTGGAAGGCGCGGCGCGCGGCCTCGGCCTCGGCGGTGATCTGCGCGGCGGGGCGGGCGGGGGCCGCCTGGCCGGGATCGCCTTCGGTGGCGGATGGAGCGCTGTCCTTCTGCGGCGCGCCGGTCCAGGCGGTCGCCGACTCGGCAACGCCGGAGGGACCTGAGGCGGATCGCGTCGAGGTCCATGGATGGGACGCAGATCCTGACGTGGGCGAACCCCCCCCGGACGGCGAGAGATTGTCGTTCGACGGGCGCGGCGGGGTTGAGGGCGGGGTTGGCGGTCGCCCTGCCCCCGCGCCGGCCGCAGCGCGCGCCGACCCCGCGACCTTGGACGCGGCGCCACCGGCGGCCGCCCCCGCGCCGGCGATCCCCGCGCCGGCGAGCAGCCCCGCTCCGCCAACGGCCAGCGCGCCGGTGACGGCCGAGCCGGCGCCGAGCGCCGGGCCACCGGTGACCAGGGCGGAGGCGAGATTGGGAATGAAGATGGCCAGCATGGCCAGCAGCATCGAGGCCACCAGGATGGTCAGGGCTTCGTAGAGGTCGGGATTGGCGGAGGGCTGGAGCTGATCGAACACGGTCCGGGCGCCCGAGACCACGATGGCGAGGGCCAGCACCTTCAATCCCGAGGACACGACATAGCCGAGCGGCCGTTCGGCCAGGAAGGCGGACTTGGACCAGATCCCGAAGGGCAACAGCACGAAGCCGCCCAGGGTGACGATCTTGAACTCCAGCAGGGTGACGATGATCTGCAGCGCCAGGATGCCGAAGGCGAGCATGATGCCGATCATGGCCAGGCCCAGGATCAGGGCGTCGGTCAGGTTGCCGGCTACGTCGAGCGGGTTGTTGACCGGCGCCGGGGTCTCGCCCAGCGCCTTCACGATCTCCCAGCCCTGCTGGAGGATGGCGCCGGGGTTGAGGAACTCGCCTTGGGAGAGCGAACCGCCGCCGGCCGTGAGCCCCAGTTCGATGAAGCCCGCATAGAGCGTCTCGGACAGGGCGTGCCAGTCGTTGATGACGTAAGCGAAAAACCCGATCAGCAGAATCTTGCCGAAGCCCGACGCCAGGATCTCTCTGTTGGGAGACAGCAACCACTGGATGGCGGTCAGGGCCACGACGAGGACGATCATCAGCCCGAACACGCCGTTGACCGCGCCTTGCAGGGCGTTGAAGCCGGCCGAGACGGTGTTGGAGAACACCACCATCAGCTCATTGGTTGTCTCCGGGCTAACCGCCATGACCGTCGCGCCCTCAGTTCCGCGCGTTCGGAAGCGGGTTGAAGCTCGGGGCGGCCGGCGTCGCACCGTCCCGGCCCCAGAACTGACGGCGGGCCTCGGCCCCGGCGGCGCGCTCGGCTGCTGTCCGCGCCGTCTCCTCGGCCATCAGCCGCGACTGGGCGAGCATGATGGTGCGCATCGAGCTCAGGTCTTCGGCCAGGACGGCGAGAATCTGGGTGGAGGACTGGATGGCGGCGGTCTGGCCTTCCGCTCGTTCGCTGGCCGACAGCGCGCCCTGGAGACGCCGGTCACGCCCCTGGCTCAGCCGCTCCAGTTCGGCGGCGGTGCGGGCCAGGTCCTGAGCGGTTTCACGGGCCGCCGTCGTCCGCCGTTCGCTCTGCTGAAGCGCATTCGCGGGATCGAGGCCTTCGACGGCGGTCGGATAGAGGTCGGTGAACTGGTCCTCGAGCTGGGTCACCGTCGACGCGACGCCCCGGACATTCCGGGCCAGCTCGCCGATGTCGCGCAGGGTGGAGGTGGTCTCGCCCAGATGGCTGTAGGGCGAGGCGGCCAGCTCGCGGGCCTGGTTCGCCAGCATCCGGGCCTCGTTGGCGAGACTGTCGAGTTGGCGCGAGGCCTGGAGCGCGTTCTCGATATGATTGCGCGGGTCAAACACCACGGCTTGGGGCGGGGCCGGCGGCGGCGCGGGCGGCGGATTGGCCTTGGCTGGCTCGGGCTCGGAACAGGCCGCCAAGGTGACGGCGATACCGGCGAGCAGAAGCCCCCTACTCCGCCGCGATGGGCAGATCGAAAGCATCGAAGCCCATTGAATCGAAGATGGTGTCCACATGGGTCACTCCCTTGGCTTTGAGGAATTCTCGGGCGAAGGCGGCTGGGGCTGGCGTCGCATCGCCATCGGTTTGGCCGAGCTGCTCCAGCACGTCGTCGATCAGCGTCTGATCCTCGGGCGAGGACGCGCCGCAGAGCGCGAGACCGACGCCTGAAAGCTTCAGATCGAACAGCCGCCGCCCACGAGGCTGACGCCAATAGTAGGCGCGCTTGGGGGTGGCGAAGGCGATCAGCTCCAACTGCCGACGATTGAGACCGAAGCCGCGATAGAGCTCGGCCGAGGACGGCTCGAGCGCCCGGGGATTGGGCAGGAAGACCTGGGTCAGGCAGCTCTCGATCAGACTGGCCGCGATCGGCGAGGCGGCGATGTCGTCCAGCGACTGGGTGGCGAAGACCACGGCGACGCGCTTCTTCCTCAGCGTCTTCAGCCATTCGCGGATCTTGGCGGCGAAGGCGGTCTCGCCGAGGAACAGCCAGGCCTCGTCGAGGATGAGCATCGTCGGCCGGCCGTCGAACTCCCGCTCCAGGTGATGGAACAGGGCCGAGAGCACCGGGGCCACGGCCGAGGGCGTGGCCATCAGACTTTCCAGTTCAAAGGTGTCGAACCGGGTCGGCTCCAGCGCTTCGAAGGCTCCGTCCAGCAGGGCACCGTGCGGACCCTTCAGGGTCAAGGGTTCCAGGGCGGCGGCCACGGCCCGGTCCTGCACCAGGGCGCAGAACACCGTCAGCGTCCGCTGGGCGACGGGCGCGTCGGCCAGCGCGGCCAGGGCGATCCAGATCTCTTCACGCAGACGCGGGCTCGGGTCGAGCCCCGCCAGTTTGCAGGTCTCGGCCAGCCATTCCGCCGCCCAGGCCCGCTCCGGCTCCTGATCGACCCGCGCCAAAGGTTGCAGGGCGAAGGGCGTCCCCGCCTCCAGCGCCCGCCAGCGGCCGCCGGCCGCCAGGGTCGCGGCCCGGGCCGAACGGCCCTTGTCGAAGAACACCACCCGGGCCCCGGGGTAACGTAACCATTGCAGGGCCAGGAAGGACAGAAGCGCCGACTTGCCCGAGCCGGTGGGCCCCACGACCATGGCGTGACCCACGTCGCCGACATGAAGCACCAGGCGGAACGGGGTGGAGCCCGTCGTCCGCGCCACGGCCAGAGGCGGACCGTCGAGGTTGGCGTCCCTCGCCGGCCCGGCCCAAACCGCCGACACCGGTAGCAGATCGGCGAGGTTCAGGGTGGAGACCAGAGGGCGGCGCACGTCGGCATAGGGTTCGCCGGGCAGGGAGCCGAGCCAGGCCTCGACGGCGTTCAAATCCTCGATCCGGGCCACCAGCCCCTGGGCGTTCAGCGCCGCTTCGATCGCGCGGGCCTTCTCGGCGGCGACCGCCTCGCTCGTGTCCATCACCGTGACGGTCAGGGTCAGATAGCCGAAGGCGCAGGCCTCGCCCCCGAGAGCCTCTAGCGCCCCGTCGCACTCCTCGGTCTTGGAGGCGGCGTCGGTGTCGAGAAGCGGCACCTCCTCCTTGGTGATGGCCTCACGCAGCAGGGTGCCGACGCCCTTCCGCTTGGCGAACCAGCGCTTCCGCAGCTTGACGATCTCCCGCTCGGCCTCGGCCTTGTCGAGCCCGATCCACCGCGCGCTCCAGCGATAGTCGAAGGGCAGAGATCCAAGGGCATCGAGTAATCCAGGGCGCGTCGTCGAGGGCAGCCCGCGCACCGAAACCACCTTCAGCCAGCGATCCCCGAGCTTAGGAGCCACGCCGCCGGTGAGGCCCGCGTCCGTCAGCCAGGCGTCCAAAAACATCGGCGTCTCCGGTGGGCGGACAGCGAAGGCCTTGGGCGAGACGCAGTCGTGCAGCCAGGTCAGCAGGGCCTGATCGTCCAAGGCGCCCACTTCCGGCAGGGCGTCGGTCAGGAGGTCCATCACACCGCCGGCCTCGCGGCGGAAGGTGTCGAGCGCCGTGCGCCAATCCCGACCGCCCTTCTCCAGACCGTCGAACAACCAGCGCTCCATTCGCCGGGCGTCGTCTATCGGCGGGAGCCAGGTCAGGGCGGCGCGGAAATCGGTCTCGAAGGCGGGATCGGCGCCCTCGAACAGGGCGCGGCGCTCGGCGTCGATCAGCCAGGCCGCCTCGACCTGGATCTCGCCGTCGGGATAGGCGGCGGCCGGTCGGCGGCTGGCCTCGACATGCAGGCACCAGCCGGTGCCGAGCCGCTTCAAGGCGTTGTTGAGTCGGGCCCGCACCGCCATCAGCTCGTCCTCGGTCGAGGATTCCAGATCCGGCCCCCGGAACCGGAAGCCCGAGGTGAAGGAGCCGTCCTTGTTCAGCACCACGCCGGGGGCGACGAGCGCCGCCCAAGGCAGATGGTCCGCCAAGGCCGCCGGTCGACGGCGATGCTCGTCGAGGAACCGCATGGCCGCCTCACCCGTCCAGATGGCCGGGCAGCGCCAGGTGACGCCGCAGGACATCGAAGAAGCGCCGGTCGGTGCGGGCGGCATAGAGACCGATCGCATGGGCGACCGCCCACCACAGCAGGCCGAGCCACCAGATGCGCAGCGCCAGGCCCAGCATCAGGGCGATGGTGCCCATGAGGATGGCGTAGTCGCGCGGCATCCCCGCCATCAGCACCGGCTCGACCAAAGCCTGGGCCACCGGCAGTTCATAGCCCTCCGGTCGACGGTCGAGCGCCATCTGTGCGGTCTGGCCCATCACCCGATCTCCACGCCGCCGGCGAAGCCGAAGAAGTCGAGGAAGAAGGTCGAGGCGGCGAAGGCGATGGAGAGGCCGAACATGATGCCTAGCCCGCGCCGCATCGACGAGCCGTTCTCGCTCATGGCGATCCCGGCTCCGAACAGCACCACGGCCACCACGGCCGCGGCCTGGACCACGGGACCGGTGATGGACGCCACCACCTGCTGCAGCGGCCCTTCCCAGGGCATCCCTGACCCGCCCGCCAGGGCCTGGCCTGCCACCAGCAGGCCGCAGGTCGCCGTCGCGGCCGAAAGGCCGCGTAGAAGTATTCTACGCATCGGTTGCTTCCTGTTTGTTGGCGCGTCAGCCGGCGCCGCGACTCAAGGCAAGCAAACTCATCCACATGTTGTCAACAGTGATGAAGAGTATTTTTGCACAACTCAATTTCGAGTTAGAGATGACTTGTATTAACTCACACCGCGAACTCAAACTGACCCTAAGGAGTGACTTGGTGTAAGTCATTCCGCGACTTGCCGTGACTTGCGTGCTATTCAGCAGTGGCGGAGGTTTTCTGGACCTTGCCTCGGTGCGATCCCCGTTTGTTCGGCGCCTCAAGCGAGTGTGCGTAAGCGATAGTCGTCATCGTCAATACCATCGACCGCGAGCACAGTTTCGACGCGCCGTCCCTCCGGCGTGCGCCGGATATGCACGATCCGGTCCACAGCCTGGCCGATCGCACGTCTGGGTACCGTGCTCGAAACCTCGGCGATGAGATCCTCCAATCGGCGCAGGGCCTCCTCGGCGGAGTTGGCGTGCAGGGTCGACAGCCCACCCGGATGGCCGGTGTTCCAGCTCTTGAGCGTCTCCAGGGCCGCCGCCCCTTCGCGCATCTCGCCGACCACGATCCGGTCCGGCCGCATCCGCAGGGCGTCGCGCACCAGATCGACCACGCCGATGACCTTGGGATATCGGCGCGTGAGCACCGAGACCACATCCCAGGCCGAGCATTGCAGTTCCGGCGTGTCCTCGACCAGGAAGACGCGATCATCGGCGAAGGCTGGCTCCGCCAGCACCGCATTGGCCAGGGTGGTCTTGCCCGACCCGGTCCCGCCGGAGATCAGGATGTTCCGGCGCTCAACGGCGGCGGAGCGCAGCGCCTCCGCCTGTCCCTCGCTCATCACGCCGTCACGGACATAATCGTCCAGTCGCCAGATCATTGCCGGGCGTTTGCGGATCGAAAACGCCGGCGCCGACGACACCGGCGGCAAAACCCCCTGAAACCGCTCGCCGGTCTCGGGCAGGACGCCCGACAGACGCGGATCGTCCCGCGTCACGGGCTCGCCGACGTAGTCCGCGATCAGCTTGATGGTCCGGTCGCGGGCCTCGGCCGACAGCCGCTCGCCGGAATCGCGGCGTCCCGACCCGAGCACGTCGAGTACGATGCGGCCGTCGGGATTGGCGAGAATCTCGACCACGGTGGGCTCGACCAGGGCCGCCAACACGGTATCCCCGAGCGCGTGCCGCAGGGCCTCCAGCTTGCGCTCGGCGACGATGGGATGAGCCCGCATCTCAGTTGGCCGCGCCGAACGTTCTGGGCTCCGAGTCGAACCGCGACGCCGGCTCCGGCCGGGGGTCGCGGCCCTGGACGATGCGGGAGGCCGCCGCATCCAGCAGCCGGTCGATGCGCCGGTCCACCGCCGCCTGGACGGTCGGATCCTGATCGGCGACCGCGTCCGGCAGGCGCAGGAACATGGCCTTGGCCACCTCGATCAGGACTTCCTGGACGATCTGCATGTCGCGCGAGTTCGACCGCATGTGATCGCGGAGGGATCTCTCCATCTGCAACAAACGATCCTCGGGATCGGCCTGGGGCGCCTTTGCCAGCCCGCGCGCTATGGCCCGCCCTGCCGCTTGGCTCAGAGTGGCCCTGGAGGCCTTGGCCTCGCGGTTGAGGCCGGCGATCACCCGGGCGTCGGTGAGATAGACCTGAACCCGCGTGCGGGCGGCGACCGTCTTGGGCATGGGATACTCCTACAACTGACTTCGTTCCTGACTCTGGCCTTGCAACTGATCCAGGGCCGCCTGCTGGGCGGCCATCTCCCCCGCGACCCGTTCGTAGATTTCCGCGGCCTTGGCGGCCGCCTTCTTGTCGTCGATCGCCCCGGCGACCTCCTTGAACAGGGGTAGGCTCGCGTCGGGATTTTCTCCGAGCGCACGGCGGCCGGCCCAAGGATGCGGCGCGCGGCCGGGGGTGTCGATCCGCGCGGCCTGATCGGGTGGCGGGAGCTTGGCCCGTGACCGGAACGGCTCGCGGCGGTCGTATTTGAGTTTCTTGGTCCGCAGCGGTTTGAACCCGGCGACGAAGACCAGCTGGTCGTCGTCCGGCAAGGCGCGGATTTCGCCCGGCTCCATCAGGGGGCGCTCGACCTCCGAGCGAGAGACTGAGCTGCGACCGGCACCCAGGCCGGCAGGGCCGCTCCGGCTGGTTCGGGTCTCGGTGACCGTGCCGGTGAGCTTGGAGACCTTGTCCTGGGTCAGGGGATCTAATGCGGCGAAGGCCGTGTAGACGTGGCAGTTGTCGAGGATGGTGTTGTGCGGGCCATAGGTCTCGACGATGTCGTTCAGGGACTGGGCTACGAACATCGTCTTGATGCCGTAGCCGCTCATCAGCCGCAGCGACTTCTCGAAGAAGGCGAGACGACCCAACAGCGGGAACTCGTCCATCAGCATGAGGAGCTTGTGACGTTTGTGTCGGCCGGTGGCGTCGGTCGTCTCATGCGCGGTCAGGGACTGGGCGGCGGCGTAGAACAAAAGCCGGACCAGGGGACGGAGCGCAGCCGCATCGGCCGGAGCAACCTGAACGTAGAGCGAGACCGGGGCCTCGGCGCACATCAGGTCGCCCATGCGGAAGTCCGAGGCGGACAGGCAGCGCTCGACGTCCTCGCCGGCCAGCCATTTGAGATAGGACCGCGCCGTGCCCTGGACCGAGGTGCGGAAGCG
Organism: Brevundimonas aurifodinae; assembly: GCF_040195595.1. NCBI lineage: Bacteria > Pseudomonadati > Pseudomonadota > Alphaproteobacteria > Caulobacterales > Caulobacteraceae > Brevundimonas > Brevundimonas aurifodinae. Next base: position 108,977 of record NZ_JBEGDD010000003.1, read on the forward strand.
GTCGTGCATGGCGGCGTAGCCCTTGACCGCCGTCTTGATGAAGGGATGGGTTTCGGGCTCGCCGTTCGGGCCGGGTCGATGCAGTGTCTTGACCATGACGTCGGCGACATCGTCGAGGTCGGCGAGGAGCTCGCGGACCTGCAGCAAGGTCTTGTCGGCGTCCTCGGCTGTGTAGAGGACGTGGAGGATGACAGCCTCAAGGATTTCCGAGGCGGCCTTGTCCCAGATAGCCTCGTCGTCACGCGCGCCGCCGGGATCGGAGAGGATCGCCACCAGGCGCTGAACCTGAGCGAGTTCGCCAGGGCCTGGTTGGATCTCGGCGAGCGGACTCCAGCGGACGGAGGCCGGATCACGCGGATTGAAGAACAGGCAGTGAGAAAAAGACGAACGCCACCCCGCGGATAGCTGGAAGAGTTCGCGCTTGGGATCATGCGCTAACAGGCTGTCGCCCCAAGATAGCAGCGTGGGTAGGACATGCCCTCTGCCCTTTCCGGAGCGCGTCCCGCCTGTCACCAGCGTCGGGCGAAGGTCACGGGTCGCGATCACGCGTCCCCGCCATTGCCCGATCACGCAACCGGCCTGCGCCCTCAATCCCGCCGCCTTGACCACGACGCCGTTGCCCCAGCCGCGGGTGCGTCGAATGCCCCCCTCGCCTTCGAAGAGAACCGCCAGACCCAGCCCCGCGCAGACCCCCAGCAACACAAGCGAGGTGGCGGCACCGAACGCCTCCGGTTCCTCCGCGCCGAAGCGGTGTCGCCATATCAGGATCGACCAAGGCGCGTACCAGACGCCCCATTCCGTACTGAGCCACCCCTCGCCGAGGACCCGGGGCCATCGAAACGACCAGGCGATGTATTGAGTGGCAGCCTGCAATCCACTCAGCAATCCCGCGCCGCCCGCGGCGATCCGCATGCCGATCTGAGAATTCACGGACCCATCCTGGCCGCGCCAAGGCCATCACCACCGCCAGGTTGTCGCGGCGGGATGTCTAACAACCCAAATTGTCGGCAATCTCGCGACCAAATCGAGACATGACTCGGCCGATCTTTAGTCGCCACGGGCACCAGCCAGGCGTCGTACGCCGATGCCCAAGTGCATAAAGAAGAAGACTCAACCCCTTGGGATCGGCTGCAACACTGCGAAAAAGGACTGCAGGCCAGACGTGGTCAAGCGTGTTGCCCCGAAGTCGGTGGTCGCCGTTTCAGCGGGCCCGCCGCCGATCGTACCCGCCACGCCCACCATGCCGCTGGGCAGAAGCGCAAGTGCGAAGGCGATGTCATCGCCGGTACCTCGCGCCTGGGACACGCTGTCGAAGCCACCGTTGGCAGTGAAGCTGATCACGACCTGATCGCGTAAACCGCCCGACATGATCAAGGGCCCACCCGTGATCGCCGCCATCCCCGTAGTGTTTCCGAAGAGGAAGGTGCGATCGCCCGGACCAATCTCCAGTTCAGAACCTTGTTCATCGCCCGGACTTCCGATGCCCCGCGCCCAGAGAACCTCACCACCGGAAGCCAGGGCCGCGACGAAAAGGTCGCTCTCTCCGGCAGAAACCAGTTGGTTTGTCCCTTCGAAGATCGAGACGTCGAACGTGCCGCTCAACCGCGCGCCTCCATCGGAGGCTCCATCGATCCCCCGGCAAACGTCCTGGCCCGGACCGCCATAGCGTCGCAAGGCAGCCGGCTGTCCGTCAGGGTAGATGATGAGCACATAGCAGTCGGACAGATCGCCGACACTGGTCACGCCAAAGCCAGTCAGGCCCGCTATCGAGAGGCTGCCGCTAAAGGGGCCGGTGATCATGGTCCGACCATCTGGGGCGATAGCGACCCCGCGCGCGGCCTCGGTTTCAGACGAGCCGGGATCCTGTCCCGCCAGCCGCGCACCCCAGACCGGCGTGCCATCGCTTCGGAAATAGGCCACGAAAGGGTCCGTGCCGCTTGCGGGTCCCGTCACGGTTACGCCCGATCCAATTGAGAGAGGGCCGCTTTGCGGTCCGACGATCGCCGAGTTACCGGCCGCGTCGGTGGCGACCTCGTTGCCGGCGGATCCCCCCGGACCAGCGGTTTGTCGAACCCACACGACATCACCGCTCCCGCTTAATTTGAACAGAACGGCATCACCGTCACCCGCGTCGATCGTTTGCCCACCGAAGGCGACCCGCCCGACGGCGCGCCCCGTGACATAGGCATTGCCGGCCCCGTCGCTGTCTACGTCGAAGGCGAAATCGCCGCCCGATCCTCCGAAGGTCTTGAACCATATCAAATCGCCGGAGGAAGACACGCGGGCCACGAATAGATCGTCGCCACCGGAACTCTGCCGGCTTTCTGAGCCGATCGTCAGGGCGCGACCGGCACCGAACGATCCGACGACGTAAAAGCTTTCCGCGGGCCCCGGAGCCACGCCGCGCGCGAAGACGGATTCCCCTGTGATCGCCACGGCCGTGCGCCACTCAAACCCCGACGGCGGAACCGGCGGAGGGGGCGACGGCGGCGGCGGGGCGGGCGGCGGCGGGGCCGGCTCGCCGGGGGCCGGCCCAGCGTCACCACCGCCACTGCCCCCACAGCCCGCAACTAGGAAAGCGGCCAAGACCAACCCCAGGAGGTCACAGCCCCGATGGCGAGGGGGACGCGGTTTAACATCGCCAGGTGAGGTCCCGGGGTCGAGCAGTGATTTCGGCATTGCGGGGCGCTCCAAGGCCCGACGACTGGCCTACCCGGTCCACGCCCGAACGGCCTTCGCCTGTCGTGGGGACTCAGGATCGCGATCGAAAAGCCTCAATCTCCTGGCCACTCGCCACCCCGTCGCGATCGGTGTCTATTCGATCGAAGGCCACGGTCGGGCCCGCATCGAGCTCCGCCCGCGAGAGCTTTCCGTCATGGTTGGTGTCGAACTGGCCAAACCCAACTCGGATCGCCATCCGCTCCGCCTGACCCGGGGCGAGAGCAGCCAACTCGCCTGCTGACAGGCCACCATCGCCGTTTGTGTCGATGCGGTCGAACTGGGCCGCGCGCGCGGCGATGAACTCAGCGCGAGAGACCGAACCGTCACGGTTCCGATCGGCCTCGGCCAATAGAGCCGAAGGGTCAGACAACAGGCTCTGGGCACTGGCAGGGGCACTCCAGGCCAATATGGCCAAGAGGCCGGCATATCGTCCAATAGCGGCGATCATGACGGGGCTCCCGTGTTGACGGGGCGCTCTGCTGCGTCAGGCGTCGGTCTCGATCCGGTGGTCCGATCGTAGAGTTCGGCATAGCGGGGGTGCAGGGTTCCCATCAGGCGATCCCAGATCGTGGTGTAGAGACCGTAATTGCTCCGGAAGGTCCGGTGATGCTGGTTGTGGCCCGTCGCGGTGTTGAGCCACCCGAACAGGGGATGGGTGGCCAGACCACGCGGCAAGAGCTCATAGCCCAGGTGCCCCATGACGTTTGTGGCGAACATATAGAGGGCCCAGACCGCCAGAACGCCGATATGGATCGGGACCAGCATCGTCAGGAACACGATCACCCCGGCCTCGATCACCGCCTCCAGCGGATGGAAGGCCATCGCAGCTAAGGGCGAAGGATTGGTCGACAGATGATGGACCTTGTGTACCCGCTCGTAAACGCTGGGCAGATGCATGAACCGGTGGGTCCAGTAGAAATAGGTATCGTGGATCAGGACGACGACCGGCACGCTCAACAGCAGCCAGACAAGCCCGTGCTGGTCAGGATCCAGATAGACCTTCGACAGGCCCCATTCCCGTCCCACGGTGACGGTGAAAAGCCCCACAAGGGTGAAGATCAGGGCCGTCAGCATGGAGTAGCCGAACTCACGCCAGAGCTGTCTGCGCGCGAAGGGGATCGGCTGAATGCGGCGGTGGCGAAGACGGCGGCCAAAGGTCGTGATCAGGGCCAGTGCACCGCCTGCCAGGACGACATAGCGCAGGGCGATAAGGCCGGCGACCAGGGGGACGACCAGCCAGACGCTCTGGTCCGCGAGGTCGGGGAAGGCATGAAGCATGATATGTCCTCATCAAGGGACTGTGGCGCGCCGGAGAACGACGCGCCACCGTTCAAGAGCAATCAGTTGCAGGGAACTACGACGCCTGCAGGGTTGGTGCAGGTCGTCGAACGGGTCAGGCCCGTCACCGGGTCATAGGTGGTCGAGCCCTGATAAGTGCCGCCTTGGACGCCGACCGCCTGGGTGCTGCGGGCCCCGGTATAGGTGCCGTCGGCATTGCGGGTAGTGGACCCGCTTGAGCTGACGGCGCCGTTGGCGCCCGCCGCACCGAGGCGGCTCTGGCGGGTGGCCGAGCCGTCGGGATTGACCGTAGTTGTGGAGCCGCGCGCCGCCCGCGCGCCGGCGGGGCCGCGGACCGCCCCGGCGCTGCCGGCGGTGACTGAACCGTCGCTGTTCTGGACGGCACCGCGGCCGCGGACGAACGCGCCATTGGGTCCGGCACCGGCGGCAACGGCACCGTTCTGGCCCTGGGCGCGGACGACACCACGGCTCTGGGCGCTGGCTTCTACGGCGGTAAAGGCCAGCATGGCGGTCGCCGCCGCGAGTGTGGCTGCATACTTCATCAGACAATCTCCTGTTAGGCCGGAGCGATACGCTGCGGCTCCCCAGACAATGTCCGACCGCCATGCGAGGGTGATGTCGCGAAACGCCCAAGGTGTTTCGAACCGTTGCGTCAGCCCGACCCTGTCATGGCTTGAAACATCTTTCGCCAACACACCGGGGGCAGCCTCCCCTAGGTGAGATCGACGACCCTTGGAGACACGACGGCTGATGGCCCAGAAGACCCCACGCGTGATCGTGATTGACGACGACGCCGAGCTGCGGGCGCTGCTGCAACGCTATCTCGGCGACAACGGCTTTCATGTGCGCACCCTGTCCGATCCGCGCCCGCTCGAGGCCATGGTCGCACGCGAGCCGGCCGATATTCTGGTGGTCGATCTGATGATGCCGCACGAGACCGGACTGGAGTTGTGTCGACGTCTCAGAGGCGGGGGGGATGGGACGCCGATCCTGATGCTGACCGCGCGCGGGGAGTCCGTCGATCGTATCCTCGGACTCGAAATGGGCGCTGACGACTATCTGGCCAAGCCGTTCGAACCGCGCGAGCTTCTTGCGAGGCTCGCGTCAATCCTTCGCCGCGCGGGCCAGGGGTCGACAGCACCAGCGCATGCGGAGACGGTGACCTTCGGGGCGTTTCGCCTTGATCTGGCGGCGATGACCTTGACGCGAGACGGGCAGATTATTGACCTTTCATCGCGGGAGTTCGCCCTACTGAAGGCACTGGCGACCCACGCCGGCCGGCCGCTGTCCCGCGCCCAGCTCATCGAACGGGCACTAGGCCGGGATGCAGACGTGACCGACCGTGCGATCGACGTCCAGGTCGCGCGTCTCAGAAAGGCGATCGAGGAGGATCCAGCCGAGCCCCGATGGGTCCGGACGGTCTGGGGAGTCGGCTATGTCTTCGCCGGGACGCCGCAGCCGTGAGTCGCTTGTGGCCCACAAGCTTCGTCGGGCGCGCGGTGGCAGCGACCATGGCCAGTCTGATCCTGGCCCAGGCGTTGACCCTCGGCATCTTCTTCACCTTCATCCTCATGCCGCAGACCCAACGCGTCGCCGAGGTGATGGCGCAGACCTTCGTGATGGTTTCGACCGCCGCCGAGCGGCTGCCGCCGGCGGATCGATCCCGGCTCGTCTCCCAGCTTGGCCAGTCCGACTATCTGGACGTCTGGTCCGGCGCCGAGCCGCCGGCCGCGCGGGGACGTCGTCCCCAGCTTCTGGAACGCCTCTTCATGCAGAGCCTGGTCGACAAACTGGGCGGGCAACGCGATCTGGAATGGCGCACAGATGCATCGGATCGGCTCTGGCTTCACCTTGCGATCGGTCCGGACCTCTACTGGGTCTCGGTCAAGCCCCCCGGCGGACTTCAACCCGTCAACGCCCTTCTCGCGGCCATGTTCGTGACTCTGCTCCTGGCTCTTGCGATGGCCATGGCCGCCCAGCGACGTCTTGCGAGACCTCTGGGCAGACTGGCCGATGCCGCCGCCACACTGAAGCCTGGTGTCGCGTCATCGCTGCCCGAGACGGGGCCTGCGGAAATCGCCGCCGTAAGCAAGGCCTTCAACGCCATGACGGGCCGTCTGGCCAGGGATGAGCGGGCCCGCGCCGTCATGCTGGCAGGGGTCTCTCACGACATTCGGACGCCCTTGGCCAAGCTGCGCTTGGTCCTTGAAATGGCCGCCGACCCGGATGGGGACCTTGTTCAGACGGCCCGTCGCCAGATCGGGGAGATCGATCGCATCCTCGCTCAATTCCTTGCGTTCGGCCGGGGTCCGGAGGGTGAACCCGAGACGGTATTCGACGTGGACGCCCTCGTAGACGAGGTCGTCGCCTACTTCGCTGCGGACGCCGTGCCAATCGAGCGAGAGGGTGTTCCGATCGGTATGATCCGGGGCCGCCCGGAGGCGCTAAGACGAGGGATCGTCAACCTCGTCCAGAACGCCATCCAGTATGGTGCGCCCCCGATTGTGATCTGGACGGCAAGGACGGGTCCGGGTGTCGCCCTGGCCGTTAGCGACCTTGGTCCCGGCGCGCCGCCGGATCGGCTGTCGGACCTGGATCAGCCGTTCGTACGAGGCGACAGCGCCCGCGGCTCGCCCGGGACCGGACTGGGGCTGGCGATCGTCGCCAACACCATGCAGGCGCAAGGCGGAACCCTGACCCTCAGCAATCGCGAGCCGGTTGGATTTGAGGCGAGGCTCGACTGGCCGATATGATGTGCCGGCTGTCTCCTCTCGACGGCCAATGCGAGCCCGTCCATCGACCGGGTGCCGGAGGCAATGTCATTCTGGGGGCGATCACGGCCAGGCGCCTGCAGTACGAGACTGGGGCCCCTTGGAACCACGTGTTGCGTGAAGACCACGCGCGGTGCGCCCGTCGCGCTAGACCAGAGCGACGGATGAGACCGGGTTCTACGTGGAACAGACGACAGGGGAGCCCTTCTCGAGGAGTAACAATGATGACTCGTCGCCCTCTCACGCCCGCGTTAGCGGTCCTGCTCGGCGTTCTGTGCGCCGCGCCGCCGGGATCTGCCCAAGATCGGGACTACAACCCGCCCGGCCGAGCAGGCGGCCCGGGGACGAACTGGGAGAACCCACCTGGTCCGCGGGGAGGACCCGGCGCTTCGCCGGACCGTATCTATCGTTACAGCGGACAACCGTACAGATTTACGCCGCGACGCGGTGGGTATTACTACAATGCAAACTTCGGTTACTGGCACCCGACATTCGGCTGGTGGAACCAGGCAGCGCGATGCTGGATCGATCGCGACGACAATCCGCCGGGGCGGGCCGGCGGCCCGGGCACGAACTGGGAAAATCCCCCCGGGGCGCGCGGCGGACCGGGCTCATCGCCCGATCGATTTGGGCGCTGCCGTTGATGGCATGGGCCCGCCTCGGCGGGCCCATGCGATTTCGGACGACCGCCAACCTCGACCGACGATCTGGTCGCTGGCCGCGCAGGGATCCCCAGCGGTCAGCGCCTAATCGGTCTGGCCCGCTGCCGCTGTTGCTGCGAGTTCAGCGATCCATCGGCGCAGCCCAGTTTCATCATCCAACGCCCCCGGCCACCTGATGTCCACGTCGGAGACGAGGGCAGATTGGGGCTGCCGAATGATCGTCAGCGGGATCAGATAGCGACCTAGCCCCGAAGGTGTGTCCAACGGGCCGGCCACTTCGCCGTATTCCTCGTTCTGGCCGGTCGTCTCGCCGACCTGGACCGCGCCCATCATGCGGATCTTGTTGACCCCAAGGACACAGGAGCTGAAGCATGCCGCGTCCGTGAGTAAGAAGACGGGGTGGGTCATGAGAGACGCGGACGAGGTCGTGACGCTTGGGTTGGAGCTTGCCGGCGGATCGGGCGTGCAGCACGGGTCGGGATACAGGGAGCGATCTCCGCCTGGCCAGGCGGCCATCCCGTCGGCCACGCCGCTGAAATAGGCCACCACCGACTCATAGTCCGGTCCTCGCGTCGCGAACTCGGCGGCCGTCGCGCGGGCTTGGGCCTGTGCCTCCGGCGAGGTTCGCCAGAACTTGCCGCCTCGGCCGGCGGTCTCACGGATCCGTCGGGCCTCGCGCGCCTCATAGGCCGCCTGTCCCCAAAGGGCGGTGGCGAAACGGTCGCCCCAGCCCGAGTTGCCACCACGGTTGCCCCGGACATCGAACACCACATAGGGGGCTGCGCGGATGCGCTCGATGTCGCCCTCGAACGCCGTGGCCATGGCCTCCAGCGCCGTCTCGTCGCCGAATGACCCGAGACCCACCCAGACCCCGCCGTCCGGTAATGTCTCCAGGCCGATCGGCCGCGAGACCTCGCGGTTGAAGGGGGCCAGTTGCGGGCTCAGCCGGGACCAGGTCTCGACCGTCCAGGTCAGGTCGACGTCGCTCTCGCCACCATCGACCGCAAAGCGGCAGCGGGTCAGGGGGACCGGCCCGTCGGTCCGGTAGTCGATGAAAAGCCGATAGGCCTGCCGAAGCCGCTCCGGGGCCTTGGACCAGTCGGCCTCGACCTTGTCCAGCCGGTCGCGCAGCAGCGTCTCGACCTCGATCCCGTCGCATGACACAAGCCGCGCGCCTTCCGGCGGGCCCGCCGTCGCCGAGAACCCGGTGGGACGGCGCACGACCCATCCGCCTTCACGGCCGTCGATCAGGAAGCCCGGCCACCGGACCCTGACCGGTGCGACATTGGTCCGGTAGATCGTGTGGCCATCGCGAAACGAGAGCATGAAGCCCAGGGTCGCGGACCGCCAGGCCAGAAAGCTGTCCGCCGTCTCGGCCCGCGAGCGGGCCTCGGCATAGGCAGCCTCGACCCGCCCGGCGAAAGCGGGCGTTTCAGGATCGCGGATGCCGGGGTGCAGGGTAACCACAGCGTCGTGCAGGGCCTCGACGTCGCCGACCGCCAGCTGACGCCAGCCATCTGGTGCCGACTGGGCACCCGTGGGGGTTGCGGCTGCGACAGACAGGAGAATCGCGGCCGTCAGGCCAGACCGCGTGCGCGGTGATGAAACAGGATTGTTCATGTTTGCGGTTGCCGGCTCAAACCAGGCTCCTCCTTGTGGATTGCTCGACGATCGCGTGATCGCCACAAGGCGACCAGGACCCAGATGTGCATGACGATGGCCAGCGGAACGAGAAAGGCCGGGATCATCTGACCCGGCCAGGGCAGATCGGCCTTCGTCAGGATGGCGCTCGAAAAGGCTATGACAAAATCGGCGAGGCCGAGAAGCGCGTGGGCGACAACCCATCCGCGCGCCCGCGCCGGGCGTCGCGCGATGGCGCGAGCGACGAAGGGCGCTGTCGTTCCGACCAGAATGTCACCCAGTCCCGCGATCAGGGCGAATGGCCAGCTGGCGACCCCGAGCATGGCCCACACGATGAACGCGCCTCCGATCAGACGCGCGGTCTGCAGACCGACCGGCCATTCCAGGGGGATTTCCAAGACCCTTCTCCGGACCGTCGGATGGACGGCGATCAGGATCCAACCCACGCCGATCCCACCTACGAACGTCAGCAGGAATCCGTAGGGAACCGAGACCAGGTCGTCGGAAAAGAGCGACGGCCGCATGACGGACAGGGCAAACGCGAACCAGCCGAACAGCAAGGTGGCCCAGAGCGCGCTCTCGCTGAGACCGCCGAGAGTCGCGCCCCCCCTGCCCCGCCACAGCGCCAAGACCAGCGCAGGCATGGCCGCGAGCGTTGCCGTCGCCCCGATGAAAAGGATGTTAAAGACGGTCAGGAGATCAGGTCGCACAGGCTTTCCCATGGGGGTCATCGACATCGCTCGCCGCGACGTTGGGTACGATTGAGGCCATCGGCCACCGGAATTACGCTGACGGGCATCAATGCTTCGCGGACGGGACGGGGTTTTGCGTGAACGGGCAGTCGGCGACTTTTGAGACATCGCCAGCCGTGTCGCCGGTCTCGGCCTGGACCCTGTCCAAGGTCGGCCAGCTCTTTGGCCTCGCGGGGCTGGCGGGAGGCGTTCTGGCCGTGCTGGGGCCTTTCGGCACCTTCTCGCGGATGAACCCGCCGGACCGTGTTCTGTTCTGGTGCTTGGTGCTGCTGAGCGCCGCTTTGGTCCACATTCCGGCTCTGTGGCTCTGCCAGCAGGCCGGGCGAAGGCTCGGGCTTCCGGCCGTCGTTTGGGTGATCGGCGCAGCGGGGCTGGCGGCTTTGCCGTCGACCCTTCTTTTGGTCGGCGTCATCGCGCTGCTTTACGGAACCGCAGACCCGCAAGGCTTCGCCAACAAGCTCGGCTATGTGTTCGCCATCAGCCTCCCCATGCAATGGCTGAGCTACGGCGTCGTCCGATCGACGAACGGTTTGAAAACGCCTGCCCGGACGGGACGCAAGACGCCGGATGCGCATTCCGCCGACGGGCCTGTCGGCTTGGGAACTAGCGATTCATACAGGGCCATCGACGAGAATGAAGCGCCAACGCCGCCTACGGCCCGCGCACCGCTTTGGGACCGCATTCCACACCATCTTGGCACTGACCTGATGTGCCTTGAGATGAACGACCACTATGTGCGCGTCCACACCGATCGGGGCAACGTCTTGATCCATGGGCGGATGAGCGACGCCGAGGCCCTCGTCGCCGGGATCGAGGGTCTGCGCGTCCACCGGTCTTGGTGGGTCGCGCGGGCGGCGGCCCGGCGGCTTCGAAAACAGGGCCGCCGGCTGTCCATTGAACTTAGCAATGGGACGATCGTACCCGTCAGTCGAGCCAGCGTTGCTGCCTTCCGAAGATCAGGATGGACCCTATGAAAAAGCCGAGACCGGATCTCAATGTGATGTCGGGTTCCATCGAGGGCCGCAACGCTGATCGCACTGACGGTCAGGCCCTGGCGGACCGCATTCAGGTGGCGCAGCGCCGGTCTCGACGTTCGACCTTCGGGGTCGACATCGGCGCGTTCCGCCTTGATCGTCGAAAGTTCGCGATCAACGCCGCTCTGCTGGGCCTGGCTTTGCATCCCGAGCCGGGACTGGCTCAAACCCCGGACGGTGCTGAGGTCGTCGTTCATCGCCCCACGGAACTAGCTTGGATCCTCGCCGGGTTGAGCCCACTGGACCGAGGCGGCAATGCCCTCAATCGCGACACCGCTTATTGGAGGGCGGCCGAGACTTGGTTCGGGGCGTTTCAGGATCACCCGGCCGTGACCGCGCTGGGCGACGACTTCAATCTGCCGCGTCTGATCGGCAATGCCGCCAACTACACCATGAACGCGCAAGGGGACCTGACCCGCTCACCGGGCAGTCGGGCGATGTGGGACGATCCGGCCGGCGACCTGTTCAGCCGCCACCGTGACCTGATCGCGTCGTTTGGGCTAGAGAGCCGCGCCCTGGCGTTTTTCGATGCGCAGCGCGACACGCTCGAGGAAAGTCGTTCGACCCTGGCTGGAGCCGTCGAATTGGCGGACATGCAATCCTGGCTGGAAGTTCAGTTCGTGGCGCGTCCCGGGGCGATGACGGTGTTTGTTTCGCCGGTCACAGGCGGCTGGAATTTCACCAATCTCGATCCTGAGACGCCGAGACTGTGGGTGCCGGCGGCGACGCGGCCGGCGACCCCCTATGATCGGTTCCGGATCGTGCGAGCCATCTTCACGGAAATGGACCACAACTACGTCAATCCGGCCACGGCGCGGTTGGGTCCGTCGGCCTTTGGATTCATGACAGAGGCGAATGGCTGGGCGACCCCCGAAGCGTGGTCGAACTACGGTACGGCCGAGCTGATCATTAACGAATACATGACGTTCTCAGCCTTCCTTGCCTACGCGCAGGACAGGCTCGCGGGGGAAGACCTAGCCCGGACGGAAACCGAGACCCGACGCCTGATGGAGCGCCGCGGGTTTATCCGGTTCGCTCGCTTTGCCGACGCCGTGAGCGGCGAACGTCGACGGGGTGTCAACCTAGAGGCCCTCTACCCCGCGGTGATGGCGGCGATGCGGCTCTAGAGTGGCGAGCCGATCCCTGTCTCACGAATGCGTACGGAAAACGGCAAGGGGTCTGATGCGGTGAGAGCGCGCTCACCTCCGCTGTTGTTTTTCAATGTATCGGTTGTGGCCGACGCGGGAGCGGGCGACGCGGGAGCGGTCGCCGGTTGGACCGAACCACGGAGGGTCGACCAGGAGACGCGAAACGTCATGAAGACCTGCTATCGCGACCGAACAACCACGCTACCGAACCCGATGAACCGCCCCCCACCGCTTGAGACCATCGAGGCTTTCATCGAAGCGGCACATGGCCCGAGCTTCAAGGTCGCTGCAGCGCGCTGCGCCATAAGCCCCGCCGCTTTCTCCCGGCGTATTCAGGCCCTCTCGCAGCGGCTGGGCGTGGATCTGTTTGACCGGACCGGCGAAGGTCTACGGCTTACTGAGGCCGGCAAACGCTGCTTGGCCCAGCTCGAGCCGGCCTATCTTGAGCTGTTGCGAGCCGCAGCGACGGCCAGCGGACGCCGTGAGTCCTTACAGGTGCGGCTGTCCCTATCCCACTCCCTTGCCGTGGGTTGGCTGATCCCACGCCTCGGTGGTCTCCGGGACGTCGCGCCGGACATCGAGCTGTCGCTTGATACGGTTCGGGATGAGTCCGCGCTACGACGCGGCAGCGTCGACCTCGCCCTGTGCTTCAGCGACTCAGACCTCTCGGGGCTCGCCTCGCGCCGACTGATCGGCGTCGCCGGAGGGCCTTTGGCTTCACCCGAACTCGCGCGGCGGTTTCGAGATAATCCAGACTTGGCCGAATTCCCGAGACTGTCGGTCACTGTTCCGTCAGGGCTATGGGAGTGGTGGACGGAACAGGCTCAACAGCCTCCCATCACAGCTACAACCCAGTTCGATATCATGCAGGCGGCATATGAGGCCGCTGCCCAGGGCATGGGCATCGTCCTTGGCGCATTGCCGACCGTGGAGCCCTATCTGAAGGACGGTCGGCTCGTAGAAATCGGTCTCCCGTGGTTTCGATATCCGGGTCAATACTGTCTCGCCGCCACGCCCGCGGGGCGACGACGACGACCCGTGGCCACGGTCTGGAGCTGGTTGGAGGCGCAGGCCCGTCAAACGCCCTCGCTCAGAGTCGGCGTCGCGAACGCTTCCCTGAGCAGGTCGGCGAGCCTATAACCTGCCAGAGCGACACGACGTTCGGCGATCGTCACTGCCTGCCGCGCATAAGGGACCGGAAGTTCGCGGGCCTCGCTCTGCGACGGCCCTCCGAGCGGACCAGACGCGTAGGCGAACGACACCGCCAAGCCGAAGCTCTCTTCTGCCCAGCGCGGGTAATCCGCCGCGACGGCTGGCGCGGTGCCCTGAAGCAGGCGGGTACGGGGTAACCGCCGTTGCAGGTCGTCTGCCCGGGCCCTGACGCTGTCCAGATCCCCAGAGCGGTGCACACTGTCGTCCCAGAACCAGTGCAGGGTCTCGGGCCGACGCGAGACAGGATCGATCACGAACTGCAGGCTGCCGGCCCGGTCTCCTTCTGGATAGGCAGAGGAGAACAGTTGCGCCGTATGCAGCGGCTGATGCACGTCGCCCGCCAGATGCATGACCCAGCAAAGCGAGACGGCCCGCTGCGCCGGAGTCGCGGCCGCGTTCGCCATCACCCGGGCATTGAGGCGGAAGGCTTCCAGCCCGTCCATCACGATACCATGATCCGGTTCGACCAACGGCGGATCCTCGGCTCGGACCACGGGGCGAAGCTGGACATGCCAGCTAGGCTGATCATGGACCGTCAGGCGCGCGTCGTCGGGCCAGCGTGCGCATTCCATCATGAGCCGCAGCGCCCGCTCACGTCCTTCGCTCCGGTCCTCGGCGACTTCGAACGGCCCCCGATCCGGGTGGTTGTCCAAAAGGGCCGCGACACGATCGATTATGTCTGGATCGGTCGCCTCCAGATCATCAAAAGCGATGGCCGCCGTCACCATGTGCCCGGGCCGGGTCCAGGCCAAGGCCGGTGAGAGCGCAAGGGCCCACGCCACCATTCCGGCCATCAACCGCGATCCTGTCCGACCGAGGGCCGACATCAGAAACTGGCCCCCAACCGCAGGAAGTACTCGCGGCCATCCACGCCGATGCCCCCCGCCTCAGTATAGGGCCGACCATCGGTTTGGCCGACCACCCGATCGGGGTAGGCATCGGTCAGGTTGAGCGCTCCAACCTGCACTCGGACGGTCTCGGTCAGCTGGTAGGCCAATGTGAGGTCAAAGGTCGTGTCCGAACCGAAGACCTGGGTCGGCCCGAGTGGACTGGCCTTGTACTTGCCAAACCGCGCGGCGTCGGCGGTCACCCTCCAGGGCCCGATCTCGATTTCGGCCGAAACCGTCAGTTTGTTTCGGGGCTCAGCGTCCGCCAGCGTGTTCAGGGACGAGGCCGCGAGCAGGGGCAAAGTTGGGACCACCGGATTGCTGCGTAGGTTCACAGGATCCGTGTCGAACGCCGCATAGCCGAGAGAGAGGTTCAGCCGCCCGTCCTCACCAAACCGCGTGCGCCAGTTTCCGGTCGCCTCGAAGCCCTCGGTCTCGGTGTCGATCGCATTGGTGAAGAAGCGAACTTGTGTCGCGTTGGTGATGCCCGCGCGCTGAAGGATGGCGACGACCGCTGGGCCGGTCAGCGATTCACTCAGAGCGATCCGGTCCTCGATCTCGATGCGGAAGGCGTCCAGGCTGAAGGTCAGACCCGCGCGCGGTGTCAGCACGAAACCGCCGGAATAGTGGGTGGAGGTCTCGGGCCGCAGGTCGCTGGCCCCCAGTGCCCTCGCCACCGGATCAGTGACCGCGAACGTGCCGACATTGACGAGGACCCCTCCGCTCAGCTGGCTGGTGACCGTCGAGAAATACTGCTGCTGCAGCGACGGGGCTCGGAAGCCGGTGCTGGCGGTGGCCCGCCCGGCCAGCCAGGGCGCGACGCGCCAGAAGATCGAGGCCTTGCCGGTCGTCTCGCGACCGAAGTCGCTATAGTCCTCGGTTCGCCCCGCCACGCCGATATCCAGCCCCGCGAAAGGGCTGATCTCGGCATCGATGAAGGCGCTGAGCGCATTGCGGTCGACATCAACCGGCGTGGGGGGGTTGAACCCCGGAAAGCCTTGCGCGCCTGCGCCGGTGAACGACAGCGGTTCGCCAGAACGGATTTCAAACGTCTCGGTCCGGTATTCCAGGCCAGCCGCCAGATTGGCCCCGGCCAGAGCGTCAAACCCCCGGCTGACCGTAAGGTTGAGGATGTTCTGCCCGTAAGTCACTCCGCCGGAGTCGAACCGCGTCGGGCTTGTCGCCCCGAGTGACGTATTGACCGTGTTCGAAACCTCGAAATCGCCGCGGTTATAGCCGGCTGTGTTGCTGAGATCGTAGCGCCAGCCTGCGATCTCCCCGCGCACTCCGATCGATCCGCCCAAGTCCAGCATGTCGAGGTTGATGTTGGGCAGAAATCCCTGCGGATAGAGTGCTGGGGCAACGCTGGGCAGCCGGAACAGCGGCACGCTGGTCGAGTCGCGCAGCGCCAAGGTGCCGAAGCCGTAGAGTCGCGCACCGCCGGCCAAGGCGGCCTCGGCGTTGGCGCTGAACAGCAGATTGGTGGCGTCGGGATCCCCCGTCCGTTGGCTGACGCGTCCGACACGCGGATCGATTTCGGCCGAGTTGGTCGGCTCGCGGGTCCGGGCCTCCCCGGTCAAGGTGAGGAAACCGTCCTCGCCCAGTGGCAGGCCGATCCGGCCGGTGAGCACTCCGGACTGCCCGTCGTCGTCCTCGGTCACGCCGGCGGTGGCGGTGACGTCCCGACCGCCTGCGTCCGACCTAAGCACGATATTGATGACCCCCGCGATCGCGTCCGAGCCATACTGGGCGGCCGCGCCATCTCTGAGGACCTCGATCCGGGCGATGGCCGCAACCGGGATGGTGTTGATGTCCACCGGCACGGTACCGCGACCGACGCCGTTGTTGAAGTTCAGGACCGACGAGGCGTGCCGCCTGCGCCCGTTGATCAGGATCAGAACCTGATCCGGACCGAGGCCCCGTAGCGAGAACCCTCGGGTGCTGCTGGACGAGGGGGCCGTCTGGGAGCGCGGATAGTTGAACGACGGGGCGAGGAACCCGAGGATCTTGCCGAGGTCCGTGAAACCGCGCTCCGCCAGCGACTCACCCGAGAAGACGTCAACGGGCGCGGCGGTCTCCGTGGCCAACCGTCCGGGCACCCGCGAGCCGACGACCAGCACATCCGCCACGGCGGACGGGTCGGGTTCCGGGACCTGGGCCTGCGCCTGTGTGGTGATGGCCGCCAGAACGGCGCCCGTTGCCAAACCCATCGTTCTCATCACGACGATCCCCCTGTCCTGTGACGGGCGGCTTATTCCCGACAGGATCAAGGGGGTCGAACGCAAAAAACGCAACCCGATTGCGCCGGACGCAACTCGCCTAGTGTGCGGCGTTGGGAGAGCGCCTTCGCTCCCATTTTGGGAGACGTCTGATCAATCTGGTTTCCCAGTCGGTGGCCTGATCCCCAGGACGAGCCCGAGCCAACCCAGTCGTCTTGCGAATTCATAGACCATGAAACAGCCCGCGAAGGTCACCCCGACGATGACCAGCGCTTCGAGTGCCACCGGCAAGGACAGCGGCATCAGGAAGTGCGCGGCCACGATGATCACCGTCTGATGGACGATGTAGAAGGGGAAGACGCCAACGCTGAGATAGCGCAGCGCCGGCCCCCCGTGGGTCAGGTAGCGCGCCCCATAGCCGAGTATGGCAGCCATGAAGGCCCATTGATCGACGGCGTAGACGACGCGCATCGCATCGCGCAGGGCGTCCGAGGGCACGGCCCCGTCCGCGCGATAGATCCAAGCGTACGTCGCCCATCCCGCCCAGCTGAGGACGGCCAGGACCAGGGCGGGGCGACGCAGACCGATGTAAGCCGTTTTCAGACGCTCCGACCGCGCCGTAAGGAAGCCGAACAGATAGGCGCTGAACGACAGGGCGTGATTGTACCAGTCGTCGGTCAGGGCGTGGGTGATTTCGAACAGGGGCGCCAAGGTGAACCGCAGGAGAGCGAACCACACGACCGGCCAGACCAACAGACCCCAACCGGAGAGCGCCGTTTCCAGACCCCCCTCCGCCATGCGGATCAGCGGACCGGCGAAAGCGATGAGGGCGGCCACGATCAAGCCGTAGGGCAGCAAATAGGCGATGAACCACTGATGGTTCCAGGTCGGGGTCGTTAGGCACCCATCCGCGTCGCACCAGCCGCCGGACCCGGTTGCGTAGCGGACCCAGAAGTCCTGAAGCAGAGGTGACGCGGCCGGTTCGGCGACGCCCATGTCCTCCAGCGCATGCCAGACTTCGAAATAGCTTTGGGGTGGAACGATCACGAGCATACCGAAGACCAGCGCTGGCAACAGCCGCAGCAGCCGCGACCCGGCCAGCCGCGCGCCGGGCCGCCCGCCCCGCGCGGCGAAACTGTCGGCCAGAAAGCGCGTCGCCGCACCAGACACCAAAAACAGCAGGGTCAGGCGCCACGGGTTGGTCAGCATCATCACCGGCTGGATGGCCTCGACGATACGCGGGCTCTTCACGTGGAAGTCCCAGGACACATAGAGCATACCCACGTGATAAAGGATCAGCAGGAAGAAGGCGGCGACGCGGATCCAGTCCAGGTCATGGCGACGGGGAGACCGAGCGAGGGCGATGGTGGCGGACGACACGGGGCGGATCCATGAAGACTGATCAGGAGCCCGACAGGGCACGACGGATGATCGTGGGCCAACAGCGAAGGGTCGTCCGGCCGCCGTTCAGGGACGGCGACATGGCTGTGGTGACGAACGGCGGTCCTGTCGGGACGGACGGCGAGCCGATCGGTTTGCGGGCGAGACTGCGTCGGGCCGATCGGCGCGATCTGGGTCTGGGTTGGGGGGTGGTGGCCGCCATCACTGTGGCCGTCATGGTCGTAAACGCCCTCACCGAGCTGAACGACAATCCGTCTGTGCGGCCTTGGGAGCCTTGGGTGTGGGAAAGCTCCAGCGCACTCATGGTGGTCGTTCTGCTGTGGCTGCCCTGGTTGACGACGAACGCCGCCCCGCCGACAGACGCCTGGAACCGGGGATTGCGTCTCGCGATCCGGTTCGGCGTCCTTCACCTGGCGGGCGCGGGCCTCTACAGCCTGCTTCACGTCACAGGCTTCGTCGGGCTCCGAGGCTGGGCCTATGACCTCATGGGAGCGCGACCCTACGAGTTCGGCTCCGTGGCGAGCGGCTTCCTTTACGAATTAAGGAAGGACTTGCTGAGCTACGCCGCCTTCGTCGCCGTTTTCTGGATATGTGGCCGGCTCCGCAAGCGGGCGGAGGGGCCGCTTCGTCCCGTCAGCTTCGATATCCGCGACGGCGCCCGCGTCATTCGCGCGCCGGTGGAGGATATCCTCGCGGTCTCCTCGGCCGGAAACTATGTCGAGGTCTGGCTGGCGGACGGGCGCAGACCCCTGATGCGCGCCACCTTGGCGGCCATCGAGGGCGAGTTGGCTCCGTTCGGTTTCGTGCGGGCCCACCGCTCCTGGCTGGTCAACACCCGGCGAGTGACCGGCCTGGCCCCGGACGGCTCGGGGGATTGGACGGTCGAACTGGGCCGGGTCAGCGCTCCCGTCTCGCGCCGCTATCCGGAGGCGCTCGACCGTTTGAAAACGCCCCTCTAGTCGACACCTTGTGTGGACGGCGGGTTCGCGGCAGCGCGTCGATCCAGCAAGAAGGCGCGCACGGCCGGATCCACGGTCAGGCCGATGGCGCGATCAAAGGCGGTCGCGGCGTCCGCACGTCCCGCCGTAGCCAGGATCGCGCCGGCGGCGGCCCAGTAGGGCTGGTAGGTCGCCATCCCCGGGGTCTGGGCCAGCCGGTCGAGAGTCGTCACCGCCTCGGCGATGTGGCCGGCACGGGCCCAGGCCACCGCGCGGTTCAACGTCACAACCGGCGACGTGGTCGCTCGTTCCAGCGCGCCATAGAGGCGGTCGATCGCCTCCCAGTCCGTCCGGCCCTCGACCCGTGCCGCGAGTTGCGCGGACTGCAGCGCCGCCTCTAGCTGAAAGCGGCCCGGCCGTCCCGCGCGGGCGGCGCCCGACAACAGGCTCTCGGCGGCTCGCAGAGCCGCAGCGTCCCAGAGCCGCGGATCCTGGTCCGACAAGGGGATGTAGCGCCCGGCCTCGCGTCGCGCGCCGCGCCGGGCATGGACGAAGAGCATGAGGGCCAACAGCCCGGCGGCCTCGGGTTCCTGAGGCGCCTGAGCGACCAAGACGCGGCCCAGCCAAAGCGCCTCGTCGGCGAGACCACCCCCGTCAACGGCATCGATGCCAAACGCGCCCTCGCAGAAGGCGGCGTAGATCGCGTCGAGCAGTGTGGCCAGACGTGCCAGACGGTGTTCCGGCTCCGGCTCTTCGAAGGAGACGCCACTGTCCTTCAGCTTGCGCTTTGCGCGGACAAGGCGCTGGGCCATGGCCGTCGGCGACACGAGACAGGCCGAGGCGATGCGCTCGGCTTCCATGCCCAGAACGACTTGCAACACCAGGGCGGTGCGCATCAGCGGATCCAGGGAGGGATGCGCCGCAGCGTACATCAAGGCGAGGCGGCGGTCGGCTTGCGGCTGGATCGCGTCCAGACGTTCGATCTCGATCAGCGTCAGATCCGCTGCGGCCCGATCTCTGCGCGCGCCCCGTCGGGCCTCATCCACCAAACGGTTGCGGGCCACCTGAACCAGCCACCCGAGCGGATTGGCCGGAGGTCCCGTCGCCGGCCAACGGGAAAGCGCGGCGGCAAAGGCCTCGGCCAAGGCATCCTCGGCCGCCGCGATGTCGCGGGTCCGTGTGGCGACGAGGGCGAGCAGGCGACCGTAGCTTTCGCGCGCGATGCGTTCGGCCAGGCGATCGGGCGGCTCGCCCCCGTCTTGGGTCATCAGCCCAAGACCATCAAGGGTCGAACCTCCACAGTGCCCCAGGCCGACATCGGGCAGCGCGCCGCCCAGGCCAAGGCCGCGTCGAGGTCCGGAACGTCGATCACATAGGTGCCGCCGAGCTGTTCCTGAGTGTCGGCATAGGGTCCATTCAGGATCTCGGTCTTGCCGTCGGGGGCCCTCACCCGCGAGGCGGTGAAGCTCGGTTGCAGCGGGTCACCCGACACCATCACGCCCTCGGCCTGGAGGGCCGAGTTATAGGCCATATAGGCCCCGAAGGCCTGATTGCGCTGGTCCTCGGTCATGGAGCCGAAGGCGGCTTCGTTGCCGTAAAGCAGGAACATGTACTTCATGGTCAGGTCTCTCTTCCGTCGATGCGACGCCCATCGCGTCATGGCATGTCGTCCCGATGGCTCGCCAATCGACAGGCCCGCCAAAAAAATCTCATTCCCGCGTTCAGCTGACAAGGTTTGCCGGATGACCTCATCCTCGGTCCGCTCTAGGTTCTCGATTTACAGCGCTGTGGGGAGAGCCGCGTGAGCGCCTTCGAGTTCTTCTTCAGCTTCTACGGACTGATCCTGGGTCTGTCCGTCGCCGAGATCATCACCGGCTTCGCCCGCGCGCTGCGAACGCGCCAGAGTCTGCGCGTCGGCTGGCTCACGCCTCTGCTGGCCCTGTTCGTGCTCATGGACTTGGCCAGTTTCTGGGCCGGTGCCTGGCTGCTTTTGCAATCCATCCAAATCACCTATGCCTTCCTGATCGCCGGTCTGACCATCGCTGCGGTCTACTATCTGTCCGCCTCCCTGGTGATCCCGGACGATTTCGCGGCCTGGCCGAGCTTTGATGACTACTTCGACCGCCACAAGAGCCAGGTCATGTTGGGGGTCGTGACGGCCAATACTCTGGCCTTCCAGATCCTACCGCTGCTCTCCGGCCAAAGCTTTCAGGCTCGCCTCGAGATCTGGTCGCGGCCCGATTATGCGCTGACGATAGGCCTCTACTACCTCCTGGCGGCGGCGGTCATTCTGGTGCGCCACCGTCGCGCGAACATGGCGCTCCTCAGCATCTTGATCGGTCTCTACGGGCTTCAGCTGTTCGCGGCTTGATTGTCACATCCAGTAACAAATCAGATCGCCGGAAAGTCCGGATCTCTGCGTTAGTCTGACATGCTGAGCTCGGAGACCCAGCCATGATGACCCTGGAAGCGTCGATCGCCGTCAACCGTTTCGGTCTGGGCGCGACCACGGCAGACGTCGCCCGCGCCGGATCTGACCCGCGGGGGTGGTTGAATGATCAGATCAGCAACCCCTCGGCATTCCTTCTACCCGTTCGGAACCTGCCGACGTCGGCACAGGCCGGGGCGTCGCTGACCGCCTATCTCGCCAGCCGTCGTCAGGCCAGGACGGCCGCGCCCGATCCGGCCGGGTCGCCGTCGATGAGCGAGCAGGCGCAGATGGCGGCGGTCGTGCAACCGCTGCGCCAGCTTAACCAGGCGGCCTACCGTGACGTCGCAGCGCGGGTGTCTCACGGACTGACGACGGAGACGGGGTTCGCCGAGCGGCTCGTCTATTTCTGGTCCAACCATTTTACGGTCGCTGCGACCAAGGCCCAGACCATCCCGTTCGTCGGTCCGTTCGAACGGGAGGCGATCCGTCCTCACCTGACTGGCTCGTTCGCTGATCTTCTGATCGCAGCGATCCAGCACCCTGGGATGCTGCTCTATCTCGACCAGGTCCAGTCCACAGGACCGAACTCCCAGATCGGACAACGGCGAGACGGCGGGTTGAACGAAAACCTCGCCCGCGAAATCCTCGAGCTTCATACGGTCGGGGTTCATGCCGGCTATACCCAAGACGATGTCATCGAGTTCGCCAGGGCCCTCACCGGCTGGGTTCTGGCAGGTGAGCGCACTCAGCGCTTTATGCCGCAGGCCGAGCCCGGCGCTTTTGTATTCTTGGCCGCCATGCATGAGCCGGGTGCCCGAACTGTGCTCGGTGTGCGGTATCCCGAAGGAGGCGTCGACCAGGGCCTGGGCATCCTCAGGGACCTCGCCCGACGACCGGCGACCGCCCGCCATGTCGCCACCAAACTGGCCCGGCACTTCGTCGCGGATACCCCACCGGCGGAACTGGTCGCCCATCTGGAAGGCGTCTACCTGCAGACGGAGGGCGACTTGCCGTCGCTGCATCGGGCTCTCGTGACGCACGACGCGGCCTGGCGACCCGAGCAGCAAAAACTGAAGACGCCGAACGAGTTTCTTCTGTCTGCGATGCGCCTGACAGGCCAGACCCGGCCCGACAGTCGGGCCCTGCTGCAGACCTATCAGACGCTGGGCCAACCCCCGTTCCGCGCGCCGTCACCGGCCGGATGGCCGGATGACGCGGCGAGCTGGTCAGGCCCCGACGCCCTGATGAAGCGTATCGAATGGGCACAGGCCTATGCCGAGGGCGTGACGCTGTCTCAAAGACCTGAAGACATCGCTGCGGCGGCGCTGGGCTCTCTGTTCAGCGACGCCAGTCGCCAGTCCGTACGGCGCGCCGAGTCGCCGTCGCAGGGCCTGGTTCTGGCACTGATGTCTCCCGAATTCCAACGCCGATAGGGGATCGCAATGACCCGGATGATCATGAACCGCCGTCACGCCCTGATCGGCATGGGAGCCGCCGGACTGGCGCTGAGCGCCGGCCAGGTGTCTTTCGCCCAGTCCTCGGGATCGAAGAAGTTCGTTCTCGTGATCCTCCGTGGGGCGATGGACGGCCTGGCCGCCGTCGCGCCCTACGCCGATCCGGCCTATGCGGCGGCCCGGGGACGACTGGCACTGGCGTTGCCGGGACAAGCGGACGGCGTTCTGCCGATCGCGGAAGGGTTCGGGCTTCATCCCCGCCTGCCCTTCCTGCACGAGGCCTGGTCGGCGAACGAGCTGTCCGTGCTCCACGCCACCTGTTCACCCTATCGGTCGCGGTCGCATTTCGATGGTCAGGATGTTCTGGAGAACGGCGGCGCCAATGTCTTCGGTCTGGCCGACGGCTGGTTGAACCGGGCGATATCGCTCCTGCCCACGACGAACAGCGCCGCGGCGGTCGCGATCGGTGGATCGATCCCGATCGTCCTCCGCGGATCCGCCCCTGTGTCGTCCTGGGCGCCGTCGACCGCGCCGGCCGTGCCGGAAGACACGATCGCGCGACTAACCGACCTCTATGCCGGTGACACCCTTCTCTCTCCAGCTCTGGCCCGGGCCGTCGACACCGCGTCGATCGTCGGCGATGCGGCCATGCAGGGTGGAATGGCGGGGCGTAATCTACCAGGCGGCTATCGCATCCTGGCCGCAGCCGCAGCGCGCATCCTGTCCGCCCCGGGTGGGCCGGCCGCCGCCGTCATGTCCTTCGAAGGGTGGGACACCCACGCCAATCAAGGGGGCGCGAACGGAGCCCTGGCGCTGCGACTCCAAGGCCTGGATACCGCCATGCGGACCCTGAAGACCGATCTGGGTCCGGTCTGGAAGGATACTGTGGTCGTCGTGGCGACCGAGTTCGGGCGGACGGTCGCCGAGAACGGGACCGGCGGGACGGACCATGGGACCGGCGGCGCCGCCTTTGTTTTGGGGGGTGCTGTTCGCGGCGGACGGGTGCTGCGCGACTGGCCGACCCTGTCGTCCAACGCCCTGTTCGAGGGACGGGATCTGGCACCGGTCAACGACCTCCGCGGCCTGTTCGCCGGCGTGCTCCGGGATCACTGGGGGCTCGACCAGGCCGATCTGCGTCGCCGGATCTTCCCGGAAGGTCACGAGTTCCGCCCGCTCGACGGTTTGCTCGCCTGAGCGTCGGACACCTCTGCTGACCGGGATGATGATCCTGGCCGTGAGGTGGGCCATCAGAGGCCAGCGCCGCCGAGCCGGCACGAGGTCATGACCGACCGGGTCGGGGCAAGGATTAGTCCGTGAATGTCAAGCAACCGCGAGGTCCAAGGTGTGGGAGGCAACCAAGATCTTCAGCCTGGCCATGATGATCTTCGTTCTGGCCGGATGCGATGGGGATGAGAGAGGTCGCGAGTACCGGCAAGACCGTGTCTTCAGGACCGGGCTTGACCCATGGGGTTATCGCACGCCGAAATGGTGCCTGGCTGTGTCAAGGCCCCCGGTAAAGGCGATGGATCACTCGCTGCTAAACGGACAGACGAACCGTCGATGGTCTTCCTGTCCAGTGTTCGATCAGTAGGCAAGGCGGTATCCTCCGATCAAGCGCCTGCGGATGTCACACGCCGACGCAGACGGTGCAGGCGTCAGACCCTGCGATGACAGCTGGCCAGCGCGAGCCTCGACCAGCTAGCGTCGATCGGAGAT
The DNA here is from genome assembly GCF_040195595.1 of Brevundimonas aurifodinae. NCBI lineage: Bacteria > Pseudomonadati > Pseudomonadota > Alphaproteobacteria > Caulobacterales > Caulobacteraceae > Brevundimonas > Brevundimonas aurifodinae. Next base: position 133,263 of record NZ_JBEGDD010000003.1, read on the forward strand.
GTCTTGCCGCAGGAATCCTCTGTCTGTCCTTGCTTGATCACGGCTCGCCCCGATCATGACAGCTGCGACCCGAGACGGCTGAAGGCAGATCGCTAAGCCTCACTCGCGGCCGGGTCGGCTTACACGAGGCGGACGCTCTGGGCGTTCCGGCCGTTGCGGTCTGGTGGATCGTTCGAGGCGTTCGCTGAGAACCCCACGCTCGGGAAGGCGCGCGTCTGGGCGAGCAGGCGCATCAGGCGTTGTCGGGGCCGCGGTCTCGCTGCGACCAACCCTGTCGAGCGCACGAAAACGCTCCAGATCGACGGGTCCGACCGGATCGTCTCGGTTGGTCGGACGCGCCGCCGCGCTCAGCCCGTTCTCCGCGCCGGCGGGCTGGGATCGCGCGTCGACCAGCGTCTCCAAACCGACCGCGGGTCCCAGATCGGGCGGGACTGTCGGTCCAGCCGGGGAAGAGCCGGTTCTTGTGCGGTCACGGGCCGCATCACGCGCCTCGATCGAAGCCCGGCGATCCTGGAGCCTCGAGCGGAGGTCGACCTCACGCGCCGGGACTGGCCCTTGGGATGCCGGTCGCCTCGGCAGACGCAGACCGTTCCGATCAAGAGCCGCCTCGAACCGCGGGCGATCGAGCCGCGGCGCACCGGCGAGCGCCCGCAGTTCCGAAGCGGCGCCGGCCGAAATTGGACCTTGCGGCTCAAGCCTCGACACGTCGTAGGCGGCCTCAAGCTCGGTCAGCCTTTGGGGTGACAGGTCCTGCCAAACCGGGTCCAAAGCTTCTGACGGAGCCATGGGTGTTTCCACCGGACGAGGCGGGGCCGCAGGTCGGGTGGTCGCCGTCTCATCTTTCACAAGATCCGAAGATGACGACGCTTCGGTGGATGATCGCCACAGGATACCGGTCGCGGCGACCGCCAGGCCGCCGCCCCCGATCACCCCGACGATCAGGAGCGCCTTCCAACCGAAGACACGAGACCACGATAGGGGACGGCGCTGCGGGGTTTCGCGCACTGCGGCAAGGGTTCTGGTGTAGAATTCCGGCGAAGGCTGCGGCGCGTCAAACCGATTCAGAACCTCGTCCAGGGCGATCGGCTTCGGCGGATCGCGAAGCTCGGTCATGGCTGTGCCTCCATGACGTCTCGGGTTTCCAAGCCTTGGGCCCGCAAGATGCTCCGTAGCGCGCGTCGCGCGCGGGCCAGCAGGGATTCAACCGCGCTCACGCTCATTCCGAGGATGGCCGCCGCCTCGGCATTGGAACGCTCCTCATAATAGCAGAGGACGAGCGCGGCGCGCTGCCGCGCTGGCAAGCCGCCCACTGCCGCCGCCACCTGGGCGCGAGCTTCGATAAGGCTTTGCTGGTCGATTGTGCTGGCCGCCGGATCGACTTGTTCCGGGGCCGCGCCGTCGACGACGAACCGACGCCGGCGCAGGCGATCAAGACAGAGATTCATCGTGACGCGTTGGAGCCAACCGCCGGGCCCGGACGGACCGTCCCGCCAGGTCGGCGCCTTGCGCCACAGACGCAAGAACGCTTCTTGCGCCACGTCCTCCGCCTCTGCGCGATCTCCCAGCATTCTGTAGGCAAGCCTCACCATGACGGGGCCATGCCGTCCCAACAAACCCGCGAAGGCGGCCTCGTCGCCGCGCGCAACGCGGAGAACGAGGCTGTGATCATCGTCCAGCACGTGGCTCCCCGGATGCCGACAACTGGTTCCACGCAGATGTCATCCAAACCTGTCGCTCGGTCGTGTTGCTTGTCTCTTCGGGGTCTGGAACAAGCGCGTCACAAGCCTTCCAAACAAGAGCGGGACAGATGATCAGCCTAGCCTTCCTCAGTCTGATCGGGCTCGGCTCGCCAGCCATGGAGGATGCTGGGCGCTCGGGATCCGAACCGCAATCCGCATCCTGGTCAATCAGCGGCGGCGGCGGATTGAGCGGCGTGGACGGGTCCGAGAGCGATCCCCAAAGGTATGGCACGGTCGGTCTGCGCCGCGAGGCCGGCGTCAGCTTTCAACGGGTGGGCCTGTCCTGGGTCGAGAACCCGGCGGCCGTCCGCCTGAATGGCCCGAAACGGACGGTGACCGTCAGTCTATCGGCGGGACGCCAATTCGGTCCGCTGCTTTTAGAGGGCCAGGCCGCCTATGGCACGCGCCGCTTCGACACCGTCACGGCTGGACCGCAGGGGGGCCTTCGCGCCTCGGCGACGGGCGACTCCCTGTTGATCGGCGCGACCGGCACGCTGGATCTGGAGGTCGCCGACGTCTGGCTGATTTCGCCGTTCGTCACAGTGGAGTGGGCCGCCCTGGACACGACGCGGCGCCTGGAGCGCGGCGACGCGACCCTGGATCGGATTGATCGTCAATCCGGTCTGACCGGCACCTTCGGGGTCACCGCCTCTCGCGCGCTCACCGCGCGCACGACGGTGAGCGTCTATGGATCGGTCGTCGTCGCCGAGAACGCCGCCGCGGATGGACGGCTGGACGACCGCGATCCCAGCGGACAGGCGTTTCGGGCGAGCTCGGACGCCGTCGCCGAAACTTGGGGAGAACTCGGCCTGATGGCCGGCATCAAGACGGATCCGAAAACGCGGCTCGATATCGGCCTCATCCGGTCTGCGGGTCTAGAGCCGAACGGTTATACCCTATTGTCGGCAACCATCCGCCGCGCCTTCTAAACTCGCTCGAGGTGCAACGGGTTTGTCCGGCTCGCACGTGTTAGCCATGGAGGTGTGCGAAATGCCGCCTCTGACGGATCGCGGCCATCATCCCTGCCCGCGGGCGTCCGCCGTCACGAAGACGGCCGCTCTCCGCGCTGGCGTCTCTTACCCCGGGAGACTCGACAGCTGAGGGCGATGCGAGGCGGCGGCGGTCCGAGCGACCGCCGCCGCCTTTTTTGTCCGAGCACAGCGCTCCGAGGTCTAACAGTCGGCATCGCCCGCGGCGCTGAACAATGACCTTTGGATCAGGGTGGCAGTCGATCCCAGGGCAGCGGAGGGGCAAAAGCGCGCCTCAGGGCGTCGACCGCCACGCGAACCTTGACGGACAGGTGTTTTGCCGACGGGAAAACCGCATGGACGTCGGTCGGCTTGAAGGCATACTCCGGCAGCACGCGGACAAGGCGGCCGGCCCGGAGATCCTCAGCCACCACGAAAAGAGCGCCCAGAGAGATTCCCATCCCGGCGCGCGCGGCGGCAATACCCAGATCGCCGTTGTTGACGAACAAGCGGGGCGTGAACGTCACGGTCTCGGGCCCCTTCGGCCCCACGAGGCTCCAGACTGTTGGCTGAGGCATCGCGGAAAACGCGATGCAGGCGTGGGCGGTTAGTTCCTCGATGCGAACCGGGACGCCAGCCCTGGCGAGGTAGTCGGGACTGGCGACGAGCCAGCGCTGATTGGCGCAGAGTTTTCGCGCCACGAGTTGCGAATCCGCGAGAGCTCCGATCCGGATCGCGAGGTCCACACCCTCTTCCACCAGATCCACCCAGCGGTCCGTCAAGGTCACGTCGACCGAGAGAGCGGGATTGACGGCGAGCAGTTCCGAGACCACCGGCGCCAGATAGAGACGCCCGAAAACCACGGGAGCACTGATCCGAAGGACGCCAGCCGCCCGCACCGTCGTGGCGGTTGCCTCGGCCTCGGCTTCTGCCAGATCGGCGAGGAGTTGCTGGGCGCGGGCGTGAAAGACTGCGCCGGCTTCGGTCAGGGCGAGCCGGCGGGTGGTCCTCTGGATGAGGCGAACGTTCAGCTTGGCTTCGAGCCGTGCGATCATGCGGCTGACGGCCGAGGGCGTGAGCGCGAGATCTTCTGCCGCCCGCGCGAAACTGGAATGCCGGACCACGGCGACGAAAGTCGAGAGTTCCTGAAGCTCGGCGGCCATGAGACGGCAAGCGACAAGATTGTTGCGTGCGGGTCAAGAGTGACATGCCGCGCCGGGTCATGATCGGCGCGACCCCGCGCTTTAAGCAGCCAACGTCAATCCGAACCTTACGGAGGCTCTCATGAACGCTCTCGCTCCCGCCGCATTTGTCGCCGCGGATAACCGCTACCCCCAAACGCTGCTCGGCAAGGTCGCTATTGTGACCGGCGCGAGCTCGGGCATCGGACGGGCCGCTGCGATCGAACTCGCCCGCCGGGGGGCCGCCGTCGTCGTCAGCGCCCGACGGCGCGCCGAGATCGAAACACTCGCTGCCGGTCTCCGGGACGAAGGGCTCGACGCCACCGCCCTGCCCTGCGACGTCACCCACGATGCGGATCTGTCTCGCCTGATCGCCGAGACCCGCGCCAGCTACGGCCGGATTGACATCGCCTTCAACAACGCAGGCACCGAAGGACATTTCGCCCCTTTCCTCGACCAAGACGACCGAACCTTCGATCTGGTCTTCGAGGCCAATGTGCGCGGGGTCTTCAACGCCATGCGTCATGAGGGCCGGGTCATGCTGGAGCAAGGCGCCGGGGTGATCATCAACAATGCCTCGATGGGAGGGGTCATCGGCTTCCAGAACGCCGCCCCCTACATCGCCTCAAAACATGCGGTCCTCGGCCTGACCAAGACCGCGGCGCTCGAATGGTTTGCCCGCGGTGTTCGCGTCAACGCCCTGTGCCCCGGCATCATCGATACGCCGTTCCAGGACCGGATCTGGCCGAGCGCGGAGGCCAAGGCCGCCTTCGCCGAAGGCACCGTGGCCGGGCGCGCGGGGACCGCGGAAGAGATGGCGCGGGTGGTCGCCTTTCTCGCCAGCGACGACGCCGCCTTCCTTTCGGGCCACGGCCTGCTCGCCGACGGCGGCTACAGCGTCGCCTGATCTCCCTTTTTCTTGTCTGGAGACAAGGCCATGCGCGCCTATCACCTGACCGCTCCGACCCTGGACGCCCTTGTCCGCGTGGATATGCCACGACCGACGGCCGGACCCGGCGAGATTCTGATCCGCCTCGGGGCGGCCAGTCTGAACTTTCTGGATCTCGCCGTCGCCTCCGGCCATTTCCCTGTGCCGGCCTTCCCCCTGATCCCCGTGACCGACGGGGCCGGCACGGTCGAGGCTGTCGGAGAAGGCGTTGCCGGGTTCAACCCCGGTGACCGGATCATTCCCCATCTGATGCCACAGTGGCAGGGGGGAACGATGACCCCGGAGGCCATCGCGATGATCCGCGGGGTCACCGCCCCAGGCTCCCTGGCCGACTTCGTCGTCGTCCCGGCCGCTGGAGCCGCCCGAGCGCCGGCTCACCTCTCCGTGGTCGAGGCGGCCGCCCTGCCCATCGCGGGCACCACCGCCTGGAACGCCGTGCGCGCGGGCCGGGTGCGACCGGGTTCCGTCGTGGTGTTGCAGGGCACGGGTGGCGTCAGTCTTCTGGCGCTTCAGTTCGCCAAGGCGGCGGGCGCGCGGGTGATCATCACCTCCTCGTCAGACGCCAAGCTGGAACGGGCGCGCGCCCTGGGGGCCGACGAGACCCTCAACTACCGGACCACCCCCGACTGGGCGTCCGAGGTGAAGCGGCTGACCCAAGGCCGCGGGGGCGATCTGATCATCGAGACCGGCGGAGCCGAGACCTTCGCGGCGTCGCTCGAGGCCGCCGCGATTGGCGGCGTGGTCTTCGTGATCGGTTTTCTCACCGGCGGTGTAATCACCGCGCCCGTCTTTCCGATCCTTGGAAAGACGCTGACCCTCAAGGGCAACAACACCGGCTCGGTCGCCGATTTCCGCGACATGCTGCGGGCGGTCGAAACCCTCCGGCTCCGCCCGGTGGTCGATCGCGTCTTCCCCTTCGAGGAGGCGCGCGGCGCCTACGAATTCCAGGCTCGCGGCGGCCATTTCGGCAAGCTCGCGATCGCCTGCGACTGAACGCTTCCGCCCCATCCAAGGAGTTCCTCATGTTCAGAACGCTTCTCGCCATCGCCGCTCTCACGGCCATCGCCCTGCCCGGAGCGGCGCAGGTTCCCGTCAGCGCCACCCATCCGAACGGCGAGGTCGTCCTCGTCGTAGATTTCGAGGTCAAGCCAGGCCTCGAGGCCGAGTTCGAGACCGCCTTCGCCCGCTCCACGCATTGTTCTCGTCTGGAGCCCGGAAATGTAACGTTCAACATCCACCGGGTGGTCGAGTCCCCAAGTCATTACGTCCTGTATGAGGTCTGGCGCAGCGCCGGCGCGCTGGAAAGCCACTTCCAGCAACCCTACACCGTGGCTCTGTTCGCCATGTTCGATCGCGCCCTCGTTCGCCCGGTCACCGAGGGCGGACTGCGGTATCTGGGCGACCTCGATCCCGCCGACCGATCGCCACCGGTTGCCTCAGATCCGGCGTCCGATCCTCGCTGCCGCTGAAATCGGAAATCCACTCCCCAACCGCGAGCCCTATCTCATGACCGAGTTCTCCCTGATCGCCGAGATCCGCGCCAAGCCGATCCAGGCCGAAGCAATGAAGACCCGCCTGCTGGCCCTCGTGGCCCCCACGCTGGAGGAGCCGGGCTGCCTCGATTATCGTCTGCATCAATCGCAGACGGATCCAAGGCAGTTCTTGATCTTCGAGCGCTGGACCTCGCGCGAAGCGCTGGACGCCCATTTCGCCCGCCCCTACCTTGTGGACTTCATCGCGCGCCAGGATGAGGTTCTGGACGGCTCGATCGAGATGCGTTTCTTCGACCCCCTCGATCCGATCTAGACCGCTCGCCCCATGACGATCTCAAGAGGGACAGAGCGCTTCGCGCAGAAAGCGCTGACCCCGCGACAGGATGTCCGTGTCGGTGCGTGTCTTGGAGGAGCGCATCTGAGCCCCCTTCAGAACCACCGCGCTCTGTCCGATTAGGAGACGTCTCATGATCAAACCCTCCCTCGTCACCGCCGCTGTGCTCACGATCCTCGCGACGGTGGCCGTGGCGTCCAGCGTCACGGCCCAAACAGCCCCCGACTACACCACCCAGCAGCTGGAGGCCGCCCGGGCGCAGTGGAACGCCATGACCCCGGAACAGCGCGCTGCCCAGCGCACGGAACGTCAGGCCCGTCTGCAATCGGCAACCCCAGAGCAGCAGGCCGCAGCCCGTTCGCGGCTCGAAGAGCGTCGACAGAACCTGACGCCGGAACAACGCGAGGCCCGTCAGGCTCAGATGCGCACACGCCTCGAGGGCATGAGCGCTGAAGATCGTAGCGCTCTGCGCCAGCGCTTTCAGCAGCGGCGGGGAAGCCAGCAGTAAGCCCTCGGGTCACTGAGGAGACCGACGCGTCGCGGCGGCGGCGGGCCGGTCTTCGGCGTCACCCCTCGCTCGTCTCTCTCGCCGCCCTCGGGTAAGCAGGGCCGTGCGCGATCCCCACACCTAGGGCGCACGGAACAAACAGCGATAGATGTCGGCGACACGCTCTGACGGCAGCGCGCGGCTGGGGTCGGCGTCCTGAAACGCCCTAGCGCAAACCGGAGCCGGAGATTCGGAGGCTGTGTGCCCGGGCTTGGCTCTCGAGAGGCTGTCACGAGCGGCAGCAAGGATTCTGTCGGCTGGGTTCGCGGCTTGGGCCGTGTCGAAGGCCTTCGCAGCCGCCTCGAGATCGCCAGCACACCACAAGGCGAAGGCGTGCGCCGCAAGCACGCGTGGAGTCGACCCCGTCGAGACCGAAGATCCGCCGTCGCAGCGGCCCATCGCGAGCGACAGTTCCGTCTTAAGCGTGACGGCCATTGTCCTGACGTTGGCGTCGACGGCGTCCGCAGCGATGGCCGCCGCCGCATCGTGTGCTTGCGCGAAATCGCCGCGGTAAGCCATCGCGAGGGCGACGGCATAGGCTTGGGCTTCAGAAGGGTTTGGCTCTGTCGATGCCGGTCCATCGAGGGCGGTTGCGATCCCCAGGCGCGCATCCACCAAGGCGGCATTGGCGGCCAAGCCAGCCCAGATCGAGCTCTCTGCGCCCAGCTGGTCGCGGCACAGCCCGTAGAGGGACCGCGCGAGGCCATCCAGACCTTCGGCCTCCGCCGCGACGCCTTGCAGACAGGGCGTCGGCAGCGCGGCCTCAACGGGCGACGACGCGAGCTGGAGCAGAGCCGCAAAGGCGATCGCGATCATCGTGCCCCTCCCTTTCGACGCAGGAGCGCCGGAGCGCCCCCACGGGCGGCGAGGTGAGCGTCCAGTTCTGCGGAGGCGTTGAGGATATCGGTGGCGGCTCTGTCGCCAAGCTGTGTCGCCCTCAGAAACAGTGTGGAAACGGCGGCGACCGTTCGCGCGGCCGCTTCGGCGTTCACCGAACCTGGCAAGCGCGGCTCGGGCGCGGCCTCGCGCCGACGCCCCCCGGGCTGGACACCTGGGGCGACCAGCGGCCCCGTGAGGGCGCTGTGGTGGGCACCGGGAACAAACAGGTCATAAAGCGGCGAGCCGCGTTCCGGGCTTCGTTCGAAGGGTTGCTGCTTCCACTCGGGTCCCTGGCCTTGGGCGCCCCGATCCAGCGAGCCGGTCACATTCAGGAGAGACAGATCCACCTCGTCCCAGGAGCTGTCCGTCAAACCCTGAACGCCGGGCCCTTGGCCAGAGAGAAGAACCACCGACTGAATCCGCGGATCCCGGAACCGCTGTATCGCCCTCGATGCATCGACCACGGTCACCCCGGCCAGGAGCTGGGTCGTATAGGCGCCCAGTGAATGTCCGGCCATGGCGATCCGGCCGGGATCGACTTGGTCCCGCAATGCGCGGGGCCAGATCGTCTGTTGTGTCAGCGTGTCGAGGATCCCGGTGATGTCGGCGATCCGGTCGAGGTAGAAGCGGGGGTCGCCCTCCCCTGTGCGTCCCACCGCAAGAGGGATCGGCGGCGGAGCTGACCGATCCGCAGCGTTCGGATCGATCCAGGTCGAGTCGGCGTGGGTGGGCGCGATGCAGACGAACCCGGCGGCCGCCCACGACAAGGGGAGCAGCGGCTTAACGGAACCCGCCCCTCCCCCGCTGTGGGAATAGATCACGACCGGATGCGGGCCGGGTGCCCGCGGGACTGCTAAGGAGACGGAGATGCTGCGTTGGCCAGAACGAGCCGGCCACGGGATATCCGGGTGCCACGCCACCGCATCGAGAGCCGGCCACAGGGTCTGGGCTCCGTGCGAGGCGCTCGCCGCCAGTGTCAATCCGCCGCCGAGGCCCGCAATGACCGCCCGACGCGACAAGGTCATCGCAACCCTCCGGGGCGGTCCAAGGACGAAGGGCCGACTCCCCAAGGTTTGGCGGATCTGAGATCGGTGACCGTGAGCGAATTCATGGCTCAGAACGCGGCCTTCAGGGTGACGCCATAGGTCCGAGGGTCGCCGAGGTAGAGGCCGAGGGTGCCGGCCTGGACCGGAACGGGGAAGGACAGGGTGTGATAGTCGGCGTCGAACAGATTGTTGGCCCAGACTTCAAGCCCCAGCCGGTCGTCCTGACGCCAAAGTCCCACTCTCGCATTGACCAGGGTGTAGGCGGCCTGCCGACCCGGCACGGAGGGATCGCTGGCGGTGATCGTGCTGCTCTGGTAGCGCGCGCTGGCCGAAGCGGTGAGTTTCAGGCCGTCCGAGAGGTTCCGCTCTGCGTCCAGCGAGCTCGACAGAGTCCAGAGCGGCGCGTTCTCGATGCGCCGGTCGGCGAGGCTGCGAATAACAGGGTCCGTGCTGTCGACAAGATCGTCGCCGTAGGCCGCGTCGACATAACCCACCGAAAGCGTCGCGGCGAGCCAGGACGCAAGCCGCGCGGATGCGTCCACCTCGACGCCGCGCGAGACCGCACTGGGCGCATTGATCACCTGAGAGGTGATCCCGTTGACGAAGCGTAAGCTCTGAAAATCGGTGAAACGCGTGTAGAAGGCGGCCAGATTGACGGACAGCCGCCGTGCGAAAAGCTCGGTCTTGAGGCCCGCCTCGAACGAATCGGCGAACTCCGGCTCGAAGGTCGGATCCCCGACCAGGGTCGCGTTGTTCAGTACCACCACAGCGGATTCGCGCTGGAGATTGACGCCGCCGCCCTTATAGCCCCGGCTGTAGCTGACATAGGTCCGGGTCCGCTCCGCCAGCCGGTAGGCGAGGTTGATGACGCCCGAGACCTCGGTCTCTTCGGTCGTCACGTCGAAATCCGGAACCCGACACAGCAGCGGCAGAGCGGGGCAACCGGGACTATTGGTCACAAAGGTGCCGGTCGCCTGCTTCTCTTCATAGGTTAGGCGCAACCCCGCCGTCAGGGACCAGAGGTCGGACAGGGCGACGGTGTTGTGGGTGAAGACCGAGGCGTTGAACGACTCCTGCCTGTAGCGTTCGCTCAGCGAGCCTTGGCCAGCCGGCAGGAAGGCGGCCGGGACCCGGAACAGTGGAGCCAGGTCTGCCCCGAACAGGCGACTGTCCTCACGGTCGATGGTTTCGCCGGCGACATAACCGCCGACCAGCCAGTCGAGCCTATCGGATTGTCCGTTGAGGCGGACCTCTTGGGAGATCAGTCGGACATCAAGCGCGGCATTCGGCGCATAGGCGATGTCCGCGCTGCCATAATCAAAATCGTAGGCCTGAGCGCTCGAAAAATCCCGATAGGCGGTGATCGCGGTCAGCTGACCCCAGGCGCGAGACAGGACCAGCTCGGCCGATAGGCCCGCGTCCTCACCTTCGGACACGATCGGGCGGTCCAGTGCGACCTGACGGTCGTAGGGATCAAGGGTTGGGAAGACCGCGCCCAAGGCCTCGGCCGCTCGCGAGGTCGGACCGATGGCGGAAAAGGCCGCGACGCAGCAGGCCTCATCGCGTCGCGCATAGTCTGCGATTAACCTCAAAGAGGCGTCGTCGGACGGGCGATACAGCACCTGGCCCCGTACAGTGTAACGGTCGCGGTCGTTGTAGGTCGCCCCCGTCACGACATCGTCGAAAAAGCCGTCGCGTTGGCTCGCGCCGACATTGAGGCGGAAGGCCAGCGTATCGGAGAGCGGACCGGTCACCATCGCATCGACCGTGCGGCCGTCGTAGTTTGCAAGGGTGCCTTGGATAAAGGCCGAGCGTGTGAATTCCGGCCCGCGCGTCGTGACGGAGATCGCTCCGGACGAGGTATTGCGACCAAACAAGGTGCCTTGCGGACCGCGAAGCACCTCGATCCTGGCGATGTCGATGAGGTCGCCCATGGCGACACCCGACCGGCTCCGGTAGACGCCGTCCAGAAACACCCCGACGGCCGCCTCAAGACCGGCATTGTTGCCCGAGGTGCCAACGCCGCGAATGCGGATCGAGGTCCCACCTTCTTCGCTGTTGGTCTGGGTGAGGGTGAGCGAGGGAACGAGAATCTGCAGATCCTTGAGATCGCGGACGCCCGCAGCCTCAAGCCGGTCGCCGTTGATCGCCGTCACCGCGATCGGGACATCGCGAAGGGTCTGCGCCCGCCTCTGGGCAGTGACCACGACTTCATCAACGGTGAAGGGTTCTTGTTCCGTCTGCATCCGCGTCTGCGCCTGCGCCTGGGCCGCGCTCGCGGCCACGGCGCTCAGCGTGAAGCCGACGACTCCATGAGCCATCTTCATTGTCTACCCTCCCCTGTGCGCGGGTCTGCGCCCGCCAGCCAAGACCGGCCTTGGCGCGGACTTTGTCACTCCTGAATGACAATGCAACAGTTTTTGTCGACAATGGTTGACGGACGATTGGGCCTCCTTTGCGTGAGCCCAGTTGGCGAAGACGGGCATGTGGTGAATACAGGAGGGTAGAATGACGCCTCCACCCACCCGTTATCGACCTGTCGGCCCTATTGCGGCACGCCTTCACGACGATCTTCGACGCGATATCCTGGGCGGCTTGCTCCGCCCTGGAGAACCCCTCTTGGAAACTCAGCTGGCCGCCCGATTTGGGACCAGTCGGGGCCCGGTGCGAGAAGCACTGGCGGCGCTCGCGGACGAACGGCTTGTGGAAACGCGAGATCGCCGAGGCGCGCGCGTGGCGATCATCACCTTGGCGGAAATCCAGTCGGAGTTTGAAATCCGGGCCTCGCTCATGGGCTTGGCGAGCCGTCTGGCCTGCTTGAACGGCACCGACACAGCGATCCAGGCGATCATTGATGAACTGGATACGGTGTTGGCGTTGATCGAGGACGGGACGGCCGGCCGCCGTCTCCTTGAGGAAGGGGCGCGGCTGACCCGCGCGATCCTGGAGGCGGCCGGGAACGCTCACGTCACCGACATGGTAGAGAGCGCCTACCGTCGCGCGGCTTGGCATTACGCCCAGGTCGGTCGTGACATGCCCGTCTATATCGACCGCGTGGGCGCCTGCTGGCAAAAGGCGCGGGCAGCCTTCTTGGCGCGCGATGGCGACGCGGTTGACGCGGCCGCGCGCGAAAGCGTCCATGTCGTCCAGGCCGAGACCCTGCGCCGACTGGTGGCCTCCGGCTACGCGCCCGACCCTAGCCGGTCGGCGCGAGCGGCCCCACAACGGGCGACCAGGCGGTGATGCGGACCTCACCGAAGAGACCAGCGCGCGTGTAGGGGTCTTCGGCCGAGAACTGCTGAGCCTCCGCGAGCGACATCGCAACGATCATCAACGACCCGCACAGCTGGCCGCTGGGATCCACGAACGGTCCGGCGAGGCGAAGGCGATCGAGATGCCGACCCACGTACGCAAGATGGGCCATCCGGTTCTCGCTCCGCACTGCGCCAGAGCCAGGATGGTCGTAGGCCGCAATGGCGAACAGCGTCTCGACACTCGACATGACAGATCTCCTCGACAGTTTAAGGGTCGTTCGGCCGGTGCCGTTAGTGGACCGGCCGTTCCCCGTGCTTGGCGTACTCGAGCCGCGCGATGGTGCGGTTGTGGACCTCGTCGGGGCCATCGGCGATGCGCAATGTGCGGACCGTGGCGTACATCTCCGCCAGCACCGTGTCACCCGACACGCCCGCCCCACCGAAGGCCTGGATGGCGTCGTCGATGATGTTTAGCGCCATGCGCGGGGCCGCGACCTTGATCTGGGCGATCTCGGACTTGGCGTTCTTGGCCCCGGCCTGGTCGATCATCCAGGCGGCCTTCAAAACCATCAGGCGGCACATCTCGATGTTGGTGCGGGCGTCGGCGACGCGCTGTTCCCAGACCGAATGCTCGGCGATCTGCTTGCGGAAGGCCGTGCGGTTCAGCAGCCGTTCGCACATCAGCTCCAGCGCCCGCTCGGCGCAGCCGATCACGCGCATGCAGTGGTGGATGCGGCCGGGCCCGAGGCGCCCTTGCGCGATCTCGAAACCCCTCCCCTCGCCCGCGATCAGGTTCTCGACGGGGACGCGGACGTTGTCGAGGACGACCTCGGCGTGGCCGATGGGCTTTTCGTCATAGCCGAACACGGTGAGCATCCGCTCGACGCGGAAGCCGGGCGTGTCGGTCGGCACCAGGACCTGGGACTGCTGCTGGTGCGTCGCGGCACCCGTGTCGGTCTTGCCCATGACGATGGCGATGGCGACGTTCGGGTGGGCCATGTTGGTGGACCACCATTTGCGGCCGTTGATGACGTAGTGGTCGCCGTCGCGCACGATCGAGGTCTGGATGTTGGTGGCGTCCGACGAGGCGACCTCGGGCTCGGTCATCAGGAAGGCCGAGCGAATCTCGCCGGCCATCAGGGGCGTCAGCCAGCGCTCCTGTTGAGCCGCGTTCCCGTACATATGGAGCACTTCCATATTGCCGGTGTCGGGAGCGTTGCAGTTGAACACCTCGGGCGTCCACAGGCCCGCCCTGCCCATGGCCTCGGCGAGCGGCGCATACTCCAGGTTGGTCAGACCGGCACCGTGATCGCCAGGCAGGAACATGTTCCACAGCCCGGCTTCGCGCGCTTCGGCCTTGAGCGCCTCCATGGTCGGCGGCTGGCGCGTGGCGTCGGCATGGACCTCGGCCCAGTAGTCGGCCGCGCGGGGCAGGACGGTCCCGTCTAGGAAGCTGGTCACCCGCTCCTGCCAGTGCAGGGCGCGGTCAGAGAATCTGAAGTCCATTGCGAAATCCGAATATTTGTCGACAATCTAATGTGCTCTGACCCGCAAGCAATCACAACCAGGCAGCGCTCACTCAAGCGCGTTCAACGTTGACCAAACATCGAAAAACAGACCGACAGGCGCGGCGGGTCCAACCGTGGAAGAGATGTCGACAATCAAGCGGACATGCGAACTCATGACTTCCAAAACAGCGTCCCCGCGTCAGGGGCGGTCCCCCCGCTTGGCCGCCATAGCCTATGTGTTGATTGCGACCGTCGGCTTGGCAGGATGCGGAGGAAGCGGCGGTTCTCCAACAAGCTCGACCGAGCCCCCGCCTGCTCCGCCGCCATCCCCGCCCCCGCCCCCGCCCCCGCCCCCGCCCAGTGGAGCTCCTGCAACGCCGAAGGGATTGCTAGCGACGCCTTCGCGAGGGCAGTTGGAAGTCGGATGGACCGCCAACACCGAGAGCGATCTGGCGGCCTACCTCCTGACGTTCAACATCTCCGGAAGCAGCGCGACCCAGACGATCGTGGTGAACGCTCCAGCGACCCAGACGGTGCTGACCGGCTTGCAGGAAGGCGCCGAATACACCCTAACGCTGGTCGCACGGGATGCAGGCGGAGACCTCTCGGCGGTGACGCCGGCGATCACGGCCCGCACCGCTCGCTTGCCGACGGCTGCGGAAACGGCGGCCTATCAGTCCGCCGCGGCCTATTCCAACACCCTTTCGGGCAACGCTGTGGTGATCATGCGCGATGGCCTGATCGTGTTCGAGCAGTATGCGTCCAGCTTCAGCCAAACCAGTCCCAATCCCTTGGCAAGCGGCACAAAGAGCTTCAGTTGCGCCTTTGCCGTAGCGGCGGAAACGGACGGATTGGTCAAGATCGACGACTTGGCCTCGGTGTATTTACCTGAGTGGACGACCGACCCGAACAAAAGCCGGATCAAGATCAGTGACCTTCTCAGCCTGCAAGCAGGCATGACCGGCGATCCCAATTACTCTGCCACAAATGTCCAGAACCTCGACACCTATACTCAGGCGATCAACACCGATCCGGCGACCTACGCACCCGGTGAGACGTTCATCTATGATCCCCTCGTCTTTCAGGCCTATGCTGCGATCTTCGAGCGTCGGGCAGCAGGTGAAGATCCGATCGCCTACTTGCAGCGGCGTGTCTTCGATCCCATCGGTTTGGTCGTCAGCAGTTGGCAGCGCGATCGCGTGGCCAACCCGCAGATGGCCGGTGGTGCCAACATGACGGCGCGCGATTGGCTGAAGTACGGGCAACTCGCGGTTCAAAACGGGGCGTGGCAGGGTCGGCGCGTCCTGGACGCCGACCGCTTCCAGCGGTGTCTCACCTTTCCCAACGCCGCCTATGCCGGCTATGGGCTGACATGGTGGTTGAACCGGCCGGTGGGCGACACCATCGGACCGCTGGACCGCATCCCTGAAGATGGTCGCGCGGGGCCTTCCGGCCAGATTGCCCCTAGCGCCCCTGCAGACATGGCCATGGCCGCAGGCACAGGCAAACAGCGGCTCTATGTGATCCCATCCCTGGGGCTAACCATCGTCCGCTATGCCCCACTCAACTCTGGTGTCGGGGGCGGTTCAGCGTGGTCGGACGAAACCTTCCTCGCCAAAGCCTTGGGTCGCATTCCCTGAAATCGACCCGGGTCGAGAAGACGAAAGCGCGTCGGCCGACTACGGAAAGGACGAACAATGGCGTGGGAGACACTGACTGGAGACGTCGCCATGCCTCTGACCCGACGTCGCTTGATCGCAGCGGGCACGGCCGCCGGTGCGATCTCGCTAGCCTCGCTTGACGGAAAAGCGCTCGCTTCGTCGGCGTTCGAGGCGGCCAAGGCCTACTCGGCGGCCGCGCGGGGCATATCGTTTCTGGTCGTTCAAGACGGCGCCGTCATAGCGGAGGATTATCCGAACGGTGGCGCGGCGACCCGACCGCACGAGTTGGCCAGCGGGACCAAAAGCTTCTGTGGCGTTCTCGCCGCCGCGCTGGTTCAAGACCGTCTGCTCACGCTCGATGAGCACTGCGCCGAGACCCTCCCAGAATGGCGGCAGGATCCGACCAAGACCGCGGCGACGATCCGAACCCTGCTGACCCTCACCAGCGGGATCGCCGGCGGCGACCGCGGTCGCCCCCCGACCTATGCGGCGTCCCTCGAAAGCCCGGTCATCGCAGCGCCCGATACAGTGTTTCGCTACAGCGGCGGCCCGTTTCAGGTGTTCGGCGAAATCGTTCGCCGCAAACTGGTCGCCGACGGCCGATCGAACAACGTCTACAACTATATGAGCGAGCGCTTGCTGGACCCGATCGGCATTCGACCGGGGGGCTGGACGCGCCAGGAAGACCAGCCCAACCTGCCGTCCGGCGCGCGCTTGACGGCCCAAGACTGGGCGCGGTTTGGCGGCTTTGTTATGGGGGGCGGCCGTTTGAACGGCGTCCCGCTCGTCGATCCTGACGCCCTGGCCGCCTGTTTCGCAGGGACCAGAATGAATCCGGGCTATGGCCTCACCTGGTGGTTGTTGCGGCCGGGATTGGTCCCGCCTAGCCCATTCGGCGCGCTCACTGGCCTGCCGGGCGAGTTCGACGGCCTGCCCGACGTCCGGATGGCGGCGGGCGCCGGAAATCAGAGGCTGTATCTGATCCCGGAGCGGAACACAGTGGTCGTTCGACAGGCCGCAGGCATCATGGAGGCCGTCTCAGGCCAACGCGCCCATTGGTCAGACGCCGAGTTCCTCCGGCTGCTCCCTGCCCGTTAGGGCGACGCCCACGCTCCACGCTTAGGACGGGCGGTCGTGACAGCCGACCAGAACGTCGGTGGATCAAAACGCCGTGATCCGACTCCGGCGGTTTAGGGATACAGGGCCCGCCAACGGGCGGATTGCGGTGCCGACAAGAAGCAGCTGCAGTGCAGAGCTCTCTGTTTTGTCGACAATCAATTTCCGTTTGGCCATGACCGGTGCCAATCTCGGTGGGCGGGGCTGTCAGGACGCCACCAGGTCAACGGCCGGCGCGTGCGACGGCGACCTGGTTTCGTCGACAAAAAACGGAGGAAAACGAGATGCCGTTAGGATCAAGGTTCAAGCCGAACAGAATCGGTGTTGGTATGGCGCTGGTCGCCGCGACGCTGTCCGGATGCGGCCCAGCGGAAATGACGAACGATTCGGCGGCATTCGGGCGCGTCTCTGCGCCCGCAGTCGCGGACCAGAAACCGCTTGCGGCACCGGCCGAACTCAACCCGACGACCGTGATCGCGACACCGGCCTACAACATCGCCGATGCTAACGACGTCGGAAGGATCGATGTCGGCTGGGTGAAGCCATCCGGGGGCAATCCGGATCGATACGTCCTGCTCGCGACCTGCAAGACCGGCTGCAGCACCGCGACACGCACCACGACGGTCGCCCTACCAAGCACGGGCGTCTTCCAGTGGGGCGGCTTTGAGGCGACAGAACGCTATGAGATCACCGTGCAGGCGCGGTATCCGTCGTCAGGGGGCGGCTTTACCTACTCCGACCCCGTTATCGCCCAAGCGCCCGTCACTGTAGAGAAGCGGGCGGTCAGCACCGACCCAGAACAGAGTGATTTCCGCACAGCGGCGGAGTATTCCGAGGCGCGGGGTGGCGAGGTCCTGATCGTCGTGCGCAACGGCCGCACGATTTTCCGCGCCGATGCGGGGGCCAACGATCCGAACCCCTATGAAGGCGGTCCCATTCAGCTCGCCAGCGGGACGAAAAGCTTCAGCTGTGCCTTCGCCACGGCAGCCCGAATGGATCAGGTGTTCGGCAATCCGACGGGGGACGCGTTCAACCAGCTGGCGCGGCTCTGGATCACAGAGTGGCGTCCGGGTTCACCGTTCGAGCCTGAACATAAAGCCGAGATCAGACTGAGAGACCTGCTCATGCTCCGCGCCGGTCTGACCGGAGCAGATGCATACGACGCCAGGCCGACGGTCGTCGCAACGCTGGACACATACAAACTGGCCCGAGAGGAAGATGTCTCAGCGAACCCGCCCAATGACGCATACTTTCTCTACGACCCGCTTTCGTTTCAGGCTTTTGCAAACGCGTTTCAAATAGCAGCGCCGAATAACATCGCGCCGGCCCTGATACCTGGACGACCGGGTGATGACCCCGTCAACTACATCAACGAGCGTGTGTTCAAGCGCATCGGGATGAACGTGCCGGTCGATCAATGGACCCGGGATGTAATCGGCTCTCCGCAAATGGCAGGTGGCGCCGTGATGCTTCCCGAAGACTGGGCGAAGTTCGGCGTGATGACGATCCAGAACGGTGCCTACGGCGGCAAACGCATCCTGGACGGAGCGCTCATGACGGATTGCGTCACCGCGCCGAACAACGCCTATTCCGGCTATGGCGTGGGGTGGTGGCTGAATCGCGATTCGACCGGGACCTACAATCCCCTTCAAGACCCTGGCATGCCAACCGACGGCGCGCCCTATCCCGGCACTAACAACATCAACCCCCGCGCGCCTCGAAGCATGTATTTCGCCGCCGGCACCGGCAAGGAACGTCTGTACGTGTTCCCTGAGGAGAATACGATCATCGTGCGCATGGCGTCAGTCGACGGTCTTCTCCTTGCCGATGACTGGTCCGACGCCTGCTTCATCCAGCTCGCCTTCCCGAGTGCGCCCGACTCCAACCCCGGAACGTCAATCGGTCTTTGTCGCGTCTAAGCGGGTCATGGCGATGAGACGTCCAGCCCCAAGGCCGGGCGTCTCATCGCCCCCTCCCTAGCTCGGAAACCGACCGCTGGGCGTTTCGCCGCTAGCCGATACCAAGGTCTGTATAGATCGCATCCAACACGGGCCCGGACGGGATGGCCACGACGACCAGTTGGTGGTCAGGGTCGGCGAAGGCAGCGATGCCCGACGCTCCGGCGTGGCCGAAGGCGTTGCGAGAGGCTTTGGTCCCGAACCTTTGCGCCCCTTGCACGCCTGCGCCAGCGCCATTGGTGTTGAGATTGAAGCCCAGGCCCCAGGCCCAGATGCCCCCGTCCGAGAGGGTTAGGGTGGTCATCGCCCGGACGGTCTCGCGCTGAAGGATGCGATTGCCCCCAATCTCGCCGCCCGCCAGCATCATCTGGTAAAAGCGCCCCAGATCGTGACTGGGACCTATGCCTCCGCCCGCCGGATTCGAATGCCCTGCGCTCGGTCGTCCCGCGCCGGCTCCGGCACCACCTCCGGCTCCCGCGCCCACTTGCCCGCGTTCCGCCATTCGCTCTCGGAAAGCGGCGATGAGGGCCGGATCTGCGCCTCCGGCAACGCCGGCTGCGCCACGACCGGCGCGGCCCGCCCCTCGTCCACCGGCCCCCCCCGCACCGCCCCGCAACGCCAGGGGGCCTTGGGCCAGCACGTTGGCGCGCGCTCCATAGGCCGCCAGGCGGTCGGCAGGGATGCCGTTCCAGCTGTCGACCATGCCGCAAGGCTCATAGATCTCCGTGCGGATGAGTTCGGCGAACGGCCTGCCGTGCATCCGTTGGAGTATCTCGCCGAGGATCCAGATGCCCGCCGGATTGTAGGCAGGCATCGTCCCCGGTGCGGGGGCCTCGCCGGTCGTCCCCAGAGAACGCGCTGGCTCGCGCGGAGCGGCCGCGATCCGGGCGATGGTCTCTTGGAACGACGGCAGGTTGGTCGGTCCGCCGTATCCGCCGAGATGGGCCGAATGGTTGAGCAGATGGAGGACCAGGACGTTCTCCTTGCCGTTGGCGCCGAACTCGGGAATGTGGCGCACCACCGGATCGGTCAGAGCCACCCGGCCAGCCTCGACCAGCTTCATGAAGGCGGCGCAGGTCGTGGGCTTCACCGCCGAGGCCCATGGGACCAGCGTGTCCGCTGCGACCGTGGCGCTGCCCACCGTGCCGAACCCGCGATCCAGAAGCTTGCGGCCATTCTGGACAACGTAGATCTGGCCGGCGCGACCGACGGTCAGGGCCTCCGTAGCCGTCAAGGCCTCGGGCGTGGTCGCGGCCTGGCTCGACGGCAAGGTCGCCCCACCCGTCGTCGGCGAGGCGCAAGCAGCGGCGGCCAAGCCGCCAGCGATCATTCCGCCGACCGCGAGGCGGCGGGTCATCATGGGGGAAGGGCTCATGGTCGCTCCTGATGAAATGCTGGGCGCACCCTCACGGGATCACGCGGCGATCGTTGATGAAATCGATGTCGGGGTTCTCGCCGATGAAGGTCGAGACCATGTCCATGAAGGGCGGATGGACCGCCCAAGGCGGCGCGGTCCAGGTCGGCGCGACGGTCAACATGGCCTGTTGCCAGGCGGGATAATCGTCGAACCACAGCTCCATCACGATGGGGTAGTCGGGATCGGTCGCCACCGACCGGTAACCGACGAAACGACGAAGATCCGGCAGACGCGCGAGTTCGGGCACATGCGTCTCGGTGAGCCAGCGGTCGAAGGCCGCACTTTCGACACCGGCAGGGGCGCGGGCGAAGACGATCCAGCGCAGATAGGGCGTCTCCTTGGGGGGCGCGCGACCTGCCAGAAAGACCTGTTGAGGGTTGATCGGCAGGGTCGCCGTCTCGGTCCGCCAGCCAGCTCCGCCCCAGCCGCCGGGCGGGGGCGTCATGGTGTCGAAGCCGTACATGGTGTTGACCCGGCTCTCGCGGAAATCATCCAGACTATCGAAATGGATCTCCGTCAGCCGTCCGCGCCAAATCGGATAGACATCCGCGTCCGACGGCACGGAATAGGCGCGATAAGAGAGGTAGTTGCGCTGCCAAGCCCGCGACATGCGCCGCACTTCCGGGGCATGGAAGCGCATGTACCAGCGGTCCAGCACGTTCATGTCGGTGCCGGGCAGCAGATCGATCATGATGTAGTGTTTGATCGCGACGTCGTTGCCCGGTGATGGCGGCGGCGTCTGGGCCTTGCTCCTTTTCGGAGCCATGGCCATGCCAGCGACGCCGACAGCCAGCATGGCACGCCTTGACACGATCAGAGGCATGGCGGTCTCCTTCATCGGGCAGGACCCACGGCGAGGGCGATGAGCCGATGCGGCGTGGTATGGTAGCCGGCGGCGAACACCACGAACTGGCGACCTCGGGCCATGTAGGTGAGAGGAGCGCCCAGCGGGTGGTCGGGCACGGCGATCTCGGCCTGGACCGCGCCGTTCGCCTTGTCATAGGCACGCAGGACCTTCTGTCCGAAGCGGCGATCGTGAGGCCCCTCCCCGACGAACAGCAGCGATCGCGTGACCAGCGGCGCGGCCCGTTGCTGGGACCCGATCCAACCCAGGTTGAACGGACGAAACGCCGGACTGTCCGTGGCACCCGGGCCATTGGGACGCATCCACAAATGGTCCCCTGTATTCAGGTCGATGGCCGTGATGCGACTGTAGGGGGGTTTGAACAAAGGCAGGCCGCGCGGTCCCTGCACCCGCCGGGCCGAGCCGGCGATCTCGCTCGTTTCCTCTCCGGCGCTCACGGGCCGACCGGCGTCGTCGAGCGCCAGGGCGGCGACCGTCGACTGTGAGGGTACGAACAGCACTCCGGACTCGGGATCGACCCCCGCCCCACCCCAGTTGGCGCCGCCGATCCAGCTCGGTCGGATCAGCGTCGGCTGCGATCCGTAAGGGGTGAACAACGGGCCGTGTCGGTAAGAGGACAGCAGCGTCTCGGCCTCGCTGCGGATCTCGGGTGAGACGTCGATCAGATCCTCGATCGACGCGCCCTGGCTCTCGAACGGCGCGGGCCGGGTCGGATGGGGTTGAGTTGCGGCCGTTCGTTCGCCCGCAAGCGGACTGGCCGGGACGTCACGGTCCTCAATCGGCCAGATCGGTTCGCCGGTGACGCGGTCGAGGACAAAGCAGAACCCCTGTTTGGTGACCTGGGCGACCGCCCGCCGGGCTCGGCCCGCGACCGTGATGTCGACCAAATTGGGCGCGCAGGGCAGATCATAATCCCAGATGTCGTGTCGTACCGTCTGGAAGTGCCAGCGCCTCAGGCCGGTGCGCGCGTCGAGCGCGATCAGCGCGTTGCCGAAAAGATTGTCGCCGGGCCGGGCCCCGCCGAACACATTGTTGGAGGGGCAACTGCCGGGCAGGTAGATCAGGCCGAGATCGTCGTCGGCGCTCATCGGCGCCCAGACATTGGCGTTGCCGGTTCGCGCCGCGGAACCGGCCTCCCAGGTGTCGGACCCGAATTCCCCGTCCTTGGGAACCGTATGGAAGGTCCAGAGATGGGCCCCGGAGCGCACGTCGTAACCTCGAACATCGCCAGGCGGCATCCGCGCGATCGACCCGACCCGGTCGCGGATCTGGGATCCTACGACGACGACGTCGCGGCAGATCAGCGGCGGCGACGTACAGCTGTAAAGATCGGGAGGCTGCCGATCCGCCGGCCGCTGCAGGCCGTCCGTGCTCAGGTCGACCGATCCGCTCGATCCGAAGCTCGAAACCGGCTGGCCGGTCCGGGCGTCCAGCGCCAACAGCCGTGCGTCGCCCGTCGCGACCAACAGCCGACCGCCGGCCCCGTCATCCCACCAGGCCAGGCCCCGATGTAGAAATCCCTTGGCGGTCGGAGGGCCCGCCCGCCAGCTCTCCGGGTCGAAGCGCCAAACCGTCTCGCCCGTCACCGCGTCTACGGCGACAACCTGCGAGAAGGCCGTTGTGAGATAGAGGGTCTCGCCCACCATCAGAGGCGTGGCCTGGAACTCACCAGGCGCCAGACCGGGGTTGGCGGCCATGATCTCGGCGTCCGGGGACTCCCAAATCCAGACCACCTCCAGACGCGCCGCGTTCGTGGCGTCAATCTGGTCGAGCGGCGCATATTTGCTCGCCCGATTGTCGCCGCCGTAGGTCCGCCATTCTCCCGGGACGACGGCGAGGCTCCGCCCGTGTTCGCGTGAGCGCGCGGAGGCGCACGACGCTAGGGGCGCTGTCGCCGCCGCGCCTGCCATGCCTGCAAGCACGTCTCGGCGGTGCGGCGTGAGAGGGCGGGTAGATGAAGCCATGGTTCGCGGCACTTTCCGAAATGGGGCGGTTCCTGCGCGGGTCAGACAACTCCGTCGATGAATTGGATCAGGCTGAGTCCGACCGCTTCCAGGAGCGCTGGCGAGGTCACATTCGGCAAATCCCCGGGCGCATGGAAAAAGTCGTGGGATCCTTCGAAGCCGACGGCGCGGTAACCTTCTCCGAAATAGAGCTGGAGCTCGCCACGCGCTGTGGCTGCGGTGGCGAGCACGGGCGTGAACGGCGTTCGCTCGCCAAACGCCGTTGTGAGGGGTGCCAACCAGGCCGTCTGATTGGTGAGAAGGCGAGCGCCCCGCCCAGGTTGATCGGTCGGGCTGAATCGACCCAAGGCGTCGCGCTCGAAGCGTCGTGTGGCGATCGAGGCACCCAGATGCACCCAAAGGGCGGTGTCTTCAGGCTTGGGACCCGCACCGCTTTCGGCGAAGGCGCGGCCACCAGCGGCACGAAGTTCATGGCCCGAAGACGCCACGAAGGTCCAACGACCGGGCCTCGCGGCGGCGCGGCGCAGCAGCATCAACCAAAGGGCCACGCCAGGGCCCCGCTCTCCGGCCGAGGTCGTCCATGCGCTTGTGGGAGTCGATACGCCGACGACCGGACCCGCCGTGCCGACCCGCGCCACAACATTGAAGCCCTCAGCGTCATTTCTAACCTCGCCCGCAATCTCCATGTCAATGGGTTGACCGCTTGCGACGGCGGCCTGGAGGGCGGAGAGATCCTTGGATCCGACCAGCAGGGTTGGTGTGGCGCAGGCCTCGCCCTGTCCATGGCCGAAGTACTCGCCTGATGGCGTGCTGGACACGATCACCAGCCCTGCTGCGCCTGCCTGGGCGGCGCTCTGAACCAAGCCCGGCAATGCGCGAAGGCCGGCGAGTCCCTCAGGCGCCTGCGCAAGCAGGATGGCATCGCGAGCCTGCCCCGGATCCGCTACCAAGCGTCGGCGAAGCAATCCCGGCGTCGCCTTTGGAAACCAGTAGGGCAGCGCCTCCAGAGCGTGTCCGTCTGCGATCAGAACGGCCCGGTCCAGCAGAAATTGTCGCACCGTGAAGGGCACGACCTCGACGGCGGCTCCAGCCGCCCGCGCCTCCTCGGCCAGCCAACGGGACACGCCGTGATCCGCTGGGGTTCCCGTGCGCTTGGGACCGTAGGCGGAGTAACGCACGAGGTCGCTGAACAGACTGTCCCCGAGTGGGACACTCGGCGTCGCTTGCACGGCGAAGCCCTCCTCCGCACCGGCGAAGCTGGGACCGGCCGTCAAGACCAGCCCGCCGGCAAGGGCGAAGGTCCGTCGATCAAGGTTCAGCGTCATGGCTCAGCCGAAGCCCGGCGGCATAGGCAGGTCGCGGTCCAGGAACTCCTGGACATTATCGGAGAACAGCAGATGCAGATCCTCATCCGAGAAGAGGATCCCGCGCTGGCGCGCCTGAACCGTGAAGACCTCGACCCAGCTTTTCTCGCTCACGGCGCGGGCGAAGACGGGATAGTCCGAGCCGAACAGGATCTTGTGGCGCGCCTCGGTATCGAGCGCCCGTCGAACGAACTGGAGCACATTGCCGACCGGGTCAGAGGTCACCGGCGCCTGCCAGTCCGCGACGTCGATCCAGACGTTCTGCTTGGACTGCGCCAAGGCCAGCGCGCTCTCGCTCCACAGCGGGATGCCGGAGCTCGTCAGGCAGATGTTCAGATTGGGGAAATCGTAGGCGACGTCTTCGAAGTAGATCGGATCGCACCAGCGTGAGACGTGGCTGGCGACGATCGAACAGTTCGGCGCAATCGGCAGATCGAGCTCCGAACAAAGTTCGTAGATGGGATAGCAACGCTCCCGATCATTGGGCGCGAAGCCGAAGAAATGCGGGGCGAACTCCCCCATGCCGACGATGCCGAGCTCATTGTGGGCCCGGCGAAGAAGGTCGAGGCCGGCTGGGCCCCGCCGCGGGTCGATGGCGGCGAACAGAACGAAGCGACCCGGGTGACGATCTCGCACCCCCGCCAGCGCGATGAGCTGCTCGTAGTGGGGCACGCGCAACTTCTCGCCAGTATAGTCATAGTCCATAGCGAACAGAACAGAGGTAGCGATCCCGGCCTCGTTCATTTGGTCCAGCAGCCGTTGAGTCTGACCTTCCAGATCGGGCCCATAGGCGCGACGCGGACCCGACGCGGCGGCTTCATCGATCGAGCGCGCCCCCAGCCCTGCCGCTTGGGGCCGAGGGGTCGACCGGTTGCGCCGGGTTCGCATCCGCCGCTCGAACACATTCCCCCTGAACCAATCGAGGGCTTGGAGGTGCACATGGGCGTCAATCCAGGGGCCCCTCTTTTGGACCCCGCCAATCGCCTGCGCGGCGGCCTGAGGGTTCGCCTGGGTTTGCGTCTTGGCCGAGGCGCTTCCGGCCGCCAGACCGGCCGTCAGAATAGCCCCTGCCCCCAGGAGCCGACGGCGCGATGGCCCGCAGGCGCAAGCGTCATCATGAATGTGCATGGCGGTGGCCTCTCGAAGGGATCAGGGATATGTCAGCACCTAAGGTTCATCGGGCTTCACTGCCGAACCGGTAGACGAGGCCCAACCTCACGGTGCGGGGATCGCCATAGGTGGAGGTGGTGGGGTTCCGGATCGACTCATAGGTCTCGTCCAGCAGATTGGACGCCACCAGTTCGAGCCGGACCGGACCGCGCGACAGCCACAACGACGCTCCAACCAGATCAAGATCCGCGAGCTCGACACGATTGGTCAGGCCCACGGTGCCGGTGAACCCGCCGCGTTGGGCCCGGTAGGAGGCGTTTGCGCCGAACCGCCAGTCGTCGACGAGGTCCTGAGAATAGATGCCGGTGAAGGTATAGGTCCATTCCGGGGACCCCTCTATGCGGGCACCATCGAAGCGCCCACCGGTGATCTCGCCCTTCAGATAGTTCACCGCCGCCGTGTAGCCGAGCGATCCCCCATTGCCGTTCACATCGACGCGGCCGTTGACTTCGAAATCCACTCCATAAGACTCGGCAGCGCCGGCGTTGAAACGGTAATTGCGGGTGACGTTGTCGGGACCGAGGCTATCCACGGTGACAAGCAGGTCGTCGAACTCATTGAAGAAGCCGGTCAAGCTGAACAGGGCACCGAGCGTCTCGAACTTGGTCCCGGCCTCAAAGGCCTTGGTCTGCTCTGGCTCGAACGCCGCCGGAATGGCGGGGTCCAGCACGGTGTTCGAGTTGAAGCCCCCTGCCCGATAGCCCAGGGCATAGCTGGCGAAAACGCGCCAATCCGGCGTCAGATCATAGCGCGCTGAAAACGTGGGGGCCGCGTTGGAAAAGGATTCCTGCAACACCGCCCGCTGCCGTACGCACTGGGGCGTGACCAGCGGATCGACCGACAAGGGATCGGTATACGCGCACAACGTCGTGCCGGACACACGAGGCACCTGATAGGCGTCCAGCGTCTTGTCCGAGTAATTGTACCGAGCTGCGAAATCCAGAGACAGGCGGTCGGTGGCGGCCCAGGTCAGCGAGGCGAACAGACCCGTCTGGGTCTCTTCCTCTCGCGACGCTTGGCTGATGTTGGCGGTCGGACTGGGGGCGCTGTTGGTCGCCGAGATCACGCGGCCGTCCTGAACGATGGTGAACTCGGTTTCACGACGCGCGATATTGCCGCCGATCAAGAAATCCAGGCCGGGGCGGAGCTCTCCGTCGAGACGGAGCTCCTGGCTGATCAGCTCGGTCAGATCCGCGTTGACGTTGGTGCAAGAGCGGGTCGCGCAAGTCGCCGCAGGCGTTGGGGTCAGATAGTAGCCGGGAGCCGTGCCATCCGCGTCTTGAGGAAAGACGGCGTCGCGTTCCCGATACAGCGACGTTGAGGTGAAGCGGCCAAGATCACTGTCGTAGTCGATGACCGTCACGAAATTGATGACGCTGCGCTCGACAGGCGTGTTGAAGTTTGACGCGTACACGAACGGCCCATCGGTGTCGGCGGGAAGCGCCGTCGCCAGAGGGTCGTTGCGAATGTTCAGGTTGCGGACGCCGTTCGAGGCCGAGGTCTCGTCCGACAAGTCCAACGCGGAGAAAACGGTGACGTCTGGTGTCGGAGTCCACAGCAGTGACGCCCGCCCGCCTTGATACTCTTCAACATCGCCGAAACTGCCGTCGAAGGCGTTGCGAAAGAAGCCGTCGTGCTTCTCGGCGAACTGGCCTCCCAGGCGAAACGCCAGCGTCTCGGAAAGCGGCAGGTTGACGATGGCCTCGAAATCATTCCGTTCTGTTTCGAACGTGTAGCCGATACGCCCCGAGAAGCCGAACTCCGCTTCGGGCCGCTTGCTGATCGCCTGCAACACGCCGCCGACGGCGTTCACGCCGTAGAGCGAACCTTGCGGGCCGCGGGTGACCTCAAGCCGTTCCAAGTCGAACAGGTCGGACCGGACATAGCCACGACCTCCGATGTTGCCGCCCGTGATCGACGCACCGTCCTTGAGGTAGGCGATGGGCGCATCCACGCCCGCCGTGCGTGACGTGCCCGACCCGGCGCCTCGAATATTGCTTTCCGCGTTGATGTTGCCCGTATCCACATAGGCGACGCCGGGCAAGATGTAGGACAGGCCGCCCTGGGTGCTGATGTTGAGTTCTTCGAGCTGGCGGCCCGAGAGCGCGGACACCGAGGCGGGGACTTCCTGGATCTGTTCCTCGCGCCGCCTCGAAGTGACGATGACGTCTTCCACTGTGCTTGCCTGATCGCCCGCGCTCCGGGGTGGCGTTTGCGCCAAAGCGGGTGTTGACAGGAGGGCGGCCAACGCCGCTCCGCAATAAAGGCTGTTGAGACGCATCAAACCCTCCCCGGTTTGTCTTCTAGGTTGACCGGTCTGCGCCGGCTGAAATGGATTGACAGACGTCGCCACGCCGCGCTCGCGCGGCGCTCGCCCAGCTCTCGGCCGTTGGCGCAAGGCGGCGCTGAAGAACGATGCCTCGCGTGCTCGGCGACATGACGACCGTGCCTGCGCCTGCGGGGGCTTCAGAGCCCGCCTTGACCAGCACCAGATCGACGCCCTGCGGGGCCTGTCGGTCGTTGACCACGAAGATGTTGTCACTGTTGGCCGCGAACACCGAGACCGACATGTAATCGCCCCAAGGGGCGGCCGTGACGCGAACCGGGCCGTCGCTCAAGTCGTAGACGCAGGCGGAATAGGCCAGGTCGGGCGACGGCCTCACAACCGTGCGCGAAGCCTCCGTGGTGCGGGGCGGGTGAACCCAGACATTCTCCCGCTCGCCGTCCTGCCCGATCCGCTTCATCGACGCGTTCATCAGGACATAGGGCGCGGCGAACACGACGCCGAGATGAGCCACGACGGCCGCGCCCACGGCGAGCCCGACCCAAGGCCAAATCGTGCGCTTCATGCCTGATCTCCCGCGCAGGACAGCCGCTTCAAGACGGGGAAGGGAATGGTCGCGGGATCGTCGCGAGCGCCCGGGTCCGGATTATACATCCGGATGCCGAGGCTGAACGTTCCGGCGTTCTTCGACGAGATCCAGTTGGACGCGTCGGCCCTCGTGGCCGCGACGCGCGCGGTCCAACGGCCATCCGCGTCGCGAACCATGCGGGTCTTGTCCACCGACTGGGCGTCATCACCGTTCACCGGCAGGAAGTCGTCGCCGGCGTAGATCGTCACGCCCCACCAACGCGCCGGCAGGTCTCCTCCGCTGAGCTCATAAACGCAGTCTTGGCTCAACCGATCGCCACGGTCGTCGGTGTAGTTGTGAAAATAGATGGTCTCTGACCGGTTGAGGGCCATCAGCCCGATCCTGGCGATGATGGCGCGCGTGTAGGGGTCCGCTGCCGTGGAGCCCGCGTTGGCGTTTCCGAACCAACCGCCCGCGTGCTGCTGACGCCCGAGCAGTTGCCCATTGCCCAAGAGAACCAGCGCGGAAACCGCACCGACAACGAGCCCGACAACGACGGACGCCACGCCGATCAACCACGGCCTCACGATCGGACCCGCTGAGATCTCGCGCGAAACTCACGCATGCCTTTTCGTCCTCCCAGACTTGAGCTTTTCGCCCTTATTGTCGACAATCAGTTAGCCGCTAAAAGGATCGGTGCGTCAATACCCCAACGAAACGGGCTCTCAATCCTGTCGCTCGATAGTGACACGTTTGCTTGACGCCTTCTGCATTCGGAGCAAAAGCTTGTCGACAGTGACCCATGAACCAGTCAGCACGCCGGCCGGGGCAACCCGACGTGGCCTTGTCGGGCTTGTCGGCGCGGTCTCGGCCGGGCTGGTCACGGCCCCTGCCGTGGCGGCCCCTCAGCGCTCCGGGTGGGACGAAACCACCTTGCAGAGCGACTTGGATCGCTACGCCGGCTTTGGGATCAAGGCGGCGGGCGGCGAAGGTGACCGCGCGACGGGCACCTGGCTCGAGGCATCGCTCCAAACCCTTGGCTTCGAGACGGAACGCCAGACCTATGACACGCCGTTCTTTGAACCGGCGGAATCGTTGCTTGAATTCGGAACAGCCCGCTTGGACGTGGTCGCGCAAGCGCCCGTTCGCCAGACCGGCGACGGTGGGTCGGCGGCACCTCTCCTTCTCTGGTCACAGCAAGACGCGATCAGCGGGATCGCGGTTGTGAGTCTCCCGTTCCGGCGCTGGTCATCCGCCAGCCAACGCGAAATACAAGAGCCGGTGCGCGCGGCCTTCGCCGCAGGGGCCGTCGCGGTCCTCATCGTGACGACAGGTCCGACCGGGGAGGCCCTCGTGCTCAACGCCCCGCCGGATGCCCCCCCTTTCGCGGGACCAACCGCGGTCGTCGCCCCGAAGGACGCAGCGCCGCTGATTGAGGCGGCAAGAGTGGGCGCGACGGGTCGCCTTTGCATCACGGGCCGGTCTGGGCGGCGCGAGGCCTTCAACGTTATCGGACGTCTGGGAGAGCCGACGGATCCCCAGCTCGTGGTCTCCACCCCCCGATCTGGATGGCTCGGCAGTGTGGGCGAGCGCGGGCCCGGGATCGCGGCCTGGTTAGGTCTGGCGCGTCTTGCGGCGGACGGCCGTTGGGGATCGGCGACGTGGGTTTCGACGAGCGGGCATGAATATGACAACGTCGGCGGTCAGCGCTTCCTCGCCAATGGAGCCCCGCACCCGGACCGAACCCGGTTGTGGGCGCACCTGGGCGCCAATCTGGCAGCGCGAGATTGGCACGAGGTTGGGACTGGCCTCGCCCCACTACCGAGCGCCGACCCCCAGCGCTTCCTGGCGGCGCCGGAGGCGATGTTGCCGGATTTGGCGCGCGCCTTTGCGGGCTTGCCGGGCCTCGAAAATCCCTACAGTTGGGATCGAGGCGTTCAAGGGGAGTTGGCGGAGATCAAGGCGGGGGGCTACGCCCACGCGTTTGGGGTTTTCGGTGCCCATCGGTTCCACCATGCCGTCGGCGACGATCTTCGATGCGTCGCACCGGGATTAGTGGCCAACGCCGGCCAAGCCTTCGAGTGGGCCATCGATCAGTTCTTGACCGGTCGCTCTGAAAACCGCGGCTAGCGCCGGCTTATTCTTTGACTATGTGGACGAGAGCATGGCGAGACGACTGACAGGAACCCAAGGTGGCGAAGGCCAAGGTCGCGTTCCGACGCTTGTCGCCCAGATCGTCGAAGAGCTCAGTCAGGACATCTTGGAGGGGCGATTTGCCCCTGGGCAACGCATCCGCGAGCAGGACCTTGCGGACCGGTTTCAAACAAGCCGGGCCCCTGTGCGCGAGGCCATCCGTCTCCTCGAGATCGATGGGTTGATCGAGACCCAGCACTGGCGAGGGGCCAGCGTGGTAGAGCTGAGCGTCGATGAGATCGACGACCTCTTCGAGATGTTGAGCGCTCTCTTTGGCCTGGTCGCCAAACTTGCCGCGCGGCATGGATCGCGGTCCGACATGCGGCTGTTCGAGGCTGCCGTGGATCGGATGCGGCGCGCCAGATCCGAAAATGTCTCGCCGGTCGAAAGGGTCAAGATCGCCTTCGACGCCGCCGGAGTCTTGCGCCGGATGTGTGGCTCGACCCGGGTGAGCGAGATGTTGCTCCGCACCTCACGCATCGCTTTCCTGAACCACAAGGTCGCTCTTTCCGCCGACGAAGCCTGGCAGCAGGAAGCGCTCACGGACTGGAGACGACTCGGGGTAGCCATCTCCGACCGGGACGATGAGGGCGCGGAGACCATCGCCCGAGGCATTGTCCGCCGGACGCAGACCTTCACCATGAGCAAGCTCCGAGGCGAGGAAGGCGCTGGCGCGTCTCCGGCGCTGCCGCGCGCCAGACTGCGACGACGGACCCCGGAACCCGCAGCCTAGACGAAGCTGACCTTTAGCGAGTCGCCCGCGATAGAGGTGCACGCGGTCTCAAGCGCCGCGAGAAGCGCTGTCATCCCGTAAGGCCCCTGACGACCCCACTCCTCGTCACGCGACAGGGCCGAGATCGTGCCGTGTGGCTCCAAGACCATTCAGGCCACTCAAGCGCAGAGCTTAGGCCGCTGTGGCGGCGAACACGACGGCGGTTTCTCAAGGGGATTCGAGGGCCGCGACGGTTTCACCGGCGGGGACCGTGGATCACTCAGACGCTCG
Source organism: Brevundimonas aurifodinae (assembly GCF_040195595.1). Classification (NCBI taxonomy): domain Bacteria; kingdom Pseudomonadati; phylum Pseudomonadota; class Alphaproteobacteria; order Caulobacterales; family Caulobacteraceae; genus Brevundimonas; species Brevundimonas aurifodinae. The sequence goes on from NZ_JBEGDD010000003.1 coordinate 164,724, forward strand.
ATCTGAGGCCTCCCCACCATGAGCCAAATCTCTCCCAGTCTTGACCATGGCCGCGCTGTGACTCGATCCAGCGCCAATGCACTACCGGCAAAGGCGATCGCATTCGTCCGTCACCGTCGGCGCCTCCGAACCGACCAGCCTTTGACCGCATCGCTGACGGTGGTGAGCATGCTGGCGATCTGGCTGAGCTGGTCCTGGCAATCGACAGTCCCGGGATGGCCCGGCCCTTCGCCGCCGGGAGCGCTGTTGGTTACTGCGTCCGTTCTCGCGGTTTTCGTTTTTCGGCGATGGGGTGAACTCGTTGGTGCTGTTCCCATCGGCGTCCTGATCGGATTGCTCACGCTCCGGCTGCTGCCGGTCACGGCCCTGTCGTCGTCCGGTTTCTTGCAGAGCCCTGCCGTCGGTGTGGCGTTCTCGGCCAATCTCGCCCTAGGCCTGATCGCCGTTCTCGTCGCGGGCTGGAGCCTGCGGCCGTGTCGGCGGTGGCGGGGCGTGGCGTGGGCTTTTGCCCTGGTCGGCCTCGCGGAAGCGACACTGTGGGGCACCGTTTTCTCGCCAAGTCTGGAGGATCTCATGCACCCAGAGCTGACCGGTCCAACGCGAGCTCAACAGTTCAGTCTATCGATCGGGCCCCAGACGCTCGTGTTGCAGCTTTATATCCTCATGCGGCTCATAGCCCGCGGCTAGGATTGGGTTCCGAGACCTGTGTGAATCGGCAATCGCGGGAGGACCAGCGATCTCGGGAATACAGTTTCGCCGGGTATCGCGGCCAAGCGCCTGCGACTCGGCCACGACGCCGAGTCTGGCCACGTTGGCTTAGGGTCTCCGAGTGATATCCGTTCACGCACCGGCTCTTTTCGCGTACGTCCAAGCCAGATCAGACAGACTTTCGACCTGGTCCGCCATGGCGGCGGCTTGCGTACTGACCGACGTGCCTTCCCGAATACGACCCGCGATGCCCTGACAGATCGCCGCCAGACGGAACAGGTTGTAGGCATGCAGCCAGTCGAACGATGGCGGGACCGTGACGTCCGCCGCACCGACATAGCGGTCGAGCACCTCGTCCAACGACGGTATGCCCAACGCCTCCAGATCGGCTCCCGCCAAGCCGTTTCTTTGGGTCGCGGGAAGCACCCAGGCAAGCAGCAGGTATGAGAAATCGGCCAAAGGGTCGCCGAGGGTCGAGAGTTCCCAGTCAATCACCGCCAGGATATCCGGCGTCGTGGGACTGAAGATGATGTTGTCGAGCCGATAGTCGCCATGGACGATGCGGGCCCGGCCTTCGGTCGGCAGGCTGCTAGGAAGGAAAGCGATCAGTCGATCCATGGCCGGGCGCGTCCGGGTTTCGGACGCGCGATACTGTTTGCTCCAGCGCGCGACTTGCCGGCCGAAATAGTTTCCCGGTCGGCCGTAGCTCAGGAGGCCGACAGTGTCCGGGGTCATTCGGTGGAGCGCCGCCAAGGCGTCGACCTGGGCCAAATAGACAGCGCGCCGCTCGTCTGGCGAAAGGCCCGGCAACTTAAGGTCCCAGAAGATCCGGCCATCGACGCGCTCCATGACGTAGAACATGGAACCGAGAACCCGGTCGTCCGAACAGAGCGCCAACGGTTGGGCGACAGGAAAGCCCTGCGCATGCAGCGCCGAAATCACCTCGAACTCCCGGTCCACCGCATGGGCACTGAACAGCAACATCCCCGGGGGCTTGCGACGCAGGACATATCGCTTCGTCGGCGTCGTGAGCTCGAACGTGGGATTGGATTGGCCGCCCTTGAACTGGCGGACTGAAAGCGGACCAACATAGCCGCGCACATGGTCCGCCAGCCAGGCCTCAAGCGCTGTCGTCTGTGGACGGCCCCTGCACTGCAAGGGTGAATTTGGATTGAAGTGACGATCTGGGTGGTGCGGTCATCTGTCCGGCCTGTTTGTGCGGTGTCGATGGCCGCTGGCCCTGATGGAGTCCGCTGGACCAGGTCCCAATCAGGTTATCGAGCTCGGGGCTCCGACAGCGCCTCGGGTTTTCCTGGCCTATGGCCGCTATCTGATCATCATCAACCCGTGTGCACCCTTCCAGTTCGGAGCGGCGGACCGACGGTCCGTCGCGATCTCATTTAGACCATCGCCATGGTCCGGTAGCTCTCGCCGCGCGTCATGACCGCCCAGGCGATCCGCGCGGTCTTGTTGGCCATGGCGACCGTGACGACGCGGGATGGCCGACGCTCAAGCAACGACTGGACCCAACCGGCGGATGGCGTCACCCCGGTCCGCGCGCGGCGGATCACCGACGTCGCCCCGACCACCAGGAGCTTGCGCAGATAGCCATCGCCCTTCTTGGTTATTCGACCCAGGCGATCTTTGCCGCCGGATGAGTTCTGTCGAGGGACCAGGCCCAGGAAGGCCGCGAACTCCCGACCTGACCGGAACAGGCCTGGATCGCTGATGCTGGCAGCCAGGGCGGTAGCCGTGATGATGCCGACACCGGGAATGGTGGCCAGCCGCTGGCTGGTCTGGTTTTCGCGATGCCAGGCGAGCAGGCGTCGCTCAAGCGTACGGATCTGGAACGCCAGCGCCTCCATCTGGGTGCCGAGCATCTCCATGGTCACTACGGCTGTCTCCGGCAGTGACGAGGAACTCGCTTCCCGCATCAAGTTCAGCAGGTCGAACACACGGCGCGCGCCTTGAGGGACCACCAGACCAAACTCGGCGCAGTGGCTTCTGATCGCGCGGATCAACGTCGTCTTCTGGCGTACCAAAAGCTCTCGGGTCCGGTGCAGGGTCAGGATTGCCTGACGCTCCGCACTCTTCACCGGCACGAACCGCATCGTCGGTCGGGTGACGGCCTCGCAGATCGCCTCGGCGTCAGCCGCGTCGTTCTTCTGGCGACGGAGATAGGCCTTCACATAGCTAGGCGGCATCAGTCGCACCTCATGGCCCAGGGCTGACAGCTCGCGGGCCCAGTAGTGGGCGGTCGCGCAAGCCTCCATGCCGATCAGGCACGGGGGCAAATCCCGAAAGAAACTGATCAGTTCGCCGCGGCGCAGCTTCCGACGGACAGTGACCTGCCCCCCCGAACTGACGCCGTGAACCTGGAAGACGCTCTTGGCGAGGTCGAGGCCGATCGTGGTAGTCATCATGGTGGACGGTTCCTGTTCTGTGGCCGCGTAAGCAACGACCACCCTATGGCGCACTCGACGCCGGACACAGGGGCCGTCCACCCCATCAGGTTAAACGCGAACCGTGGATCGACGGCTTGGGTTCCGCAGAAGCAATCGACCCCCAATGGATCCGACGTGGCTGACGATGCCGATCGGCTGTCAAGCTCAGGAGGAGAATTCATCGGTTCGACTTCCCGCCTTAAAGAGGTTTGATTGACACGGGGGGTGGAACCCTAGCTCAGACCGGTGCCCAGACTCGCGAAGACCTCGAGGCACGCGACTGCTACCAACAGAGCGCCCTGCCCTCGCCGCGACGGTAGGGTCGCCAAGGCCAGATAGATCACCAGGGGCCCGCCGACGAAGAGCGCCCAGGCCCACAGAGGCGGTCCGCCAGGGCCGCCGTGCATCGACCATTGAAAAAAGAGAGCATGGGCACCGAAGGCGAGCTGAAACACGGCGAGCAACAGCCAGAGATAGGTCCGGTGCTTGTTGTAGTAGCCGGCGAGATCGACCGGACCCTCGACCGGCACGTCCCGCTCGTCGGGCAAAGCCACGGCCGCAGCCAGGAAGAGCACGAACATCTCCAGAATGAGCGAGAGGTAGAACCACAGGCCTGTCAGACCCTCGAACGCGCGGACACCCCACAAGGCGAACCACATGCGGATCAGGGTGAACGCCACATAGCCGGCCGACGCGACCGCGAGTGTGTCCCACACGAGCCGGTTGCCGGTCTTGACGAGCCTATGGGCGCTCGTGGCGAGATCCGCCAGGGCGAGGCCGGCGATGATGGACATGAGGCCTGTCGCGTATTCGAACCGGTCCACGGTCGCCTCCTCTCCAAACGTCGCCAGCCCTAGCGCGCGACAGGATCACTCTGGGCGAGGAAGCGCTCAAGCAAGGTCTTGACCTCCCCATCGTGCGCGAGTAGCCCGATGAACCGACGGCTCTCCGCGGCCAACCCCTCCGACATCTCGACTTCGGCGTTGCCGGCGACCAGGACCTTGATGGCGCTGACCGTCGCAGCCGGTCGGCGGGAAAGACGCTTGGCCACCTCGCGCGCATGGGCGGGCAGATCCGCGAAGACCCCGTGCACCAGACCGAGCGCATAGGCCTCCTCCGCTCCGAAGGTTCGCCCGGTCAGCATCAGCTCAAGGGCCCGGGCCGGCCCGATGGCCCGCGCGGCGCGCTGGGTGCCGCCTGCGCCGGGGAAGATTCCGACCGTGATTTCCGGAAAGCCGAACGGCCCCGCGTCGGCGGCGGCATAGCGCAGGTCGCAGCACAGGGCGAACTCAAGCCCCCCGCCCATACAGGCTCCGTTGATCGCCGCGATCGTCGGCACGGGCAGGGCTTGGACACGGTCATAGATCGCGTGTGTGCGCGGCACGGCCCTGTGCGCCCGCTCGCCCAGCACACTGCCGATCTCACGCACATCATAGTGACGGATGAAGGCCCCCGGCACGCCGCCGGTGAAAACGACGGCCCGGACGGGCGCGTCTGGAGCCCGGGACGCCGCCTCGATGATCTCCAGCGCGTCGTCGAGGGCGGCCAACACCGCGGCGTCCATCAGCCCGTCAGGCGGATTCTGGAACGTCAGGGTCAACACGGCCCCATCACGATGGAGCGTCACCAGCGGCTGATCGGTCATTCCGAATTTCCTTTTCCCACCAACGCCTATAGACCCACGAAAGTTTTGTCGACAATATGGGCTGGTAGGTCGAGGGTGAAACTGGTCGCGCCTTAACGAGCGGAAATACAGCGGCTTGGTCGCACCGCCACGGGCCGATTGTGGACAATGCCAGCAGGTGGGTGAATGGCGTACGATGCAGCGCGGACGACGGCGTTTGTCACGGGGACGGAGGCGCTCGTCCGCCTGGCTCTGATCCAAGCCGCGCGGGACGCCGCAGCGGGGCTGAAAACCGGCGGCTTCATCTCCGGCTATCGCGGCTCGCCGCTCGCCACCTACGATTTCCTGCTCGAGCGGGCCCGGCCGCAGCTGGAGGCGGCCGGAATACACTTTCAGCCCGGCCTGAACGAGGATCTGGCGGCGACGGCCGTGTGGGGGTCTCAGCAGATCGGCCTACTGCCGGGCAGCAAACATCAGGGCGTCTTCGGACTGTGGTACGGCAAGGGCCCCGGCGTCGACCGCTCCTTGGACGCGATCAAGCACGCCAACCATTATGGGGTCTCGCCCCATGGCGGCGTGCTGGCTTTGGCGGGCGACGATCACGGTTGCGTCTCCTCCACCCTCCCCCACCAGAGCGATCTGGCGCTCATGGCCGCCTTGGTTCCAGTGGTCTATCCGGCCGATGTCCAGGACCTGCTCGATCTGGGCGTCCTTGGACTGGCGATGTCGCGCTATTCGGGCGCGTGGGTCGGCCTGAAATGCGTGACAGACGTGGTTGAGGGCGCAGCGACCGTCGACGTCGCCCCCGATCGGATCAAGATCGTAGCGCCCGCTCATGAGTTGCCTGCGGGTGGCCTGCACATGCGCTGGCCGGACGATTCTCACGCCGCTGAGCGACGGGCGGCCACAGACCGTTTGGACGCGGTCGCCGCCTTCGCGCGCGCCAATCCCTTCGATCGGCTCATTATGGGGGCACAGTCCGCCCCGCTCGGCATCATCGCCAGCGGCAAGGCCTATGCCGATCTGCGCCAGGCCATGGAAGCTCTGGGTATCGACGGAGCTGCGGCCGAAACCCTGGGGCTGGCCGTCTACAAGATGGGTCTGGTGTGGCCGATCGAAGGCGAGGGCGTCCGCCGCTTTGCCCAGGGTCGACAGGAGTTGCTCATCCTGGAGGAGAAACGCCCGATCATCGAGGATCAGATCGCGGTCCTGTTTCGCAACGACGACGTCCGTCCGCGCCTGGTCGGCAAGCACGACGAAACCGGTGCTGCGCTCGTGCCGAGCTATGGCGAGCTGGATGCGGACATTGTCGCGCGTATCCTCGTGGCCAGGCTGGCCCGGCTCGGGGTGGACACCAGCATGCTGGCGGGCCGCAGCGAGACGGTGCAGGCCTCGATGACCACCGGGGGTGCGCCGGGTCCGGTGCGCGCGCCCTTCTTCTGTTCTGGCTGCCCGCACAACACCTCGACCGTCGTGCCGGAAGGCAGCCGCGCCGTAGGCGGCATCGGTTGCCATGCCATGGTCCTGAGTGACCCCGCGCGGCGCACAGCCTTCATCACCCACATGGGCGGCGAGGGTGCGCACTGGATCGGTCAACAGGCCTTCACCCATGAAAACCATGTGTTCCAGAACCTGGGCGACGGCACCTATCATCATTCTGGCTCGCTGGCGGTGCGGGCTGCCGTGGCCGCCAAGGCCAACGTCACCTTCAAGATCCTGTATAACGACGCGATCGCCATGACCGGTGGCCAAGGCTTCGACGGCCCCCTCGATGCCGCCCGCATCACGCGCCAGATGGCGTCGGAGGGTGTGGCCAAGATCGTCGTGGTGGCCGACGATCCGAGCAAATACCCGTCGGGCACCGAGTTCGCGCCGGGCGTGTCCGTCCGTCCCCGGCGGGACATCGAGCTGGTCCAGCGCGAGCTGCGGGATGTGCCGGGCGTGACCGTGCTGGTTTACGACCAGGTCTGCGCTGCGGAGAACCGGCGGCGACGCAAGCGCGGCCTGGCCGTGGATCCTCCCGTTCGAGCCTTCATTAATCCGGCCGTGTGCGAGGGCTGCGGCGATTGCTCGGTGCAGTCCAACTGTATTGCCATCAAGCCTCTTGAGACGGACTGGGGCCGCAAGCGGGCAATCGACCAGTCTTCATGCAACAAAGACCTCAGCTGTCTGAAAGGGTTCTGCCCGAGCTTCGTCACCGTGCACGGCGGACGCCCTCGACGCACGGCCAAGCGACGGCTGGAGGCGAGCGACATTCCCGCCCCGCCCACGATTTCAGCCGTGACTTCGCCGGTCAATATCCTCGTCGCCGGCATCGGCGGGTCGGGCGTTCTGACGCTTGGGGCCATCCTCGGCCGCGCGGCCCATATCCAAGGCTTGGCGGCCACCGAACTCGACTATACGGGCCTGGCGCAAAAGAACGGCGCGGTCATGAGCCACATCCGCCTCGCGCCGAGGCCGGACCTGCTGCACGCCACCAAGATCCCGCCCGGATCGGCGGACGTGTTGCTGGCTTGCGACGCCGTGGTGGCGACCTCTCGCGCCGCACTCAGCCGGTTGTCGAACGGTGGGACCCGAACGGTGCTGAACGCCACGGTTCAACCGACTGCGCTATTCATCAAGGATCGCGACGCCGTTCTGCCGGAGCAGCGAATGCAGGAGTTGCTCGCCTCCAATGCGATCGAAAGCGCCACGGTCCCGGCCGCAAGCCTGGCTGTTCGCCTTCTCGGCGACGCCATCCTGGCCAATATGCTGATGCTTGGCTGGGCTTGGCAGAAGGGGTGGATCCCGCTGGAGCTTACCGCCATCGAGACGGCGATCGAACAGAACGGTGCCGCCATCGACGACAACAAACAGGCCTTCGCCTGGGGTCGACGGCTCGCGCACGACGCGCCATCCGTGTTCGCCATCCTGGACGCGGCGTCCGAACCCGAGGGCCCGCTCCCTGCCGACACCCTCATCGAACGACGGATCGCCTTCCTGACGGCCTACCAGAACCGCAGCTATGCGGAGGACTACCGCCGCTTCACGGCCAAGGTGGCGGGCGAGGAGAAGAAGCGCCTGGGTGCCGTGGGTCCCATTACCGAAGCGGTCGCGGCCAATCTGGCCAAGCTCATGGCCTACAAGGACGAGTACGAGGTCGCGAGGCTGTATTCCGACGGAACCTTCAAGGCCCAGCTGGACGCCCAGTTCGAAGAGGTTGAGCGCGTGACTTATCACCTCGCCCCGCCCATTTTGAGCGACACCGACCCGGTGAACGGACGTCCGCGCAAGCGCGAATTCGGTCCCTGGATGGGGTCGATGTTTGCGCTTCTGGCGCGCCTGCGTTGGTTGCGCGGCACGCCGCTCGATCCGTTCGGCTATTCCGAGGAACGCCGCATGGAGCGCGGTCTGGTCCAAGAGTATCGCCGTGCCGTGACCTCGGCACTGGCGATCCTCACTCCCGCCACGGAAGCCCAAGTGCTTGAGATCGCCCGCGCTGCCGACGCCATTCGCGGATTCGGCCCAGTTAAGGCCGCGGCCGTAGTCGCCTACCGCTCACGCATGGCCCAACTTGCGGCGACAAAAGCGGATGCCCCCGCCAATCGAGCGGCCGCATGAGTCGTCAGAGAGGGCTCCAATCTAGACATAGGCAAACCCGCCTTGGGTTCCGCGTCCGCCGTTGGTCGCGATCTGGATGTGAAGGTGCGCCAGAGCTTCGCAATACCGTGCGGCCGAAAGGCCGCCCACGGTGATCGGGTTGAGGCCGATATCAGCGGCCAGTCCGGCGACGACACTGAGAGCGCTCGCGTCCTCGCCACAAAGAAAGGTGGCCGCAGGCACGGGCTTGGCTTCTAGAACCTCCCGCTGCAGCATATCGGCGAACACAGTGTTGAAGCCCTTCACCACGCGGGCGGCCGGGAAATCGGCCTGTAGCCGCTCGGCATTGGATTGACCGCCCTCGAGGATGACAGGGGTCCAATCGGCGTTCAGGAGGTTGGTGCAGTCGATGACAATTTTTCCAGCGAGCGGTGATGCGCTGAGTGGCACCTCTGCGACGACGCCGGGCACAGCCAGGACGATGACCTCTGATCGCGCGATCGATTCGGCGAAATGAAACACATCGATCCCCGGATGCTCGGCGCTCGTAGCAGGCGGCGAACGCACACCAAAAACAATCTGGTGACCCGCGAGGGACAGAAGCGCGCCCAGGTTGCGCCCGAACGGGCCGGCCCCGCATATTGCGATGTTCATTGGTGATCTCCACGTTTGCGGTCCCACCAAAGCTGTTCTCCGCGTCAATCCCCATACCCACTCTTTGGGAAGCGTCATGCGAAAGCCCAATACCAGCCAAGCCCGGAATGAAGCCCGGCTGGAAGACGCCTGCCCGTTCGCATTCACGTTAAGGACCTTGGGCTCCCGGTGGCGCCCGGCCATTCTGTGGAAGATGGCGCTAGGCGACCGCACCTACGGCGCACTGAAGCGATCACTGCCCGGCATCTCCGACAAGATGTTGGCCCAAGACCTGCGTGTTCTCGTCAAGAGCGGGCTGGTATCGCGAACGCAAGCCTCGCGGGACCTCGCGCGCTCATCCCGCTACACCCTCACACCCTCGGGCGAGGCCCTTCTGCCCCTTCTTCGGGAAATGCAGCATTGGGGTTCAGGCGCGCTCGAACGTAGGCGCGAAGCCGATCTTCCGGGCGAGGCCTCAAGAACCGCCAGGACGTCAGACGACCGAGCGGCGGCGTGAAAAACGCGACGGAGCGGCTTGAGTGATAAACTGCCGCCGGAAGCGCGACAGACCGGCGAGCCAGCCATCATAGTCGGCCGTCTTGCGTTGCAGGTAATCCAGGGCCTTGGGATGTGGCAGGATCAGAAACCGCTCTGCGGTCAGTCCCTCCACGACGCAGTCTGCCACCGCCTCGGGCGTGAGGATGCCGTCGATATCGGCGCCGAAATGAACGTCACCCGCCGCCATTGGTGTCGCCACCGCTTGGGGGCACAGGACCGACACGCGAATGCCGTCGTCGGCATGGGCGATGGCGAGGCTCTCCGCCAATCCGATGGCTGCATGTTTGGTCGTCGCATAGGCGGCACTGCCGATCATGGTCAGCAGACCGGCGGCGGAGACGGTGTTAAGCAGATACCCTTCTCCTCGCGCGATCATGGCCGGGAGCACTGCGCGTGCCGCATAGACATGGGCCATCACGTTCACCGACCAGGCCAAGGCCCAGGCCCGGTCATCGGCCGACACCGCGAGGCTCAAGTCCATGTCTGGCGGCAGCACGCCAGCGTTTGAGCAGAACAGGTCGATCGGCCCGACGTGGCGCGTCACGTCGGCGACGAGCCGGACGATGTCGGCCTCGTTCGCCACATCGACGTCATGGGCTGACCCGCCGACGGCGTCCGCGACTGTAAGGGCCGAAGCCGCGTCCCTGTCCGCTACTGCGATGTGCCGAGCCCCTGATGCGGCGAACCGCTCAGCCATCGCGCGCCCGATGCCGCCGGCTCCGCCGGTGATGACGACGACCTTGTCCTTGACGTCCATGTTCGGTTGCCTCCGTTCTAGCTAACCATCTCGTGACGGATGCTGCGGCGCGCGACGAGGAAGCAGGCCGCCGCGACGAGGCCCGCCGCCGCCGTGGTGATCAGGGCCCATCGCAATCCCTCGGCCAGGCCCATGGTTGTGGCAAAGCCGTCCGAGAGAAGCCCCACCGCCAGAGGGCCCAGCCCCAGTCCGACGAGGTTGATGATGAAGAGCAGAACGGCGGACGCGGTCGCCCGGCATTGAGGCGGCACCAGGCTTTGGGCGCTCGCATAGACAGGGCCGTACCAGAGAGAGTTCAACGTCAGAGGCACCGTCAGGAGCAGGAACGACAGACCCAAGTCCTTGACCGAAGCCGCCGCCAAAAAGAACGGGGCGCCAAGCAGAACCGCCACGGCCGGGAGGGTCATGTAGATTCTGACATCACGCTTGGCGCCCCAGTCCGCGATCTGGCCGCCCAGGAAGGTGCCAGCCAGACCACACAGGCCCACAAGCACGCCAAGACTCAGACCCAGCACGGCGGCGGGCCCGAGATCGCTGCCGGCTGGGACCAGTGCGGCCAGCGCCTCGGCGTGATTGCGGAAGTAGAATGAGCCGTAGAATGCCAGATGGCCGTAGCCCAGAAATCCCATCGTGGCGGCCCCACCGGACATCCACCAGAAGGTGCGCGACCGGCGAAGGGCCGCCCAGGCGTCGCGCCCCGAAATCGGAGCCGCGGAGTCCCGCACAGCGGCAGGGGTTTGGGTCCGCCGCGGCTCCCGCAAGGTGAAGAGAACAACGAGCGCGAGGAGAAGGCCGGGCGCACCGGCCAGCACGAATGCGACCCGCCAACCGTACAGATCGGCCGCAACGCCGCCGACGGCCAGGCCAGCCAACGATCCAAGCGGAATGCCCAGGGAGTAGAAGGCCAGAGCCGATGCCCGCTTTTCTCGCGGCGCGTAGTCGCTGATGAGGGAGTGGGACGGGGGCGTGCACCCGGCTTCGCCCACGCCCACGCCCACTCGGGCCAACAGCAGTTGAAGGAAGGATTGCGCGAAGCCGCACGCGACGGTGAAGCCGCTCCAGACCGCCAAGGCCACGGAGATGATCACGACCCGGTCACCGCGCTCTGCCCATCGCGCGATGGGCAGACCCAGCACAGTGTAGAGCACTGCGAACGCGAAGCCGGTCATCAGGCCGATCTGGGCATCGCTGATGCCCAGATCGGTCTTGATCTGCTCTGCGAGGATGTTGACGATCTGGCGGTCCAGAAAGTTGAACGTCAGGACCACCATGAGCAGGGCCAGCCCGTAGCGCCGGTACCCCGAACCGACCTTGCCCGCATCCGTCTCCAAGCCAGCCTCCCATTTATCGTTATTGTCGACAATAGAAGCAGGCTCGGCAGCCTGAAGCAAGTCGCCAGGCCGGCGGCCCGGGCGACCAACCGTGCCTTACTGACCTTGGCGCGCGCGCATCTGGGCCATCATTTCCAACGCCGCCTGAAGTTCAGCCTCGACCATGAAACCGTCAGCGTTCGTGTCGAAACGCCTGAAGCCACGCTCCTGACGACCGGCCGCTGTCCATTCGGCCAGGCTGATCTTGCCGTCGTCGTCGGTGTCGTATTGCGCCAGCGCTTGCGCGACCGCGGGGCTGGTTTCAGCAGACGCTTGAGCTGGCGCGGGCGGCTGGGGAGCAGACGAGGGCGAGGCGGGCGCGGTCTGAGCCATGACGGGACCAGCCAGCAGGGTGGCGCAGAGCGTAGCGGCGAGCGTGAGACGTGACATGGAAAACTCCGGGTGCGATATGGTCGACAATCCAACCAATACCTTCAACGCGCGCCCGAGTGAAATCCGGCGCGAGATCGAGGAAGTTCCATGACACCCTCAGACTCACCCTTCGATCTGGTGCTGTTCGGAGCGACAGGGTTCACCGGCCGTCTGGTCGCCGCGCGCCTCGCGCAACGTCTCGGAACGAACTCGGGGCTGCGGTGGGCGCTGGCCGGGCGTGACGGTCGGCGGTTGATCGAGGTGCGTGACGCCATCGACCCCGGTGGCGCTTTGCCGGCGCTGGAGGTCGACGCCCACGACCCCGAGGCCTTGGCGGCATTGGTGCGAAGAACCCGGACCGTCATCACCACGGTGGGCCCCTACCAACTGCACGGCTCGGATCTGGTGGCGGCCTGCGCCGAGGCCGGCACGGATTATCTGGATCTCTGCGGGGAGCCGGAATGGATGCGACGGATGATCGACGCCCATGACGAAACCGCCAAAAGGACGGGCGCTCGCATCCTTTTTTCGTGCGGTTTCGACTCCCTTCCGTTCGAGTTGGGCGTACTGCGGCTTCAGAACGAGGCGATCCGTCGCTTCGGCGCGCCGTTCCCGAGGGTCAAGGGTCGGGTGATGCGATTACAAGGTGGACTGTCCGGGGGCACTCTGGCCAGCCTGAATGCGACCATGGCCAGGGCCGCAGACAATCCCGAGGCCTTGGCGCACCTGCGCGATCCTTTCGCTCTGGTTCCTGGCTTCAAAGGACCCGAACAACCCCGAGGCAATCGGGTAGAGTATGACGCCGACCTCGACGCCTGGGTCGCGCCGTTCATGATGGCGGCGATCAACACGCGCAATGTTCACCGATCCAACGCCCTGCTCGGCCACCTCTACGGAACGGACTTCGTCTACGATGAAATGCAGATCGGCGGTCCCGGAGACGCGGGACAAGCTCGGGCCGCCAACTTGGCCGCGCTTGCCGCCTCGCCCAACGAGTCCCTCAAACCGGGTGAAGGTCCCAGCGCAGAGGAGCAGGCGGCGGGGTATTTTGATGTCCGCTTTATTGGCCTCGGTGCTGAACAGCAGCGCCTTACCGTGGCGGTCACGGGCGACAGGGACCCGGGCTACGGTGCGACATCGCGAATGATCGTCGAAACGGCATTGTGCCTTCTGGACTCAGGCCATGGCCTCGCTGGCGGCTGTTGGACGCCGGGTGCCGCCCTGGGCGCGACCGTGGAACGCGCGTTGTCGGCCAACGCCGGAATGACCTGTCGGACCCTGGGCGCCTGATGCGACCATGCCGTCTGGTGCCCGACCAGCGTTTGGTCCGCTAGTTTGATGACGACGGTCTGACGGACTTAACGGGCACAGCCAGAGGCTCTGCCGGCGTGAAAACGACCGTCTGGAAGGACGAAAGCGAGGGCGGCGGCCGGCGCTCCGATGGGGAGCGGAAGTCAGGAGACCGCCATGAGACCGATGCCAGCTACATCCCTCCGCTCCAGTCGGAAGGGTTCGCGCTCCACGCCCAAGACCCGGGAGCCCTCGACCTTGGAGAACATCGACGACCAAGGCCTGCTATGTCTGCTCCTGGATCGCAGCCTTGCCGGGACGGCGGTCGAGCCTGTCGCTGCCGAGCTGATCAACCGGTTCGGTGGACTGGGTGAGATCGTCTCCGCGGACCTGCCGGAGCTCAGCCGGATCACTGGGCTCGGCCCGACGACGATCCTGGACCTCAAACTGCTGCGCCAGTTCAGCATCCGGGTGGCGCGCAGCAACGCTTGCGGCCGGCCGATAATGTCCTCCTGGGCCGCGCTCGTGTCCTATACCCGCACGGCACTCGCCCATTTGCCGCGTGAGCAGTTTCGCGCACTCTATCTCGATCGGCGCAACATCCTGATGCGCGACGAACTGGTCGCAGACGGGTCCGTCGACCACGCGCCCGTCTATCCCCGCGAGGTCGTCCGCCGCGCGCTCGAACTGTCGGCTTCAGCGCTCATTCTGGTCCATAACCATCCCTCGGGCGACCCCACACCCTCTCAGGCGGACATCACCGTCACGCGCCAGATCATCGAGGCGGCCAAGGTGTTCGGCCTCCAGGTGCATGATCACCTCATCATCGGCCGGGAAGGCACGGCGAGCTTTCGTACCCTCGGTCTGATCTGAGCGCGCCATGACCTTGCACGCCATCGTCGCCGCCCTGGGCGGCGACCTTTATCAGGGCGGCCATCGCGCCAATGTGCCGGCCCCTGGTCACAGCGCCCATGACCGCTCCGTCTCCCTGCTGCTTTCGGACGAGCGTCTCGTGATACACAGCTTCGGGGCCGCCGATTGGCGCGCCATGCGCGACGATCTGCGTCGGCGCGGCTTCATCGACCGCGGCGGGCGGTTGACGGGCAGACACCGCGCGGGTCCCGCACCGCCCAGACCCGATCGTCTGACTCGGCTCGCCGCTGCCGTCCGCCTATGGGAGGTTGGCGTGCCGATCGGCGTAAACAGCTTGGCGGAGCGCTATCTTCGATCCCGCTTTGTGACCCGCGGGGCGACGTCGGCGAACCTTCGCCATCATCCGCATGCGCCGACGTCCGTCTATCGGCCAGGCAGTGCCCACCGCCCTGCCCTCGCTGCCCGGATCAGCGACGACGCGGACCAACTGACAGGCGTCGAACTCACCTACCTGAGTCCGAACGGCCGTCGTGCGACCGAACTTCGGGTGTCGCGCAAGACGGTGGGCCATGTGCCGCCCGGCGCTGCCGTCCGCCTTTGGCCGGCAGCGCCAGAGATGCTGGCTGCGGAAGGCGTTCTCACCACGCTTTCGGCGGCCGAGCGCTTCCAACTGCCCGGCTGGGCGCTGTTGGCGGCGAACAACCTGGCGCGCTGGACCCCGCCGTCCTGCGCGCGGCGCGTTCTGATCGCTGCCGACCGCGGCGTAGTCGGTCAGGACCGGGCGTGGCGGCTGCATCGGCGATTGGTCGATCTCGGGATCGGCGCGGAGGTCGTCTGGCCTGACGCCCCCTTCGACGACTGGAACGCGGTCGCGATGGCGCAAGCAAAGGCGGAGCGAGGGCGCTGAGGGGCGCCGGAGCGGCGGGGATCGGCCCTGTCGCACGGCCGGAGATCCCCCATGACCGACCTCGTTCCCGTCATCACCCCGCTCGACGACACGCCCGCCGTCGTCGTCGACCGAGACGAGCGCACTATCCGCCTCGGCGACCTCGGCATCGCGCCCGAAAACCTGCGCTTCAACGAACCGCCGGACGACGACATCCCGACCCTGGCCTCCACGATCAAGGCGGCCGGCCAGCTTCAACGCCTGACCGTTCGCCCGGGCCGCGGCAAGAAGGAACAGCCCTGGATGGCCCTGGACGGCCGTCGCCGGCGTCTTGCGCTCGGCCTGCTGCGCGAGGCCGGCGTCATCGACGACGACTATCCCGTCACGGTCTATGTCGAGATCGACCCGGCGCGTCAGGCGGCCGCTCTACTGCTGACCAACACCGCAGCCCCCGTCCATGTCGCGGACGTCATCGTCGCCATCGGACGGATGCTAAAGACCAGGCTGACCATCCCGGTAATCGCTCGCGCCCTCGGCTATGCCGAGATCGAGATCAAGCGGCTGGCGGCCCTGGCTGCCCTCCCACCGGTCGCGATTAACGCCCTCAAATCCGGCCGAATGACCTTGAAGCAGGCCCGGCTCCTGGCGCGGTTGCCGAACGCCGATGAGCAGGCCGAGATCGCCGAGGTCGCGCTGTCGGGCCACGGGTTTCAGGACTGGCGCATCGTTGAGCGCCTGGACGCATCGCGGGTCACGCCGCACGATCGCCGCTGCGCCCTGGTCGGCGAAGCGGCCTATGCGTCGGCCGGCGGGCGCACCGAGGTCGATCTCTTCGGGGAGCTGGCGCCGGTGCTGCTGGATCCGGACGTGTTGACCGAGGCCTGGCTGAAACGCGCCCGAGGCATCGCCGCCGTGTTCGAGGCCGAGGGCATCGCGGTCCACGTCACGGCCGGCCGGGAGCCGGACCTGCCGGAGGACCTTGAGCCGCTCGGCTATGTCTACGGCGGCGTGCTGAACGACGAGGAGATGGCGCGCTATCGCGCCCAGCGCGACGTCTGGCGTGAACGCGCCGACGCGGCGGCCCAGGCACTGGCCGAAGCGTCCGATCCCGAGGCCGCCGACGCCGCCCTCGTGGCCATGATCCGCGCCAAAATCGAAGTCGATCGGACCGGGTCCCGCGGACGGGCCGTGACGACGATGGTGATGTCTCCGGCGTCGCCCACGGGCGTCGAGGTGCGGTGCTACTCGCCCGAGGAGCCCGAGCTCGAGGCGGAGGATTCGGGAGGTGAAGAGGCACCGACACGCGCCGTCGCTCCGCCGGCCTATGCCCCCCCCGAGGTCGAGGCCCCTGAGCCAGAGACCGACGGCGTCAACCACGTCCTGCACGCTGTTCGCACCGACGTCGCCACGCGCGGCCTGATCCGTGCGCTGGCGGACGACCCGGGCGTAGCGCTCGTGGCCCTGATCGCGCGCCTGTTCACCCTGCTGGTGCTGCGCACCCATGTCGCGCGCTCCGACTCTGCCCTGGCCATCCTGGCGACGGGCTTCAATCCGCCGGGTGGCCGGGTGATCGAGACCCTGGACGGCGAGGTGCGCCAGAGACTCGACCAGCGCCGGTCGACCTGGGAGGCGTCCGGCGAGACCGTCATCGCCTGGGTCCACGCCCTGCCCCACGGCGAGAAGATGGCCCTGCTGGCCGAGCTGACGGCGATCAGTCTGGACGTGCGCGAAGAGCGTACGACCCTGATCCGCCGCCGCGCCCGCGCCGAGGCGGCCGAGCTCGCCGCACTGTGCGGCGCGGACATCACGCTCCACTGGACACCGGATGCGCCCTTCCTCCAGTCGCACTCCAAACCCCTGCTGCTCGGCATGCTGACCGCCATGGGGGCCGAAGACGAGCGCGCCACGTCGCTCAAGAAGACCGAGCTCGTCGACTGGGTCGCCGAACAGGCGGCGTCGCGGTCCTGGGCGCCGATCGGCCTGTCATGGGCGGCGACCGACGACCCGGAGGCCTCTGACGTGGAGGACGAGGCCGATCCCGAGGACGAACTGGACGACGCGCCGGACGATGGGGCTGGAGAATTCGTCGTCACCCCGGCGGGAGAGGCCGCGCTCACTTCCGCAGCGGCTTGAGCCTTCGCGATTGAAACCACGCGCCGTCCCGGCTTCGGCCGGGGCGGTGTTGTTGATTGACCTGCTCTCTGCTTTGCGCATCGTCTCGATGGCCCGCAATACCGCCGAGCCTTGGCGCAGACGTTTTGTGGCTGGGCGAGACGGGGGAGAGCGGGCATGCTATGTGCGCGTTGATCCTGCTCATTTGAACTTCGTGCAACAACCCGCTTCAACTTCCTCGGCCGTGTCGACTTCGGGAGAACGATCGGAGCAGTTCAGATCGCAAGCCTCATCCAATGTTTTCTCATCGTCTGCGCGGCGGTCCACAAGATCGGCCATATCCAATGCGATCTGATCGGCGGGCCCGAACTTCGCCGCTTTCGCCGAACTCGCGGCGGTTATCCAAATCGAGATGGTCGGCGCGCTTTTAAACTTCGCCCGAGTAACCTTTCAGTGCCGAATGCGCGTCTCCTGCTAGGTAACGGGACGAGGCGCATCGATGCCGCCGCAGACCTCGGGCCAGTCCATGGAAATCAGGCAGGCCGATATCCGGGTCGCCTGCGGCTCGCCCAGGGTCTCGACGGCAAGGGACCGGAAGGTCGCGGTCGTCAGCGACGAACCCAGGGCGAACAGCCGTCGAAGGAAGGTCTCCAACGCCGGACGGCCGACCGACGCCTGGACGGCATCCAGCAACAGCGCCGGCCGCTGGTAACGGTTGATATAGGCTCGGGTTTCGTCGGTGTGGGTGTCGGCGATGGACACCCCCCGGCCCGCCGCCTCGACCTGTTGACGGTACAGGTCCAGCCGCGATCGCCGGGTGTCGTCCCCCTCGCGGTCGCCTGTCCGGACCAGAGCGAGGTGTTCGGCCACGCCTTCGCTAATCCAGTCGTTCGCCGCCCCTTCGGATCGGGACCAGAAATGCGCCACCTCATGGCGCACGTTGAGCCCGAGGGGCCGGTCACCGGGGGCCAGCAGCGACGCCTGTGGCGTGACGATCAGGGGTAGGCGCGAATAGGACAGCGGCCCGCCGCGGCGTGTGAAAACCAACTCCGGGCGCACTTGTCGCCCCTCTTCGACAGGACCCAGAACCCGCTCCAGCCATGCCGACATGTCCGCAGCCTCGCCCGCCAGTCCGGCCGCCACTTGGCGGGCCTCGATAGGAGCGTCATCCGAGATCAAAACCCGGGACCGGCGGCCGTCGATCTCGACGCTGTCGTCGGTGAAGCGGGGCGAGGCGATCAGGACGACGTCGGTCGCCCGGTCGCTGGTCACGTCGATACGGCCGGGTTCGGTCCGGCTGGCGGCTCCAACTGAAGCGAACGTCCAGCCTTCTGGGAGGGCCGTTCGCAACCGCCAGGTAAAGGGCCGGTCGATCGCGGTCATCGGATACCATCCGCCGTAGAGCGATAGTTCGATGAGTTCGGGTGCCACCTGATTACGGCCGTCACGGTGAAGCTGGCCCGGCCCGGCGTAGGACAGGCGGGCCTTTTCGCGTGGACATGGGATGTCGATGGCGCGGCTCGCGGCTATCCAGAATGGCTCGGCCCCTGCGGGATCGATCACCGGTTCGACCGGGCGTCCGTCGATGATCGTTTCCGTGAGGGTCAGACCACGGTTCAGATAGACCCGGGCTACGTCACCCTGGCAGGGCAGGCCCGATGCCTCGACGACCACCGACAGGGCGCTGCCGGCCGGATCCAGCGCCAGCGCGATGTCGTATTGCGCCGGAGCGTTCTGCGCGACGGCGGGCCCCGCAAGCACCATCAGCATTATGCTTGCAACAGCCGGTGTTCTAAACTTGGTCATGGGTCGCCTCCCCATCAAACTGTTACCAGCGAGAAACGGTTTGTCAATCTGGCCGGAATGCCGCAGCCGTCGTCGCCGGCCAGGCATCGATGAGACCGTTCAGCCAGGCCAGAAACCGGCTGTCCTGGTCGCTTTCGCCATGCTGGATCCACCAGACGAAGGCGGCGTGGATGAAGTCGGTCAGGGTCTCGACCGCCAGACGAAGCGGCAGCGGGTCATCGGCGGACGGCGTGCCCACAAGGCCGAGCGACCGGCGGACCGCGCGGGCGGTGCTGGTCTTCAGCTGCATGGTCGTGGCCGGGGCGTCGGGAAGATAGACCTCACCGTCGCGCACCAAGGCGACATAGCCATCCTCGACGCTACGGATGGCGGCCAAGACAGACTCTAGCACACGTCCGGAGTCCGGGGGCGTCTCGTCGAACGCGGTCTGGACCGCTTGATAGACCTGCTGGGTCAGCGCCGCGATCAGGGCGTCCTTGGACGGAAACCGTCGGTAGAGCACGGGCTTGGCGACACCCACCGCGGCGGCCACGTCCGCCATGGTCGCGACCTTCAGGCCCTTGGCGCGAAACACCGTTGCCGCCACCGTCAGGAACGCCTCGCGCCGTTCCCGACCTCGCGCTTCTCGAACGCCGCCGGTCGATTGCCTCATGATCCAGACTTAACGCGCTTCCGGGCAGGGATGAAGCCGCGCTGTGCGTACCAACGACGTGCCGTCTAACGCAACGGGCCGGGGGCGTTGCGTTAGACGGCTCCGAGCACGGCCGGAAGCTGCTGTCGGCCCAAAGGCCCTTTGGGCAAATATCGAGAGGCGGAGGAAGGGCGGGGCGAGGCGAGCCTGGAGGACCGAGAGGGAGGCGCCCTCCGCTCCAGGTGACCGGAGCCTTCTCCCATGCCCTCAGTCGGTACGTCTTCATCACAGTCCCATTCCACACTGAGCCTGTTCGCCGATCCAACCAGTGCGGATACCGTCGCCAATGTGCTGGCCGCCGCCCGCGCCCTCGCGACCTATCTGGCGCGGTCACGGCCGCTCGATCGGCGGCTGGTCGCCCAGGTGATGACAACCGCTTTCGGCGCATCGGACGCCGAAGGCGCTTGGGTCTGGCGGGACGCCTATGACGCGATCGAAGCGGCGACCGTGCTGCAGATCCGGCGTCTCGCGCCGCAGGTCGCGCGGCTGGAGGATGCGCCAGCGGAAGTCGCCGCGCTCCTGGCCTCTGTCTCCGCGCTCGGCTTGACCCATACGCGCCGCAGCGAGGAACAGGTCGCGCTCGACCAGTTCTCGACGCCGCCACAGCTGGCCGCCCTCGTGGTCTTGGCCGCCCAAGTCCGGCCCGGCGACCGCGTCCTTGAGCCCTCCGCGGGATCCGGGCTGCTGGCGGTTGTCGCCGAGGCCTGCGGCGGCGCGCTCGCGCTCAACGAGATCGCGGCGGGGCGCGCCGACCTGCTGGACGGGCTGTTCCCCTCGGCCGAGCGGACCCGCCACGACGCACGCCATATCCACGACCTGAGCCGGGGCGCGGGCGGCTTCGACGTCGTGGTGACCAATCCACCCTTCTCGGACCTCGCCGACCATCTGCTGGCGTCGGTGAAGGCCTTGACCGACCATGGCCGCCTGGTCGCGATCGTGCCCCTGAGCGCCCTGACGAACGACGCCTTGCTGCGGCGTCTGGCCGGTGTTGGCGCGATCATCGCCCGCATCGCCTTGCCGACCGGTGCCTTCACCAAACATGGGACGTCCGTCGAGACCGGACTCCTGGTCGTCGATCGTTCGGCGGAGTTGGCCGAGATCCCGCAGGCGCTGAGTGCAGACGACCTGATGGGAGCGGCCAGGCTCGTCGCCGCCCTCCCCGCGCGCGGCGGTGCCCTGCCGCGGACCCGCTTGAAGGTGTCTTTGGGAGCGTTGCTGGGACCACGCGAACGCGGCCTCGCCCTGCCCTCTGGCCGGCTCGCCTTCCTCGCAGGCGCGGCACCGCTGGCCTATCAGGTCAAACCATGGAGCGGCGAAGGCCGGGATGTCGGACTCTACCAGGCCCATTCCTTGGCGCGGATCGATCTGCCTGATCCCCGTCCCCATCCGTCGCCGCTGGTCGAGTCGGGACCGATGGCGTCGGTCTCGCCGCCAGCCCCGACCTATCGTCCGGTGATACCGCCTATGATGCGGGACGAGGGCCGGATCTCTGACGCCCAGACCGAGACGGTGATCTATGCGGGCGAAGCCCATGCCGGCCATCTTCCCGGTAGTTTCCGTATTGGGGAGGCGTCGCACGAGGTCGTCCTCGTCCGGGACGACCAGGACGATGCGATCCGCTTCCGTCGGGGCTTCTTCCTCGGGGACGGCACAGGCTGCGGCAAGGGCCGCCAGATCGCGGCCGCTATCGCTGACAACATGGCCCAGGGCCGGGTCCGGGCGCTGTGGCTGTCGCGGAACGACGCCCTGCTGGAGGACGCCCGTCGGGACTGGGCCGCGATCGGCGGCGTCGCCCACGACCTCGTGCCCCTGTCGAGCTGGAAACAAGGCGAGGCGATCCGGCTGGAGCGCGGCGTCATGTTCACCACCTACGCCACTTTGCGCCAGCCAGCCCGCGGTGACCGGCAATCCCGTCTCGACCAGATCGTCGCCTGGCTCGGCGACGACTTCGACGGCGTCATCGCCTTTGACGAGGCCCATGCGATGGCCAACGCCGCCGGCGGCGGTAAGGGCGCCCGGGGGACGAAGAAGGCCTCTCTTCAGGGCATGGCAGGGCTCGCGCTGCAGAACCGGCTGCCGGACGCGCGGGTGCTCTACGTCTCCGCCACGGGGGCGACCACCGCCGAGAACCTGGCCTATGCCGCCCGGCTCGGCCTGTGGGGCGGCCCGGAGGCACCCTTTATGTCGCGCGCCGACTTCCTGGAAGCGATGGACCGAGGCGGGGTCGCGGCCATGGAGCTTCTCGCGCGCGAACTCAAGGCGCTCGGTCTCTATGTGGCCCGGTCGCTGTCGTTCGAGGGTGTGGAGTATGAACCCCTCGTCCATCCGCTCACACCAGACGACATCGCCATCTGGGATCAGTGGGCCGACGCCTTCCAGATGATCCACGCCAATCTGGCCGAGGCCCTGAAAGCCACGGGCGTCAATGATGAGGAGGGCAAGCCGAAGAGCGGTCAGGCGGCGTCTGCGGTCCATTCCGCCTTCGAGGGGGCGAAGCTTCGCTTCTTCGGCCACCTGCTGGCCGGGTTAAAGGCCCCGAGCCTGGTTGCTTCGATCCGGGACGATCTCGCGTCAGGACGCTCGGCCGTGGTCCAAATCGTCTCGACCAACGAGGCGGTGATGGAACGCCGGCTGGCGTCCATTCCGCCGGAGGAATGGAACAACCTGTCGATCGACCTGACGCCTCGGGAATACGTCCTCGACTATCTGCGCGAGGCCTTTCCGATCCATCTGATGGAGGCGATCGAGGACGGGGACGGCAACGTCACCCTGGTGCCGGTCATGGACGACGGTCGTCCGGCCGTCAGCCAAGAGGCGCTCGCCCGCCGCGAGGCCCTGATCGAGAAGATGGCATGCCTGCCCGCCGTTCCGGGCGTCCTTGACGCCCTCCTGGAAGCCTTCGGCACCGACGCCGTCGCCGAGATCACCGGACGGTCGCGCCGGGTAGTGGTGCGGGACGGTCGCCGGGTGATCGAACGGCGCGGCGCTTCCGCCGCGCGCGCCGAGACCGACGCCTTCATGTCGGGCCGGAAGCGGGTGCTGGTCTTCTCGGATGCCGGGGGTACGGGCCGCAGCTATCACGCCGATCTGTCGGCCGGGAACCAGCAACGGCGGGTTCACTACCTGGTCGAGCCGGGCTGGCGGGCCGACGCCGCCATCCAGGGGCTGGGTCGCAGCCACCGGACCCATCAGGCCTCGGCGCCGCTGTTGCGGCCGGTGACCACCGACATTCAGGGCGAGAAGCGGTTCACGTCCACAATTGCCCGGCGGTTGGATTCCCTGGGGGCGCTGACGCGCGGCGAGCGGCGCACGGCCGGAGCCGGCCTGTTCCGGGCCGAGGACAATCTGGAGAGCCCCTGGGCGCGACGGGCCCTGCTGGTCTTCTATGGCGCGCTCGCCTTCGGGGAGCTGGCGTCCATGACACTGGAGACCTTCATGGCCAAGACCGGCCTCAAGCTGCTCGACGCCGACGGTGGGCTCAAGCCGTCCGACGACCTGCCGCCGATCCACACCTTCCTGAACCGGTTGCTGGCCCTGCGCATTGCCGACCAGAATGCCCTGTTCGAGCACTTCGACCGCATCCTGTCGGGCATCCTCGAACGCGCCGCCGCCTCGGGCGACCTGGACCGAGGCCTGGAGGATATCGAGGCCCAAGAGCTCGACGTCCTCGATCAAGAGGTGATCCGCACCGACGTCTCGACCGGAGCGGAGACCGCTCTGGTGACCTTCTCGCTCAAGGTTCGGCGCGAGCTCCTGAGCTCGGACGGCGCGCTCGCGCGGGCCAACGACATCGCGCACCAGCTGGTCGTGAATGAGAAGTCGGGACGGGCGGCGATCGCGGAGCTCGGCCTAACCACGGCGACAGACGAGGATCGCCTGGTCAGCGCGGTACGGCTCGTTCGGCCCGACGACCGTCAGACGATGCCGGAGAAGGCGTTCGAGGAATCCGCCTGGAAGCCGGCGGCCGTCGCCGACTGGCGGCGGGTCTGGGATGAGGAGGTGGCTGCGACCGACCCCTGGCGAACGCGCGAACTGTCCCTCGCCACCGGCCTCCTGCTTCCGATCTGGGGCCGGTTGCCGGCGCGGGGGTGCTCCGTCCGGCGTGTCCGCGCGCCCGACGGGCGGCGGTGGCTGGGACGGGTGCTTGACCCCGTTCAAGCCCGGACGCTGAAGGCGGCGCTGGGTTTGACCGACGTCAGCGCAGCCTGGTCGGACGGGGCGCAAACACTCACCACTCTGCTCGATCGGAGTGTCCAACTGTCGCTGGAGGGCGGGCTCTGGCTCAAGCGGGCGCGCGTGATGGACCGCTGGCGCATCGAGGTGGTGGGCGGGCGCACCGACCGGGACGCCCTGGTGGCGCTGGGCTGCTTCGTCGAGATCATTGCCTTCACGCCGCGGGTCTTCGTGCCGGTGGACCGGCCGGAGGTGCTGGAGGCGGTGCTGCGTCGCCATCCGGTGCAGACGGTCCTCGACGGAGCGGCGGCTTAAGCGGGGGCCGGGCGGGGCAAAGGCCCCGTCCGGTCAGGAGGAGGTCGGGAGGAAGGGAGGTCTCGGGTGAAGCGGGATGAGGGAGATCAGCTCTCTCGGCGCTTCGGATCAACAGGAGACTGACATGCAGACCATGGTGTTCACCGGCCGATTGGCGGCCGACCCCCAGATCAGCGAGGACTTCGCCAAGGCGGTGTTCAGGCTGATCGAGAAACGCGGCGTGGACTCAGCCGGCAAGGACCGGCTCGTCGGCGTCAACTGCGTCAGCTGGTCCAAGGGCCTGAACGAGAAGGTCATCGCCCGCGGCTTGGCGCAGGGGTGCGAGGCGGTCGTGATCGGGGCCTTCATCGACACGGCCTACAAGGCGCGGGACGGCGCGGAGCGCACCGCCAAGGAGCTGGTCATCAACCGGCTCACCGTCCTGGACTGGGCCGAGGACCGCGAGGCCGACACCGGCCTCGACGACCGCGCCGCCGCCTGACCCCCTCCCCTTCCATCTTTCATTTTCAGGAGACTGACATGCAATCCCTCACCCTCGAAGGCTATCTGGCCGCCGATCCGTCCATCCTCTCCGCCCAGGGCTCGGGCAAGAAGCGGGCGAGCTTCCGCGTGCTGGAGACCACCCGGTTCCGGCGCGCCGACGGCACCACCGGCGAGCGGACCACCGGCTTCAACTGCGTCTGCTTCAATGAGGCGACGGCCGAGAAATACATCGAGCCGTTCGCCCGCAAGGGCAGCCGCGTCGTGATCCAGGGCCATGTCGAGAACGACACCTGGACCGGCAAGGACGGGGTCGAACACTACGACCTGCGTCTGATCGCGGCCGACATCCGCCTGAAGAACCGGCGGGATCGGACTTCGTCCGACGAGGCCGGACCCGCGCCTTCGGTGCAGGAGCCTGCCGGCGGCTACGATCTCAACGACGATATTCCGTTCTGACCGGCAGACCAAGCCCCTCCCCTCCGCCCGGAGCGCCTGCGCTCCGGGCGGTTCTTTCTGAAAGACTTGTTCCTGCCGACCGACGGACGTCATGACGGCGTAGGGTTTTCGATCTAGCTTGGCGATGGGCGGCGACCTTGATGAGGTCGCCGCCTCTCTTTTTTCGGTGGGTCCGCCCCCGGGCCCTTTGCTGATGAAGCCTGACCGTACGGACTCCTGATGGCTACGCCCGCCGCCGAACTGAAAGTCGCCCGTCAGATCCTCGGATGGGATGCGCTGACCCTGGCCCGCGCCCTTAGGCTTTCGGGCACCCCGGAGAAGATGGCGGCGCGGGTCCTCGCGATGGAGGCGGGCCAACGCGATATCAGCGGTCCCGTGCAGGTCGCCGTCGAGGCCCTTCTCAGCGGGTGGCGGCCCAACGGCTGGACCGACTGATCCTCGGTCGCAAGACGCGGCGGCTCGCCGCCGACGACGGCGAGGAAGATTGATGACCGTCCGTTCGTATCGGCGCGACGGCGCCGAACAGGGTCGTCGTCGCGAAGGGCGACGACGACATGCCCCCACACAACGCCCTCCGATTTTGTCACATCACCCTGAAAGTCAACGGCTTCGCCTTATCCCCTCCACGGCCCGCGAAGGGCGGTCCGCTCCGGTGACTTTCCGGGGCCCGATGCGCCGAAAATCGGGGTCGTTGCGCATGGGGCGTAAGGACACTTTCAAGGATAATCCCGATGCACACTTCAGCACACTCCGTCTTCTCCAAATCCGACTCCGCCTTCGACGACCTCTCCGCCTCCCTAGGCGATCAGCGTCCGCATCCGAGCGAGGATGCTCTCTCGCAACTCGGCCGGGCGCTCATGACCGAGCTCCTGGATGTGATCGCCGACACCGCGCTCGAAGACTTCCAGACCATACTGGCCGAGACCCTGATCGGGGCCTTTCACTCAGCCGCTCAGCGGATCGAACGCGACGCCGACCGCGCCCGCGATACGATGCGAAGCCTGGACCGGGACTTCGACGGATCGGAAGCGGCCGACACCGAGCTTCAGGAGGCCACCGCCAAGGCAAGGGCCGGAGACGCGGCTACCCAGGCGGCCGAGCTCATCCGGGACGCCGCAGCCGAAAGCTACACGGTCGCCACCGGCGAAGTCTGGACAGCCTGGCGGGGCAGCCGGCGGGGCACGCACCTCACCGCAGCCCAGATGGAGGCCAAGGCGGCCATCCGGGCGATCGAGACACGGAGGGCCGGCGAGGCGGATCCCGGCGGTCCGGTGATCGCCTTCAGAGGGGCTCCGACAGCGGACACGGCCGAGGATGCGGGCCGGGTGTTCGACGCGCTCAACTGGGCGCTCAAAGAATGGCCCGACATGGCCCTGGCCACCACCGGGGCGAAGGGCTCCGAGAAGCTGGCGATCAAATGGTCCAAGCAGAAGGGGGTGAAGCTGATCCTCGCCCGGGCCGACTTCGACGCCCACGGCAAGGCGGCCCCGTTTAGGGCCAACGACGAACTGATCGCGCTCGAGCCCACCTGCTGCCTCACCCTGGTCCATTCACTGGATCGGTCGCGGTCACCGGATCAGCGGCCGTTCGGACCGGCCTTGAACCTGGGTCAGAAGGCGATTGAGACCGGGCTGCGGCACGTCTCCATTCGAGCCCGCGCGGTTTGAGATCACACCCCAGACGGCAAGACCCGCTCGGCTTCGGCCGGGCGGGTTTTCTGCGTTTGGCCGCTGTGGGGGCATCCGTTCAACGGCAGGCGAATCGGGCTATCTCATCTTATCGCCGAACTGCGCATTACTGTTGATGGGTGTTGATCGTGTATGATGAGCATAGACGGGTGATCGTATTTTAGGTCTTAGGGCAAGATAAAAGAAGATGAGAGGGCATCTGTTTTGTTGTAGGGTCTCAGCATCTTACGACGACCTCGAAACGCTTCCAAGACTTGCGGTGAGTTAGGGCGGATTCCGGGGTCGTCTCCTCTGCGGAGACGGGGCCATGTCGGTCAGAAGCGGCATTCAGGCGCGGTTGGAAGCGGGCGATGTCGGCGAGTCCAGGGCCGGTCGGATCAGCCTCCCGACCACGCTCAAGAGCGACCGGATCAATGTGCGGACGGCGATGTTCCAGCGTCTCGCCGCATCCCGGCTCTTTGCTTACGGCGACCGTGCAGGGGTGCTCAGGACGGCGCAGAAGCGTTCAGGTCGGGCCTTCCGTCTGGACGTCCGGCAGAAGGTGATCGTCAAGGCGCTGGTATCGCGGCACGCCGGCAAAGGGTCGGCGCGGGCGGCGGCTCTGGCGGCGCATGTGAGCTATCTGGGACGGGCTGGAGCCGGGGTTGAAGGGAAGCCGGCCGAGTTCTTCGACCGGACCGACGATGCCATCGATGCGGTCGAAGCGACCCGGGACTGGGGGCCGGACCGGCATCATTTCCGGTTCATCGTGTCGCCGGAGCATGGGGATCGGATCGCCGATCTCAGGGGGTACACCCGCGAGGTCATGGTGAGGGTGTCGGCGGATCTGGGCGAGCCGGGACTGCAGTGGATCGGGACCTGTCACTTCGACACCGACCAGCCCCACGCGCATCTGGTGATGCGTGGGAAGCGCGCCGATGGACGCGATCTGGTGATCCCGCGCGACTACATCGGCTACGGGTTTCGGGCCCGGGCGCAGGAGCTGGCGCAGGAGCGGCTGGGTGATCTATCGCGTGCCGATGCCGAGCGGCGCATCTGGAAGGAGACCGAGGCAGATCGGTTCACGGGGTTCGATCGGCGGCTTGTGCAGGCGGCGGATGCGCAGGGTCTGGTCGACGATGGCGTTGGCGGGACCAACGCCTGGGCGGCACTGTCGCGAGGCCGGTTGCGGCACCTTGAGCGGTTGGGGTTGGCGGAACGGACCGGCGGTCGATACCGGCTTGATGCCCAGATGGAGGCCAAGCTTCGGACCCTTCAGATCCGTCGGGATGTGATCCGCACGCTGAACCAAAGACGGATGGCGGGTGCCCGAGATGTTCGGCCACTGGGGGCCGAGACTGTGAAGGGATGGGTCGTTCAGGCCGGGCAACATGACGAGGTCGGAGCTTCGCCGTTCGTGGTCGTGCGGGATCAAGCGGGTGCCGAACGCTACGCCCGGCTTGCCTCAGGCTCGACAGCACTACCCCTCGGCAAGCAGGTTGAACTAACTGGTTCCGATAGGGGACTCGCGAGAGTTCAAAGTCTGGTCCGCACTCCAAACCCCTTGGAGCGCTAGATTTCCCCGCGTCCTAGGTTTTCCCCGTCAAGGTTGGAATGGTCCTCACGAATGCGCCGTAGGTGAGAAGCGCATGGGTGTTGCAGAAGCTCTCCATCCGAAACTCACAGCGTTCGCCGTTCTGATTTGTGAGTTCGTCGGAGGCGTCGAAAACCGGGCCCCTGGCGCGATGTGTGGCGTGCTTCTGAATCAAAGCGTAGGCCGCTTCAGGCAGGACACTCGCGAACCGCTCACGAAACGCCGCTGATCGTATGAAGTAGCGGATCGGCTCCCCGTCATCGCCTGACCCAATGTGCAGATGGCGAGGATGTGCGGTCACCATGCCGAACACTGGCAGATCGGGTTCGCGGTCCTCGACCATCCGCCAAAGCGTGGTGGTCAGCGTGTTGCCGAACCGTTTCGACAGCCCGTTGATGGCCTTGAAATCCAGGGTGCCATCACGCGCTTCAGTCGAGAAACGGGTTTGGAGGAACAGCATCTGGGATGCGGCATAGTTCGCCTCAGCTTCCACGATCGCGTGGCAGGCCGGATCGAGGGTGTATTCGTTATCACCGAACAAAAACTCTCGATGCCACGGGATGACGCTGTGGCCCACCTCATGACCCTCGATCCAGCGGTGCTTTGGCTTGGGAACCGTTTCGTCGATCAGGATGCGCTTGGTGTCGGGCACCCACAATGCGGAGAGCTTCGCCTTGGTCACCGCCTCGACCAGCAGCATCGGGCGCTCCAGCACCTGCTTGCCGGCCACTTTCATCCTCGATGCCACGTCCTGGAGCAGGGTCGTGTTCGCGGTGCTGTAGTAGCCGATGTCGAGTTCTAGGAGCGCTCGCACCTGAGGGAGTTTCAGCGGCGGCTCGGGATCGCCCAAGTCCCGGAGCAACCGAGCCACGATCTTGCGGATGTCGTCCGCCTCGTATTCACCAACCCCCTCGCTCATCAATCAGGTGGCCTGATCGACCAGGTATTTGACGTAGTCGTTCAGCACCTTCTGTTCGTCCCGCGTAAGCTTGGACAGATCATCCGACTTGGCGGCGAACCGCATCGCCTCCGCTTCAAATCCCTGATCGCGCGTGATCGTGGCGCCCGATAGCTTCATCAGGGGTCGCTCAGGCATCTTGAACACGGCCGCCAGCTGATGAACCACGCGCGGCCGCGGCCGGTAGTGGGGGTCACGCTCGATCGACCTCAGCTCACCAGGATCGACGCGGGCCTTCTGGGCCAGCTGATCCACGGTCCACTGCTGGCGACGCCGCAGCTGGCGCACCAGAACGCCGAAGGCTTCCGTCAAACGGACGACCTTGTCGTCGTCCTGGGCGATCAGCTCTACTGGCAGGAACATCCCGATCGATTCCAGAACTCCGATCGACGGGCCCGCCTCGACGTCCAGGTCAGGATCTGTGTCGATCCTGCGCCGGAGCCAGTCTTGAGAAATCAACATCTCCATGGTTCGCTCCTTTCCTGCTCTAGCGAATGAATGCCCGAGCCTGTTGCTCGGTCATCTCGAAATAATGCATCCCGGTATGATCAACACCTAGGTCGGTCATGCCGCAGACGTCGCGGTACCAGGACGCCGCCTGCGGCAGGGCGTGAAGCCCAATGCGCCCCGCGAACTCCTCCGCGACGCTCAAACTGATGGCCGTGCCGAGCAGCAGCTGTCCGATTCCCTTGAACTGCGGTTCATCGACCAATCGAGACCGATTCCAAGGCGCCGTCGCCAACAGATCGATGTCCACCAACGGTTTGTTTCGCTGGGACGGCTCCCGCGCGAAGCCGTCCAGCCGTGCGAACATCAGCCCTTGGGTGACGCCTTCGGCCTCGACCGCGAAGGACGCCCAGGACAGACTCTCGCTGCGCTCCTTGACCTTCTGAGCCCACTTCCAATGCGCATCTTGAACATTGTGCTCACCCGCAATGGCGGCAGTCACATCGCCTTGACGTCTGAGTTCAGCTAGGCGGGCGTCGAAGATCGGTTTCCAGCGCGCCGTGAAATCCTGCACATGCCGATCCTGCAAGGATCCCCAAAGTTCGGCTGGAACCTCAAGCCGCGTGCGGCGGTCCTGCAGTCGGTAGATGCCGAGAGGTTCGGTCATCTGCCGTGCCTCAGCTCAAGACCATGAGCTCGGCCTTCTCCTTGGTGGTCGGGTGTTCGACAAACACCTTCTCACCGTCGTCCAACCGCTTCGATATCGACTGATAGAGCCGCAGGGCCTGACGAAGCAGGGCGGTCTTCGACAGACCTTTCTCCTCGGCCAATCGCTCAACCACTTCCATCTCCTGAACACTGAGGTTCAGCGTCATCGTGCGTTTTTCAAACATGGGCTCACCGCTTTTGAGTTGGCGCTTATAACGCCAGCCAAAATTTGTGTCAACAAAAAATAGCCGCGACTTAGCTATTGACTATGTATTTTCTGGCTACTATTTCCATAGTCGTCCTCCCAACGCGAAAGGAAACGCCATGGACCGCCAACTTCCCTCCATCCCGCCCGATCCGTCGTCTCGCGAATGCACGCCCAGCGACACTCGTCATGTTTCGATCGAAGAGACGCGCACCATCCAGACCACCGAATGCGACGGCGAGGTCATCGTCGATGAAGTGATCGACCTTGAGGTCTACATCCGCGAACAGCGGCGTGTGCCGCTGGCCCGCGCCTATCGGATTCGGATCGACAAGGGCTATTTTGTCGTACAGCACCCGGTCCTGAGCGCCCGCGCCCTGCTTGCGCTGGCGGGAAAGACGCCGGCTGAAAAGTATGTGCTGCGCCAAATCGTGCATGGTCAGCCGGTCAAGCTGGAGCTCGACGACACCGTCTACTTCCGCACCCCCGGCATCGAGAAGTTCAAGACGATGCTGAAGACCGCGCAGGACGGCGGCCGCTGATGTCTCGCCGCGCTTTCCGCTTGCCGGAGATGGATGAAACCTTCCTGGACGGCCTGGGCGTAGCCTGGGACACGATCCAGGAAGGCGGCGTCCAATGGTTGATCCTGACGGCCTATCGCCTGCCTCAAGGCTATGACCATGCGGCCGTCGATATCGCCATCCAGATCAGCGCCGGCTACCCGGCGGCAGCTCTGGATATGGCCTATCTAACGCCGCCGGTGCGCAGACGCGACGGTCGCCCGATCAACTGCACCGAGAGCCGCAGTACCATCGACGGCCGGGTCTGGCAGATGTGGTCGCGGCACCGCACCCCCGAGAACCCCTGGATTCACGGCGAAGACGACCTGGCGAGCCATGTTCACTACATGGACGCCTGGCTCGCCGCCGAGTTCGACAGAGCCTGACATGGATGTGACCTTGAGCTTAACCGGCCGGCAGGCCGCCGCGCTGCAAGCGCATCTCTTTCCCGGCGACGGACGCGAAGCGGCGGCGATCGCCCTGTGCGGGCGTCGCGCCGGCAAGCGACACCGCCTGTTGCTGCGCAAACTCGTCCTAATCCCGCACGACGCCTGCGAACCGCGCACCGCGACCACGGTCGCTTGGCCGACAGACCTGATCATCCCCGAGCTGACCGAAGCGGACCGTCGAGGATGGAGCGTGGTCAAGTTTCACAGCCACCCAGGCGGATACAACGCCTTCTCAGAACAGGACGACTCTTCCGACAGCCTCCTCTTTCCCGCGATCGCCGGATGGATCGACGCCGACGTGCCGCATGCGAGCGTGGTGATGCTGCCGGACGGCGCGATGTTCGGCCGACTGGTGGACGCCGAAGGCCAGTTCACCCCGATCGAAACCATCACCGTGGTCGGAGAGCGCTTAAATATCTGGCGCCATGACGAGGTCACCGGGATCGGAGTGCTGACCCCCAGCGCGCCGTTCGCCAAGCGGCACGCCCAAGCGTTCGGAGAACGGACCACCCGGGCCCTCGGCCACTTATCCGTTGCGGTCGTCGGATGCTCGGGCACCGGCAGCATCGTCATCGAACAGTTGGTCCGGTTAGGCGTTCGACGGCTGGTGATCATCGACCCGGATGTGGTCAAGAATCACAACCTAAATCGCATCCTCAACACCACCATGGCCGATGTGCTGGCCAAGCGACCCAAGGTCGAAGTTCTGCACGACAGGATCGTCGAGGTCGGCCTCGGTACTGAGGTTCTGCCGCTAGCCTGCAACCTGTTTGATGGGGACGCCGTGCGGTCAGTGGCGGATTGCGACATAGTGTTCGGCTGTGTGGACTCCGCCGAAGGCCGATTCCTGATGAACCGGATCGCCGCCTTCTATCTCATGCCCTACTTCGATGTCGGCGTGGCGCTAGACGCGGATGACCAGGGCGAGATCACTCAGGTCTGCGGCTATCTGCACTATGTCCAGCCCGACCTCTCCAGCCTGGTCAGCCGCGGCGCTGTGGCGATGGAAGATGTCCGGGCCGAAGGCGAGCGCCGTCGCAATCCGGAGCATTACGCCCACCTCCGCCGAGCGGGCTATATCAACAATGTTGATGAGGATCGACCGGCGGTCATCAGCGTGAACACCGTCTTCTCCGGCTTGATCGTCAATGAGATGCTGGCCCGGCTCCATGACTTCCGCGATGAGCGCGGCGATCTCTACGCCACCGTCGGATTCAGCCTTAGCCAGATGATGCTCTATCCGGAGCCAGAAACCGGCCTGCCTTGCCCGATCTTCGCCAAACACGTCGGGCGAGGCGACACTGCCCTCCTCATGGACCTTCCAGAGCTCAGCGTTGGAGGTGGCGGATGATCAAGTCGGTTCGCACGGTCGTAAACTATCTGACCTGGCCGGCGCGCTGGGCTGGCCGGCTCTGGGATCGGTTTCATGGCTACAGTGTCATTAGTGTGGAGGATCTCCCTGACCGCCTCAAGCGTCGCACCCTCTATGTGGTGGGCGAATCAGCCTGTCCTCTGCACGCCTCTATGGCCTGTCCCCTGAAGCGGTGTTCGACCACTCTCAACATGAACCTCGCACCCGACGAACTGCCTATGTGGTCCCTGAGCGAAACGGCCGAAGGCGCGCCGACATTGTCGCCTTCGGTCTGGCGACGCACCGAATGCGGTTGCCATTTCTTCCTGCGAAACGGTCGGATCGAGTGGTGTTAGAGGACGCCGGCACACGCGAGGGAAGTCGCGCGGCGGTTGCAGAGCAATCTGCATTCAGATGCTTGAGCTCCGGCGAAGGTCCTCTGAGAAATGTCAGCTCCAGCGCCAGTTGCGGACATTGCGATCATTCTGAAATCTCGACATTCAGGTATCTTGTGGTCGGGCTCGCCTGAAACTTTTCGATGGTTGAACTTGGAGAGGCGCGCTTGGGGCTGCTGGCCACCCTTGAGGACATGATCAGCGCGGGCTTTAGCGGGCGAGGCTTCCCGCATGGCCACCGCGGAAGGACGCTGGCGCTACTGGCCGATTTCTCCGGGGCACACCGATGCGCACTCTATTCAACCTATGCCTTCCTTTTGTTGGACATGGACCGGAACCAACAGTGGCTCGCGGACCAGCGCGCTTTCCGTCAGCAGTTTCTGCTGGATGGGCGACGGCTGTCCTTCAAGGCGTTGAATGATCGAAACCGGCGCGCTGCGATGCCTCAGTTCCTCAACATGGCTGGGGACATTGAGGGAGCCCTAGTCGTCTTTGCCATAGACAAATCCCACGCCAGCCTGTTCCAGCCGTTTGCGGCCGACGCTGATCTGTCAGCCTTGGGGCCTTGGAAACCGTCCGTCCACGAACACCTGATGCGGGTCACCCACCTTAGCGCCCTTTGCCTCGCGGCCTTCAGCCGCCCGCACCAGGACGTCCTTTGGGTCTGTGATCAGGACGACATAGCGAGCAACGACAACCAGATCATCGCACTGACGCCGGTGGTCGCGCAGGTAACAGCGGCGATGCTCCGCCACCCCATGGGGCACATCAAGGTCGGCAACACGGGATCGGACGACGGCTCTCTCGCGTTGGAGGACCTCACCGCGATTCCGGACCTGTTGGCTGGAGCAGTCTGCGAGGGGCTGTCTCTTATGCGCCGCCAGAACCGGCTACCTGTTCAGGGCCTGCAGATCGCCATGCCGGTCGGCTTGTCAACAAAGTCCGGTGCGCTTCTGGCATGGATGTCACAAGAGCAGCGCTCGCTACGGACCCAATTGATCGCGATCGATGCAACGGCCGCAGGACGGTCGATGGCGAGGCATATGAAATTAGCGCCTTTGCCAAGGTTCATTCGGCAGGTCTGACAATCCGCGGTTTGGCTGGGCGGCATGTCGGGTTAGAGCTAAGGCGCACGCAACGTGAGGACGATGTCCCCGAGCTCATGACCCAACCGCCAGACCGTCCGAAGATTTACCACATCGTGCACCTCGATCGGCTGCCGACGATCAGCCAAGGCGCTTTGTGGAGCGATGCGGCGATCCGGCTGGCCGCGCCGGCCGGCACGGTGATCGGCATGAACTCAATCAAGGATCGACGGCTTGCGCTTCCCGTCGGCTGCCATGATGGGACGTTCGTCGGCGAGTACGTTCCGTTCTACTTTTGTTCTCGCTCAATCATGCTTTTCGTTATACACTGCGCCAATCATCCCGAATTAGCGTACCGGGGAGGTCAGGGTCCGATCGTGCATCTTGAGGCGGACCTTCATGAGGCTGTCGCGTGGGCACAGGCGAGTGGTCGGCGTTGGGCGTTTACGCCGGCGAACGCGGGAGCGTACTACACCCCGTTCTATGCGGACGTCGGCGCGCTCGACAGGCTCAACTGGCCAGCCATCGCCGAACGGGACTTCCGCCCGGCGGACGTCAAGGAGGCGAAGCAGTCGGAGTTCCTGATGCATGAGCATTTCCCGTGGACCTTGGTGCGAAGGATCGGTGTGGTGAACAACGCCACGGCTCAAAACGTCCATGCGGCGATCCAGACGGCGGCATACCGCCCCCCTATCGAAATCCAGCCCACCTGGTATTACTGAGGCGGGGGCGGGAATGATCACTTACACATCAGGCGACATCCTGAACGCGGATGTCGAAGCCTTGGTCAACACAGTGAACTGTGTTGGCATCATGGGCCGAGGCATCGCGCTTCAGTTCAAGAACATGTTTCCAGAGAACTTCGATGCCTACTCGGGAGCCTGCGCCCGCGAGGAGGTGCAGCCGGGGAGGATGTTCATCTACCCGACCGGGGAGCTGACCAATCCCCGTTTCATCGTCAACTTTCCGACCAAGCGGCACTGGCGCGGAAAGAGTCGGGTTGAGGACATCGAGAGCGGGCTCGTCGCTCTTCGCGAAGAGATCCTGCGACGAGGTATAAAGTCGATCGCCATCCCGCCGCTAGGCAGTGGTCTGGGCGGGCTCGACTGGCAGGACGTGAAGCCGCGCATCGTGTCGGCGCTCGCATCGCTCCAGGACGTCGACATTCGGGTTTACGAGCCAAAAGGTGCTCCCGAAGCCTCCGCCATGGTGCGACGCCAGGAAGCGCCGAAGATGACGCCGGGCCGCGCGGCGCTCGTCGTCCTCATGCAGCGCTACATCGGAGGATTGATGGACCCCTTTGTATCCCTGCTCGAAGTGCACAAGCTGCTCTACTTCTTGCAGGAGTCAGGAGAGGGGCTTCGCCTCCAATATCGCAAGGCGCACTACGGGCCCTATGCGGAAAACTTGACCCATCTGCTGCGCACGGTGGAGGGGCATTTCATCTCGGGCTATGCCGATGGAGGGGACCGGCCGGACAAGTTGCTGGAGATTGTTCCCGGCGCGTTGGCCGACGCCGAGACCATGCTGTCGGAAGCCGAAGATACTCGTCGGCGGTTCGATACGGTCGCCGACCTCGTAGAGGGGTTCGAGACCCCCTTCGGGCTCGAGTTGCTGGCGACGGTGCACTGGGTCGCGCGACATGAGGGTGCCGCCACCCTGGATGATGTGGTCGCGGCGACCTATGGCTGGAATGACCGGAAGCGTCGGTTCTCGCCCGAGCAGCTGGCGCTAGCCCACGATGTTTTGTCCCGTAAGGGCTGGCTTGACCGAGCTGCATGATCCATGGCCGAGACCCAAATCGAGTGGACGGACGCCACCTGGAATCCTGTTGCTGGCTGCACGATCATGTCGGCGGGCTGCACCCACTGCTACGCCATGGAGATGGCCCGACGCCTTGAAGCGATGGGCGTTGCCAAATACGCTGGCTTGACCCGCAGGAGCGGCAAACGGGCTATCTGGAACGGGGTGGTCCGAGAAGACCGCGAGGCGCTCGACATCCCCCACCGTTGGCGCAAGCCACGCAAGATCTTTGTCAACTCGATGAGCGACCTGTTCCACGAAAAAGTCAGCGACGCCTTTATCCTTGAGGTCTGGCGGGTGATGGGCGAGACCCCGCGCCACAACTATCAGATCCTCACCAAGCGCCCCGACCGGATGGCCGAGTTCGTTAGCCGATGCGTCCCCGACGTCCTGCCCAATGTATGGCTTGGGACCAGCGTGGAGAACGCGGACGTGGACGGCCGGATCGCCGATCTGCGGTCAGTTCCCGCACGCATCCGGTTTATCTCCTTCGAGCCGCTGATCGGGCCTGTGGGTGAGGTCGACCTGACCGGTATCCACTGGGCGATCGTCGGAGGCGAGAGCGGACGTTTCGCCCGACCAATCCGCGAGGATTGGATCGATCAGATCCATGAGCAATGCGAGGCCTCGGGCACGGCCTTCTTCTTCAAACAGTGGGGGGCGTGGGGCAAGGACAACCAGCGCCGTTCGAAGAAGGCGAACGGGCGGGAATATCGCGGCCGGACCTGGGACGAGATGCCCGTCCACTCTGTGGCCTGAGGCAGGCGACGAAGGGGCGATGGTCGAAAAACTCTATCCATGGGCGCACGGGGCGGTTCTCGAGGATCACTCGCGTCGCAAGCACAAGATCCTTCGGGAGTATCTGTTTCAGTACCTGTCCGTGCGGTGTCAGCTACCGATGCAGAGCCGCTTCCGGCTCGCCATCGTCGACGGGTTCGCGGGCGCTGGCGCCTACAAATGCGGGGCCAGCGGATCGCCCCTGATCGTGTTGGAAGAGCTCCGCAAGGCGAGCGACGCCATCAACCTCCAGCGCGCCACCCATGGGCTCGGAGCGCTGGAGATCGAGTGCCTTCTGGTCCTCAATGACGCCGAGGCGGATGTCGTCGAGCTGTTGAAGGGCCGGGTCGAACCGATGCTGGCGGAAATCCGGGAGACCGCGCCAAGGCTTCACGTCCGCGTCGAATACCTGTCGCAGCCATTCGAGAGCGCTTACCCCGACATCAAGGCGCTCCTGGAGCAGGGCAGGTATCGCAGCGTGCTGCTCAATCTCGACCAGTGCGGTCACAGCCTCGTTACGCGAGCGACCCTGGTCGACATCATGCGATCGAATCCGTCGGTCGAAATCTTCTACACCTTTGCGATCGAAGCCCTCGTCTCCTTCCTGCGCAAGACGGAACCGGCGTTGCTCGCGCGGCAGCTAGCGCATCTTCATCTGGACCCGGCGGATCTGAACGCCCTGGAGCAGGCCATGAGCCGCAGCGCATGGCTTGGCGCGGCGGAGCGGATCGTGTTTGAAGCCTTCCGGGGGTGCGCCCCCTATGTCAGCCCGTTCTCCATCAACAACCCGACCGGCTGGCGCTACTGGCTGATCCATTTCGCGAACGTGCCCCGGGCGCGGCAGGTCTATAACAACATCCTGCACGAGAACGCCTCGGCTCAGGCCCACTTCGGACGGTCCGGTCTGAACATGCTCGCCTATGACCCGAGCCACGACACTGCTGGCCTCTATCTCTTCGACCAGGTGGGGCGCGAGGCCGCACACGCCCAACTGCTCGATGATATCCCCCGGTTCATTTCCGAACATGGCGATGTGATCTCCGTCGGAGACTTCTACGGCAGCATCTACAATGCGACGCCGGCCCACGCCGACGACATCCATCAGGCCATGATCGACAATCCCGACCTCGAGGTCGTCACCGAGTCGGGTGGCGAACGGCGCAGCGCCAGGACCATCACCGGCGCCGATCTGCTGAAGCTGAAGCGACAGACCAGCTTCTTCCCGATGTTCCAGAAACGCCCACAGGGCTCCTGATTGTCCTTCGCCGGTTCGCTGCGGCCCGCGCATTTGGCGGAACAGCGCTAGCGCGACCAGCCCCGGGCGCCGATGGAAAGGACCGTCGAGCGATAAATCCCAGTTGCGACCAGGAAGACGGGATCGGTCACGCCGTTTCTATCGGGAGGCCGGGCGCCCCCGCCGCGCCAGCCTATATGAAGGCGATGAACGAACTCCGCCCCCCCATGTTCGACGTATTCGCCCTCGCCCTGCCGCGCGGGCATGGGTTCGGGACGCGTCCGCCCGTCGGAGCCTGGATCGGCGACGAGGAACGCAGCTGGGGGTGCGTACGGCGCGATGACGCCGACGGCTCCTTCGGCGTTCTCGCCATGCGGCGGCGGGTGGACGACGTCTGGACGATCGTCTCAGACGACCATGGCTTCGCGACATTCGACGCCGCGAAAGCCGCGGTCGGAGCGCGGCTCCGGGATACAGATCCGTCGGAGCCCTTGCCCCCTTCCGTGCGACGTCGGACCAGCCTGCGAGACCTCTCTGGCCGGACGCTCAGTCCGGCTTTCAAGACCTTGCTGCGCCCGACTCACACTGGCGCCGCCTGGCTCCTGAACCAGCTCTATCTGTCCCTGCCCAACCCCGACGCCAACTGGGTCAGCGACTGTCAGACCGCCAACTTCCACACCCGGCTCTGGGAGGCGCAACTCCTCGGCTCCTTCCGAGAACAAGGCCTACTGGTCACCCAACCGGTCGAGTCCCCGGATTTTCACATCCGCAACCGGCGGGGCGGCGAGGCCTGGGTCGAGGCGGTGACCGCCAACCCGCCTTTCGCCTATGACCACGCCAATGCGCCGCCGTTGCATGCCCCCGACGACAAGGAAGAGCTGTTCTTCGGAGCCGCCGCCGAACGGTTTGCCAAAACGATCGGCAGCAAGCTTCAACGGAGGTATGCGGACCTGGATCATGTCGTCGGCAAACCCTTTGCGATCGCCCTGGCGGACTTCCAGGGCGGGGCGTCGATGGTGTGGAGCCGTTCGAGCCTGATCGGTTATCTGTACGGCGAAGGCGCCCGCCTGGATCGCACCGGCGCGCGACCGATCCCTGAACGGCTCACAGCCGAGACGCTGAAAGGCCCGGGTGCCTTTCCCGCGGGTCTGTTTCGCGACGACCGCGCTTCAGAGCTGTCCGCGCTCATCTTCACAAACGCCTGTTCGGTGGCCAAGCTCAACCGCTACATGATCACGCGGGGCGCGCCGACCCCAGGGGCTCGGGTCGTCAGGTTCGGGGAGTTTTTCGACCGTAGTCCCGGGGCTTACGAGGGCAAGCCGTTCCGGCTCGATATCATGAGTGAAGAGTATCGGACCCTGTGGCCACAGGGCGCCGAACCCCTGACCGCCGAGCTGGAGGTGTTCCACAACCCCTGCGCCCGTCATCCGCTGCCGTTTGACCTAGTTCCGGAAGCCACCCACTGGTTCGATGACGGAGGCGAGATTCTGTGCGCATCGCACTATGAGACCTCGATCCTCCATTCGCTAACTTTCATAGAGGATGCGTCAGAGCCCATGGTGTCCTTGGAGGACTATCTTGAGCGCCTTAGCCGCGTCACCGCTTAACCTTATGGGTCTCTTTAGGCGGCGTTCAGAGCGTGCGCTTCGGAGGCGGCCGGTCGACGTCCGCCGCCAGAAGGCGGAAGCGATCTGTGCGATGTGTTGGTCGTCATCGAAGTGCAAATCCGGCCCTGCACTGCTTTGTCCATAAGCCTTAGATTAGGCCGTGCAATGCTACGCCGCCTTGGCGCACAGCCTATGCCTGCATGGATTTCGTATTGCCGAGGCCCTGCTGAGAAAAGACATTACGAACTGCCGCTTTGAGCCAAACTCGGTCATGGCCACCGGCTTTCCGCGCGCTCGAGCGCTGCCACTGGCAGCTAACGCCACCGACTCTGGAAGCGGCAATAGCCTCAAAGAGCTGTTCATCGCGTCGCAGGGCGTTTCAGCGAAATCCGCAAAAACTGCCCCCCTAACGCCCCCCTTCGACGAAAACGGTTCGAATAAGGAGCATCTCTTGGCCGCCAAACGGCGGTAAATACCTGATTGCTATCTCAGAAAGTGGTAGGCGGCGACGGGTTCGAACCGCCGACCCTCTCGGTGTAAACGAGATGCTCTGACCAGCTGAGCTAGCCGCCCATCCACGGGGGGTGTTTGGCGGAGGATCGCGCGCGCGGCAAGAACCCCTCCGTCACGGCGCTGAAGAAGCGCCTTGCCACCTCCCCATCCTGCGGATGGGGAGGTGGCTCGTTTGCGTCAGTGGCTGACGACCGTGCTGCCGTCGATCGGCGGGACCGTGGCCGGAGCCGGGTTAAGCGGCTCGGCGACCTCGTCCCATTCGACCGCCGTCAGGGAGCCGGTGAGGGCCCACTTCAGCGCCTCATCGGCCGTCGAGATCGGAACGATCTCCAGCGCGCCCTTCACATTGTCGGGCACGTCGGCGAGGTCCTTCTCGTTCTCCTGCGGGATCAGCACGGTCTTGACGC
This sequence comes from Brevundimonas aurifodinae, assembly GCF_040195595.1. NCBI lineage: Bacteria > Pseudomonadati > Pseudomonadota > Alphaproteobacteria > Caulobacterales > Caulobacteraceae > Brevundimonas > Brevundimonas aurifodinae. The sequence continues at coordinate 205,614 of NZ_JBEGDD010000003.1, forward strand.
CGGAACGGAGCGCCGCGAGCAGCTTCTCCTTCAGGCCACCGATGGCGGTGACCCGGCCGCGCAGTGTGATCTCGCCGGTCATGGCGATGTCCTTCCTGATCGGCACGCCGGTCAGGACCGAGACCATGGCCACCGTCATGGCGACACCGGCGGACGGGCCGTCCTTGGGCGTGGCGCCGTCCGGGACGTGGACGTGAATGTCGGTCTTCTCGAACACCGGCGGCTTGACGCCGAAGGCCAACGAGCGGGCCCGGACATAGCTGGCGGCGGCCGAGATGGACTCCTTCATCACGTCCTTCAGATTGCCGGTCACGGTCATGCGACCGCGGCCCGGCATCTTGATCGCCTCGATGGTCAGGATGTCGCCGCCGAACTGGGTCCAGGCCAGGCCGGTGACGATGCCGACCTGATCCTCCTCGTCGGTCTCGCCGTAGCGGTATTTCTTGACGCCCGCGTACTGGGCCAGCTTCTCGGCGTCGACGGTGATGGAGAGAGTCTTCTCCTTGGCCATCTCCCGCACGGCCTTTCTCGCCAGCCCGCCCAGCGCCCGCTCCAGCGACCGCACGCCGGCCTCGCGGGTATAGTAGCGGATCAGGTCGCGGATGGTCTCGTCGGGCACCACCAACTCGGCCGGCGTCAGGCCGTTGTCGGTCGTGACCTTGGGCAGGACGTGTCGCTTGGCGATCTGGACCTTCTCGTCCTCGGTGTAGCCGGAGACGTGGATGATCTCCATCCGGTCCTTGAGCGGCTGGGGCATGTCCAGGCTGTTGGCCGTGGTGACGAACATCACGTTCGACAGATCGTAGTCGACCTCCAGATAGTGGTCGCCGAACGCATTGTTCTGCGCCGGGTCCAGCACCTCCAGCAGAGCCGAGGACGGGTCGCCGCGCCAGTCGGCGCCCAGCTTGTCGATCTCGTCCAGCAGGATGAACGCGTTGGTCGTCTTCACCTTCTTCATCGACTGGATGATCTTGCCCGGCATCGAACCGATATAGGTCCGGCGGTGACCACGAATCTCGGCCTCGTCGCGCATCCCGCCCAGCGACATGCGGACGTACTCACGCCCCGTCGCCTTGGCGATCGACTTGGCCAGCGAGGTCTTGCCGACACCCGGAGGGCCGACCAGGCAAAGGATTGGGCCCTTCAGCGAGTTGGTGCGGGCCTGGACGGCCAGGTACTCGATGATCCGTTCCTTGACCTTCTCGAGGCCGTAATGGTCTTCCTCGAGGATGTCCTCGGCCTTGTTCAGGTCGATCGGCTTCTGCTTGGCCTTGCCCCACGGCACGGACAGCAGCCAGTCGAGGTAGTTCCGAACCACGGTCGATTCCGCCGACATGGGCGACATGTTGCGCAGCTTCTTGACCTCGGCATCGGCCTTGGTCCGAGCTTCCCTGGACAGGCGCGTCTTGCGAATGCGCTTCTCCAGCTCCATGATCTCGTCGCGCGCGTCGTCGGTTTCGCCCAGTTCTCGCTGGATCGCCTTCATCTGCTCGTTCAGATAATATTCGCGCTGGGTCTTCTCCATCTGACGCTTCACGCGCGAGCGGATCTTCTTCTCGACCTGGAGGACGCTGATCTCGCCCTCCATCAGGCCGTAGACCTTCTCCAGCCGCTGCGGCACGACGATGGTTTCCAGCAGCGCCTGCTTGTCGGCGATCTTGACCGACAGATGGGCAGCGACGCTGTCCGCCAGCTTGGACGGATCGGTGATCTGGGGGATGGAGCTGAGGGCCTCGGGCGGCACCTTCTTGTTCAGCTTCACATAGTTCTCGAACTGCTCGACCACGGCGCGCAGCATGGCCTCGGCCTGGGACGGATCGCCCAGGTCGTCCTCGATCTCGACGGCTTCTGCCTCGAAGAACTCCTCGCGCTCCGTGAAGCGGGTCAGGCGGGCGCGGCCCTTGCCCTCAACCAGAACCTTGACCGTGCCGTCGGGCAGTTTCAGCAGCTGCAGAACCGTGGCCAGGACGCCGATCGGATAGATGGCGTCGGGCGTCGGGTCGTCGTCGACGCTGTTCTTCTGGGTGGCCAGCAGGATCTGCTTCTCACCCTTCATGATCTCGTCGAGCGCCCGCACGGACTTCTCGCGCCCCACGAAGAGCGGCACGACCATGTGGGGAAACACGACGATGTCCCGCAGGGGCAGGACAGGCAGGACTTTACTCTCGGACATAATGCGCTCCTGGGCCATTGACGATCTCCGGCCCGCCTGCCCTGACGCCCCGCGACATGCAGCGACACCCTGGGCAGGCCCGTCGATTCCGACGGCGTTCGAGGGAGTATGTGGCCCGTTCCCGTGTCGGTTCAAGCGTGGCGGCGTCGACGCCGCCAGGCCGGGGAGAAACGCGTTGTCACAGCCACGGGTGGGGTCTCGACCCACGGTCGATCAACCGACGAACCCCGCCGCGCGCCTCAGCCGGTCGTTGATCGCCTCGCCCAGACCCGTCCCCGGCACGGGGGCGACCGCGATCCCCGTCGGACGTTCGCGATCCGCCTCGCGCAGCAGGCGAAACAGATTGGCCGCCGCTTCGCGCAGGTCCCCCGCCGGGCTCAGGCTCCAGCGCGCCTCCCCCACGCCCGGTCCGAAGCCCAGCAGGATCTCGCCGTCGCCCGCCGCCGTCGCCTCGATGCGGACCGGGGCGTCCGGCGCATAATGAGTGGTTTGCCGGCCCGGGGAACGATGACCCTGCGCGTCGTCATGCAGACCCCCGACCAGCCCCTCGATCTGCTCGCGCGTGACCGCGCCAGGGCGCAACAGGGCGACGCCACCCTCCAGCACCGAGACGACGGTGCTCTCAACCCCCACGGCGCAGGCCCCGCCGTCCAGGGCGGCGGCGGCGAAGCGTCCCGTCTCCTCGACCGCATCGGCGAGGATGGTCGGGCTGGGACGGCCCGAGCGATTGGCCGAGGGCGCGACCACCGGCCCACCGAACGCCGCCAGCACCTCCCGCGCCACAGGGTGGCCCGGCACCCGCACCGCGACGCTGTCCAGCCCGGCCCTGGCCAGATCGCAGACCGCGCCGGGCCGTGAGGCTGCGACGATCGTCAACGGTCCGGGCCAGAAGGCGTCGGCCAAGGCCCGGGCGGTGTCGTCGAACACCGCGATGGCTTCGGCGGCAGCCGCATCGAAGACGTGAGAGATCAGGGGGTTGAAGCGCGGTCTTCCCTTCGCCTCGAAGATGCGCGCCACGGCGGCGGCATTCCCGGCATCGGCGGCGAGGCCATAGACCGTCTCGGTCGGCAGGATCAGCAGATCACCGGCGCGCAGGGCCTGGACGGCCGCGCTCAGCCCGCCGGACGGGTCGCCAGGACCACGTCCACTCTCACCTGTCGTCCGATCAGTCCGTTCCAAGGCCCACGCGTTCCGATGCCGAAGGCCGCCCGATCCAGAGAGAAGCCGCCGGTCATCTGCGCCGTCCGGCCATCGGTGCGCAAGGTCAACGGAAAGCTGACGGGCCTGGTGACACCCTTCATGGTGATGTCCGCCCGCGCCGTGAACCGGTCTCCGGACCCCGCCTCGAGCGATCTCAGCCGAAAGGCGATGCGCGGATGGGCGGCGCTGTCCAGAAACGCCGGACCCAGGGCCGTGCGCGTCAGGGCTGCGTCGTCCATCCGCAGCGAGGCCGCCTCCACCTCGATGCCGACGCTCGCCGAGGCGGGCGCGGCGGGGTCGAACCGGATGTCGCCGGTCCAGCGTTCGAAGCGCCCGGACCGCGCGCCGAGCGGGGATCCGACCCGCATGATGATGGTCGATTCGGAGCGAACCACCTCCCAGCGTCCGACGTCGGCGCGGACGCCGCTGGCGATCATCAGACCGACGCCGAACAGCAGGGTGGCGAGGGCCCGCGTCATGTCATGGTCGCCGGGGAATGAGCGGGATCATCCGGTGCAGGACGTTGTCCCGGTCCAGGAACTGATGTTTCAGGGCCGCCAGAACGTGCAGGGCGAGGAGGACGTACAACAGCTTCACGCCCGCCCGATGCGCGTCCATGAACTGGCCCGCCAGATCGCGATCGAGCGGGAGGGGCAACAGCGGCCAGTTGAACAACCCGAAATAGTCGATGTCCCGCCCGCCCGCGCTGGACGCCGCCCAGCCGCCGAGGGGCAGGCCGATCAGGACGACGTAGAAGGCGACATGGTTGGCCCGCGCTGCGATCTTCTGCCAACCGGGCGTGCCGGGCGGCAGGGGAATGGCGGGATTGGCCAGTCGCCAGCCGATTCGGGCCAGGGTGGCGACCAGAATCGTCAGGCCCAGCGCCTTGTGCGCGCCCACGAACTCTCGCGCGGCCGGCTGGCCGTCGCTGGCGTCCGATGCGGCGATCAACAGCACCTGCGCCAGCACGGCCAGCGCGATTCCCCAGTGGAACAGCAGCGAGACGGTCGAGTAGCGATTACGGGGTTCGGCCATGGTTCACCGGAAACGGGCGCTGCGATCGCGACAGCTTGGCTCACTCCGACGCGAAGTCCAAGTCTTGCCTGCCGTGGCGGCATGGCCGCAAAGAAGGCGAAACGTTCCGGAGGACCGCCCCATGACCTATCGCGCGCCTGTTCGCGACCTGGCCTTCTGCCTGACCGCCGTCGCGGGGATCGATGACCTGGCGGCCACGGGGGCCTTCCCCGACTATGACGGCGATGTGCTGGGCGCGGTGCTGGAGGCGGCCGGCCAGTTCTCGGAGGGGGTTCTGGCCCCGCTGAACCGCCCGGGCGATCTGGCCGGCGCGACCTATGCCAACGGGGCCGTCACCGCGGCGCCAGGGTTCGCCGACGCCTATCGACAGTTCGCCGAGGGTGGCTGGACCGGACTGGCGGCCCCGGCCCATGCCGGCGGTCAGGCCCTGCCCAAGGCGCTCGAACTCGCCGCCTATGAGACGGTGCACAGCGCCAACATGGCGTTCGGCCTCTGCCCCATGCTGTCGCTCGCCGCCATCGAGGCGATCGAGGAACACGGGACCGAGCACCAGAAGACCGCCTACCTGCCCCGCATGGTCTCGGGCGAATGGACCGGGGCCATGTGCCTGACCGAGCCTCAGGCCGGCTCGGACCTGGGCGCCCTGACCGCGACCGCAACGCCCAACGGCGACGGCACCTATGCCCTGACCGGCCAGAAGATCTACATCACCTGGGGCGACCACGACGCCACGGACAACATCGTCCACATGGTGCTGGCCCGCCTGCCCGACGCGCCACCGGGACCCAAGGGCATCAGCCTGTTCCTGGCCAACAAGCGGATCGTCCACCAGGACGGGTCGCTGGGCGATCGCAACAGCTTCCGACCCGTCGGCATCGAGCACAAGCTGGGCATCCACGCCTCCCCCACCTGCGTGATGTCCTACGAGGGGGCGACGGCCGAGCTCGTCGGCCGGCCGCACGAGGGCCTGGCCCACATGTTCACCATGATGAACGCGGCCCGTGTCGGCGTGGGTGTCGAAGGCGTCGGCATCGCCGAGCGGGCCTATCAGCACGCCCTGGCCTATGCGCTGGACCGTCGTCAGGGTCGCTCGGTCTGGACCGGCGAGGCGGGCGCGCCGATCTTCGATCACCCCGAGGTGCGCCGGACCCTGGCGGTCATGAAGGCCCGGATCGAGGCCGCCCGCGCCATCTGCCTGTCCACCGGGGTTGCCGCAGACATGGCGCGCCACGCCGACACCGATGAGGCCCGAACCCACTGGAAACGGCGTGAGGACATCCTGACCCCGATCGCCAAGGCCTGGTCGACCGACATGGGCGTCGACGTCGCCTCGCAAGGCGTCCAGATCCATGGCGGCATGGGCTTCGTCGAGGAGACCGGCGCGGCCCAGTTCTATCGCGACGCCCGCATCGCCCCGATCTACGAGGGCACCAACGGCATCCAGGCCATGGACCTTGTCGGCCGCAAACTGTCCCAGGACGGCGGGGCCTCGGCCCGGGCGATCATCGCCGAGATGACCGCGACGCTGAAGGACATGGGCGGGCTCTACGCCGGCAAACCCCTGGAGCGCTTCGCCGCCGGGATAGAGGCCGTCCAGGACGCGACCCTCTGGCTGCTGGACGCCAAGGCCGACGCCGGGCGGCAGGCCGACGTGCTGGCCGCGGCCGACGCCTATCTGAAGCTGATGGGCGACGTCATCGGCGGCTGGATGCTGGCCAAGGGGGCCCTGGCCGCGAAGGCGAAGCTGGCGGCCGGCGACGGCGAGCCGGCCTGGCTGGAGGGCAAGATCGCCCTGTACGAAATCTATGCCGCCAATGTGCTCGGCCATTGCTCCAGCCGCCTCGCCGCCGTCGGCCAGGGCGGCGCGCTGCTGCAGCGGATGACGAAAGAAGCCCTGGGGGCCGCCTGATCGTCTCCTCCCCATCTTCGATGGGGAGGTGGCTGCGAGCCCTTGCGAGCAGACGGAGGGGTCTTTCGCGGGCATGCCCCCACCCACTCCGTCATCCTCGGACTTGATCCGAGGATCGGATTGACCGCCACGAGAACCGATGCGCTGAGAGGCAATGGTTCCGCTCGGCTCCACTCCCAAGCCGAAAGTCCGATCCTCGGATCAAGTCCGAGGATGACGGAGTATCAGACAGCCTAGACTCGGTATCGACCAGGACTGTTTATATTTTGGTGCCTTACGCTGATATTCTAACCCCAACGCTCAGCGTTTGGACTCGTTGCACTCGGTACTCGCCGAGTCCAATTCGGCTCAGTCCAGCAAGCCGATCGCTTCCCTGACGAACACAGCGTGGGTCACCACGCCGATATCCAGCTGATCGTTGCCGACCCGCACTTCCTGGCTCAGGATCCCGGCGATGAAGGCGTTCTCCGGCTCCGTCGTGCCGGGCCTCTTCCTCGCGCTGGGCGTCCAGAACACCGGCCCGCCCGAGTTCCCCGGGAACACGGTGAAGTCCAGCAGGAAGGTCGGAAACGCGCCCACTGGCGACAACGGATAGCTGGCGATCCGCCCGACGCGCAGGATCGGAAAACCCGCCCGGTTGCCCGACAGACCCCTGGGGAAACCCAGTGACAGCAGCTCGTCACCCGGCCCGACCTGCCAGGCGTCGAAGGCGTTCTGGTCGGCCAGCCAGCCGACCGGAATGGCCGCGCGGGCGAAGGCCTCCGGCGCTGTCACCTCCATGACGGCGATGTCGCGTTCCGAATGCCTCGCCCAGAGCGGCTGGCCCGCGTCGTCCCGAATGGTCAGGGGTTGCGGATCGAATCGCCAGCTTCCGTCGGGCAGGGCCTGGCGCCAGCCGATCCGCGCCTCCGGGTCCTCCATCCGCTCGAACACATGAGCCGCGGTGACCAGAACGACGCGCGGACTGCCGTCGGCCCTCGGAGCCTGGATCAGAAAACCGGTCCCGACCGTGCGCGTGTCCGGCCCCGAAGGCTGATCCAGTTGCACGGTCGCCTCGATCAGCCCCACCGTCAGGTCCCAGACCGGTGGCGGGACCGGGGCCCCCACTTCCAGGGGTTGGGCGATCTCTGCGGGCGGGACCTGGATCATGCGAAAGCTCGGCGAGACGGTGTCGGCATTTGACGGCGGCCTATCGGGTCGCACACCTTGCCCGTTCAGCCTAGAGGATGCCTGCCATGAACCGCCGCCAATTCGTCGCCACCACCGCCGCCTCGGCCCTCGCGGTGGCCGCATCCCCCACCCTCGCCCGCTCCGGAGCCCAGATGTCGCCTGTCCCGCCCGTCGCCAAAAAGATCCCGGTCACCATCGAGCAGCTGGGCCGCACCCGGACCGACGACTACCAGTGGATGAAGGACGACAACTGGCAGGCCGTCCTGCGCGATCCCGGCCTGATCAAGGCGGACGTTCGCGAAAACCTCGAGGCCGAGAACGCCTATCGCGAGGCCATGATGGCCTCCACCCTGCCGCTTCAGGCCCAGATGTTCGAGGAGATGAAGGGCCGCATCAAGGAGGACGACAGCTCGGTCCCCTCCCCCGATGGCCCCTGGGACTACTACGTCGAGTACCGCACCGGCGACCAGCACCCCCGCTACATGCGCGTCGAGCGCCAGGGGACCTTCAAGGTCGACGGACAGACCGTGACGAAGACCTTCATCGTCGCCCCGACGCCCCAGCTTCTGCTGGACGCCAATCTGCTCGCCGAGGGCAAGGCGTACTCAGAGGTCTCCGCCGCCGAGCATAGCCCCGACCACACCCTGTTCGCCTATGCCGAGGACGCCCAGGGCTCCGAGGTTCACCAGATCTATGTCCGCGACCTGGCGACCGGCGAGGTCCTGCCTGATCCCATCCAGTCGGCGAACGGCAACTTCACCTTCTCGCCCTGCAGCCGCTGGATCTTCTGGACCAACCGCAACGACAACGGACGCCCCGACAAGATCTTCCGGCGTCCGGCCCGGGGCGGCGAGACCACCCTGGTCTATGCCGAGGAAGACGAGGGCATGTTCCTGGGCGTGGACCGCAGCGCCGACGACCGCTTCGTCTTGATCGGCATCCAGAACCAGGAGACGTCCGAAGCCCGCTATGTCCCCGGCGATTCGCCAACGTCGGAGCCGCGCCTGATCGCCGAACGCATCGTCGGCCAGCGCTACGACGTCGATCACTGGAGCGACCGCTGGGTCATCCGCACCAACGCCGACGATGCCATCGACTTCAAGATCGTCGAGGCCCCGACGGCATCCCCGGACAGGGGCGCCTGGACCGATCTGGTGCCCCATACGCCGGGCCGCTTCATCGAGGGTGTGGCGCTGGTGAGCGACTTCGTCGCGCGCCAGGAACGGGCCGACGCCAACACCAGGATCGTCATCCGCGACCGGGCCGGAGCAGAGCACGAAATCGCGGTCGATGAGCCCGCCTATGCCCTGTCGCTCGCGGGGGCCTCTGAGTTCGACAGCACCACGATGCGTTACGGCTACAACTCGCCGTCGACCCCGACCTCGACCTACGACTACGACCTCGCCACCCGCGAACGCACGCTGAGAAAGGTCCAGGAGATTCCCTCCGGTCACAACCCGGCGGACTACGTCGTCGAGCGGCTGAACGCGCCGGCCGAGGACGGCCAGATGGTGCCGGTCACGGTGCTGCGGCGTCGCTCCACGCCTGTCGACGGCTCTGCCCCGCTGCTGCTCTACGGCTACGGCTCGTATGGCATCCCGATGCCGGCCAGCTTCTCGACCGGGCGGCTATCGCTGGTCGATCGCGGCTGGATCTATGCCATCGCACACATCCGGGGCGGCTCGGACAAGGGCTGGGGCTGGTTCCTGGACGGACGCAAGTTCACCAAGAAGAACACCTTCACCGACTTCACCGCAGCCGCCGATCACCTGATCGATCGCAGCTATGCCCGCGCCGGCAACATCGTGGCGCAAGGCGGGTCGGCCGGTGGGCTGCTGATGGGGGCGGTCGTCAACATGCGGCCGGAGCTCTGGGCCGGGATCATCGGCCAGGTGCCCTTCGTCGACGTCATCAACACCATGTCGGACGTCTCCCTGCCGCTCACGCCGCCCGAATGGCCCGAGTGGGGCAATCCGCTGGAGGACCCCGAGGCCTATGACTACATGATGAGCTACAGCCCCTACGATCAGGTCTCAGCCAGGGCCTATCCGGCGATCCTGGCGACCGGCGGCCTGTCCGATCCGCGTGTCACCTATTGGGAGCCCCAGAAGTGGGTCGCCAAGCTGCGGCCCGCGACCACCTCGGGCAATCCGGTCCTGCTCAAGATCAACATGGAGGCCGGCCACGGTGGAGCGTCCGGGCGCTTCGACTATCTGAAGGAGGTCGCCCACGACTACGCCTTCGCCGTCTGGGCGGTCGAGCGGGGGTGGGAGCGGGCGTGATCCGCGACGCCGTAGAAGGCGACCTGTCCGCCATCACGGCACTCTATGGCCGCGAAGTCCTTACGGGCACGGCGACCTTCGAACTGGAGCCGCCGTCTCTCGCGGAAATGACGTCGCGGTTCGAGGCGGTTCGAGCCAAGGGACTGCCCTGGCTGGTGGCCGAGGTCCACGGGACGTTCGCGGGCTATGCCTATGCCTCGCCGTTTCGGCCCCGACCCGCCTATCGCTATGGCGTCGAGGGCTCGATCTACGTCGAGGACGCGGCTCGAGGCCGGGGCGTCGGGCGTGCTCTGCTGACCCAGCTGATCGCCCGCGTGAAGGCCATCGGACTTCGGCACGTCATCGGGGCGATCAGCGACAGCCAGACCAGCGCCGCCTCGATTGCCCTGCATCACTCGCTCGGCTTTCGCCCGGTGGGGCGCTACGCCCAGGTCGGATGGAAGCTCGATCGATGGCTGGATGTCCATCTGATGCAACTGGACCTCGACCCGGCCGGGAACCCGCCCCGATCGCCGGGCCTCGACCTGGGCGGCGGTCTGGCCTGAGGTTCAGTGCGGCGCGATGCTGGCCGGCGGCGTGGTCAGCCACGGGGCCAGTCGGAAACGCCGCGGGGCCTCGCCGACCGTGCGGTGCAGGATGAACTGCCGGGCGAAGGCTACGACGGCCTTGATCGTCTGCGCGTCGAAGGGTTTGCACACGGCACCGAGGGCTCCGGCGAACCCCTCGGGGATCTGTTCGGGATTGGCGGTCAGGAACACCACGGCGGTGCCGTAGTCGGCGACCAGCCTCTGGGCGATCTGCGGGCCTGTCAGGCCGTCCAGCAGGTTGACGTCAACCAGGGCCAGCGCCGGCCGCTCGCGCTCGGCGACCGCGAAGGCTCCGGCGCGATCCATGGCGCTGCCGACGACATCGCAGCCGATGTCGCCCAGGACCAGTTCGAGCTCCATCGCGAGGATGGCCTGGTCTTCCACGATCATGACCCGAAGGTCACCGATTTCCTGCACCACGCGTTGTCATCCCCGGCCCGATTAACTTTACTGTGTCGGTTACCGAACAGAAGAAACTCGCTCTTGGTGAAATGGTTCACCGTGGCGTATCAGTCAGGCCTGCTTTTTTGACTGATCGCCGAGGGCGAATGACCGCGAGCGCGGAAATCCGGATCGTTGAACTGGAACGACGCCTCGTCGGCGGTTACCAGCTTCTGCAGGCGCTGGTGGGCATTCGGCTGCGCAGCGTGACCGATCCAGAGAGTCGGCGCCATCTGACCTGGCTCAGCGACGTCGTCGCGGCGATGGGGCTTCTGACTCGTCGGACGGTCGAAGACGGCTCTGTCGATTTCGGGGCTTATCTGGACGAGGCCGCCGGCTTCTGGCGGCGGGCTTGCGAAGACCGCGCCGTGCGGATCGACGTGCGGGCGTCGGGAATCGACCTGCCCGAAAGCCACGCCCTGCCGCTGGCCATCATCCTGCACGAACTGATGTCCAATGCCGTGCGGCATGCCTTTCCGGGTTCGGGGCGCGGATCGATCGCGGTGGCCTATTCCCAGGCTTCGGACGGCGTCAGCCTCGTGGTCCGGGATTCCGGTGTAGGGGCCCAATCTCTCAGCAACGGCGACGGCCTGGCCCTGGTCGAGGGCCTGGTGGCGCATCTGGGCGGAGCGATGACGCTCGAGACCGCGCCGAACGCGGGCGTGGGGGTTCGGGTCCGGCTGCCGATCCGCAGCGAGCGACCGCACTAGACCGCCCGACGCGACGGGCGGTCAGGTGGCGCTTTGTCCTCGGAAGGCGGTGGCTGGGGAACTAGGACTCGAACCTAGAATGACGGTACCAAAAACCGGAGTGTTACCATTACACCATTCCCCAGCAGGACCGGTGCACCGGGACCCTAGGGCCCCGGGAGGCGGTCAGATACGCCATGGTCGGGGGGGATGCAACACCCGGCCTGCGGACTATTTTCGAGGGGCGTCGAACGCCGCTTGCGGCCCCCTGACCCCGTCGCTATAAGCCGCGCCTCAAGTCGGAGTGTGGCTCAGTCTGGTAGAGCACTGCGTTCGGGACGCAGGGGTCGCAGGTTCGAATCCTGCCACTCCGACCATCTTTCCCGCCATCCAGGTCGTTAGGATTTCGCTGTCGCGGCGACCGCCGAAAGGCGGGCTCCGACCTGTTCGATGGTGCGTTCGCCGAGCGCGCTTCGCCGGGCAAGCAGCTCAGGCGATCCCGCGTCATAGTCCGCCATCAGTCGCCTGACGAACGCGCCGTCACGGACCTCGGCCAGCACCTCGTCCATCGCTGCCCGGGAGGCGTCGCCGATCACGCGCGGGCCCGTCAGATAGGCGCCGTATTCCGCCGTGTTCGAGATCTTGGCAAAGGCTCCGGCGATGCCGCGTTCATACATCAGGTCCGTGACCAGCTTGACCTCGTAGAAGCATTCGAACCAGGCGACCTCGGGCGGATAGCCGGCGTTCACCAGCTTCATGAAGGCCGCGTCGATCAGCTCGGCCACGCCGCCGCACAGCACCACCTGCTCGCCGAACAGATCGCTCTCGCATTCGGCGGCGAAGGTGGTCTCGAGGATGCCCTTGCGTCCGCAACCCAGGGCGGCGGCGTAGGACAGGCCCAGCGCGTGCGCGCCGCCCGTCGCGTCCTGATGCACGCCGAACAGGCAGAAGACACCCTCACCCGCCTCGTACAGGTCGCGGATGCGCGGCCCGATGCCCTTCGGCGAGGCGAGGATGACGTCGAGGTCGGCGCGGGGCGCGACCAGCCCGAAACGCACCGACAGGCCATGGGCGAAGATCAGCGCCGCACCCGGCCGGATATTCGGCTCGATCTCGTCGCGCCAGAGGTCCCGGTGGGCTTCGTCCGAGACCATGACGGCGATGACGTCGGCACCCGTGGTGGCCTCGCCGGCCGTCATGACGGGAAAGCCGTCGGCCTCGGCCTTCGCCCGGGTGGCCGAGCCCGGCTTCAGGCCCACCACGATGTCGGCGACGCCGCTGTCGCGCAGGTTCAGCGCGTGGGTGCGCCCCTGGCTGCCGTAGCCGATGACGGCGACGCGCCTGGCGCGGATGATGAACAGATCGCAATCGCGGTCGTGGAAGACGGGCAGCGGATCGGGTAGGGCCAAGGCTTCACCTGAGGAATGCGTCATGCCGGGTCTCATAACGCCATCCATGATCGTGGGCTTCTGGAAAGAGGCCGGACCAACGAAGTGGTACAAGAAGGACCCCCAGTTCGACTGGCGCGTCCGCGAGGAAATACGCGCCGCCCACTTCGCGGCCGCGAGGCGTCATCTGGACGACTGGATGGGCACGGCCGAGGGAGCACTGGCCCTGATGATCGTGCTGGATCAGTACCCGCGGAACAGCTTTCGAGACACCGCGCACCAATTCGCCACCGATCCCCTGGCCTTGATGTTCGCGCGGGACGCCATCGCGCGCGGCTATCCGGTGGCGTTCGAGCCGGACCTGCGCCAGTTCCTGTTCCTGCCGCTGATGCACTCCGAGGCCCTGGCCGATCAGGACGCCCTGCTGCCGCTGGTGGCCGACATGCCCGAGACGCTGAAGTTCGCTCACATCCACCGGGACATCATCGTGCGGTTCGGCCGGTTCCCGCACCGGAACGCGGCGCTGGGGCGGCAGACGTCGGCCGAGGAGCAGGCGTTTCTGGACGAGGGAGGGTTTGGGGGTTGAGGGCGGATTGGACTCTGGAGGTACCGAGTCCAACGAGTCCAACACTGACGATTGGACATTAAGAATGGAGGAGAACGTGTTGAATAGGCGTGCGCGTGTGAACGGTTGAGGTTCATCACAACGAGCACAGCGAAGGCACGACGAGACGAGTCCGCGGGCCTGTCGCCGATCGGTCCCTTCTGAAGCGAGATGAAAGGGTCGGCGGCAAAGCCGCCAATCCTTTGACGCACGGTGCCTGGAACAGGCGATCGGCGGCGTTGGGGCCGCTCGGTCCCGTCGTGTTCGTCGTGCCTTCGCTGTGCTCGCTGTGATGAAACCCTTCTGACCGCCGCTCTGACCGAGCCGATCCACAAGAGAACGGACCTTTCCGTCGAGAATCGCGCGTTTGCAGTTCTCCTTTCGACCATCATCCCGGAAACTCTCGAGATGAACGCGACAGTCCGAATCACTGAGCTTGAAGAGCGGATCGGAGCCCAGGTGGCGGCACCGGCCGATCATCCCGAGTTCCAGTATCTGAACCTGCTGAAGGACATCCTGGACAACGGGACGCGCCGGGACGACCGGACGGGCACGGGGACACTGGGGGTGTTCGGACGCCAGATGCGGTTCGACCTGTCGAAGGGCTTTCCGCTGCTGACGACCAAGAAGCTGCATCTGCGATCGATCATCGTCGAGCTGCTGTGGTTCCTGCGCGGCGAGACCAACGTCGCCTGGCTGCGCGAGAACGGCTGCACCATCTGGGACGAATGGGCCGACGAGGCGGGCGAGCTGGGGCCGGTCTATGGCAAGCAGTGGCGGTCGTGGGCGACGCCCAACGGCCAGTCGATCGACCAGATCGCGCGCCTGATCGAAGGGCTGAAGACCGACCCGAACAGCCGCCGCCATATCGTGTCGGCCTGGAACCCGGCCGACATCGAGGACATGGCCCTGCCGCCCTGCCACTGTCTGTTCCAGTTCTTCGTGGCCGACGGCAAGCTGAGCTGCCAGCTGTATCAGCGCTCGGCCGATGTGTTCCTGGGCGTGCCGTTCAACATCGCCTCCTATGCCCTGCTGACGATGATGGTGGCCAAGGTGACGGGGCATGAGCCGGGCGAGTTCGTCCACACCTTCGGCGACGCGCATCTGTATCTGAACCATGTCGATCAGGCCGAGCTGCAGCTGGCCCGCCAGCCGCTGGCCTTCCCGACGATGACCCTGGCGGACCGGCAGGACCTTTTCTCGTTCGAGCGTGGGGACTTCTCTCTGGACGGGTACCAAGCTTGGCCCCATATTCCTGCGAGAGTCGCCGTCTGAGGTTTGGAATGAGCAAAGGAAAACATGTCGTTCCAAACCCTCACGGGGGTTGGAGCGTCCGCAGCGCGGGCTCATCGCGAGCGGCCAAGAACTTCTCAACCCAGGAAGCGGCAGTCCGGTTCGGTGTCGATTTCGCGAAGCGTGAACACGGCGAACTATACGTCCACGGTCGCGATGGAACGATCAAGGACCGGCGCAGCTACGGCAACGACCCCCATCCTCCGCGAGACAAGCGCTAGAAGCGGTGTTCGAGCGCAGTGTTTTCATCAACTGCTCGTTCGATGACGCCTACCTTCCGATACTGCGGCCCATCCTTTTTGTGGTCATTCGTGCAGACTTCACTCCGAGGATCGCATCGGAGCGTCTGAACGCTGGCGAGAACCGTCTCGACAAGATCATTGAACTGATCGAGGCCTCGAAGTTCGGCATCCACGACCTGTCTCGAATGAAGGCGTCAAAGGTTGGAGAGCTTTTCCGGCTGAACATGCCACTTGAGCTGGGACTCGACATAGGATGCCGCCGCTTCAAAGGAGCGCACTGGCAAGAGAAACAACTCCTGGTCCTGGAAACAGAGCGGTACCGATATCAGGCGGCGATCTCTGATCTCGCCAACGTCGATATCGAAGCTCATTCTGATGACCCGCCAACCGGCATGACGGCCGTGAGAAACTGGCTGGAGATCGCAGGGCGGGTCGATGTCTCCGGGCCATCCGCACTTTGGGGCGAATTCACGGAGTTTATGGGCGACAACTACGATCGTCTAAAAGCACGAGGACATTCCGACCGCGACATTGAACGTCAGCCCGTGGCACAGTTGATGGTGGCGATGCGCACATGGCATGTCGACAATCCGGCGTAAGCGAACATGACCATCCCCCACCTCGCCCTGGTCGTCGCGCGGGCGCGCAACGGCGTCATCGGTCGGGACGGCGACCTGCCGTGGCGGCTTCGGTCCGACCTACAGCGGTTCAAGGCGATCACGCTCGGCAAGCCCTGCATCATGGGGCGGTCGACGTGGGAAAGCCTGCCGCTGAAGCCCCTGCCCGGCCGGCTGAACCTCGTGCTAACGCGAGACCTGTCCTACGAAGAGGCGGGCAAGGCCAAGGGAGCGGTGGTCTGCTCCAACCTGGCCGATGCGATCGACATCGCGCGCGAGACGGCCGAGGACGACGGGATCGACGAGATCTGCGTGATCGGCGGCACTGCCCTGTTCGAGGCGGCCCTGCCCCGCGCGCGCCGGCTGTATGTCACCGAGGTCGAGGCCGAGCCGGAGGGGGACGCCTGGTTTCCGGCCTTCGACGAAAGCCTCTTTCGCGAAACGCTGAACGAACGGCATGATGCGGGCGAGAAGGACGACCACGCCTTCACCTTTCGCGTGCTGGACCGCATCTGAGATCAGGAGACGCCGCCATGCTGACCTCGACCACCAACGACATCACCGGCCACCGTGTGACCCGCCACATCGGGGTGGTGCGCGGCGTCACCGTGCGATCCCGGAACCTGGTGTCGGACGCGATCGGCGGGGTCCAGTCGATGCTGGGCGGCCGGGTCGGGGCCTATGTGAAACTGGCCGAGGCCGGTCGCCAGGAGGCCTTCGATCTGCTGCTCGAACACGCACGCGCCGCCGGAGGCAACGCGGTCCTGGCGATCCGATATGAATCCAACGAGATCATGCCGGGCGTGACCGAAGTCCTGGCCTATGGGACGGCGGTGGTCGTCGAGCCGGGCTGAACCGTCTTCGCTTCCGGCATCGCATCGGTCCCGCACAGCCGGTCCCAGAACCGGAAGTAGAGGCCGAAGTTCGTCTTCATGTGGGTGTGATGGCGGCTGTGGTGGGTCGCGGTGATCAGCTGCGAGCCGACGCGACCCCTGACCCAGCGTTGAGGCCACATCTCCCAGCCGCAGTGGTTCATCACCGCCGTGGCGGTCATGACGGCCAGCAGCACGGCCAGCATCCAGAGGTTCAGCGGAATAACGAAGGCCAGCAGCGGCAGGAGCCAGGCCGTGAGCGCCGCCTCGGCCGGGTCGAAGGCGAAGCTGGCGAAGGGGCTGGGGTCGCGGGCGCGGTGGTGGGCGGCGTGGGCCCAGCCGAAGAACCGCCGATCATGCAGCAGGCGGTGCGTCCAGTAATAGTGGGTGTCCTGGACGATCAGCAGCAACAGGAAACTGACCGGCAGCCACCACAGGGGCCAGGCCGCCGGATCGACGTAGATCATCGTCCCGCCCGCCTTCCACGCCTCCAGGGCGACGGCCGTGGGGAAGGCATAGATCGGCGTGGACAGCAGCGAGAACTTGATCTCGTGCGCGATCAGGCGCCGCGACGGCCGCTCGCGGTTCAGGCGGATGCCGACGCCCGAGGCCCGCCCCCAGACGGCCAACCAGACGGCCCCGGCGATCAGCAGGTAGCGCGCCCCGATGATCAGGCTGAGCCAGACCGTCGAGACCAGGATCGCGACGAGCATCGGGGGCCCGAAAAGCGCCGTGTCAGCCAAGATAGGCCCGCTTCTGACGATAGACGCCATTCCAGGGAGACAGCTCTTCCGCCGGCATCAGGTCAGAGTTCCAGTAGTGGCAGACGAAGCTCTTTCGCGTGCGCGACGGATCGACGATCGGCGCGCCGCCGTGGAACAGCAACTCGTGCCAGATCAGGACGTCGCCCTTCCTGGGCAGGAATTTCTGCGGCACCAGGGCCAGGCGATCCACATTGTCGCGCATGTGGTGCTGATACAGGTGGAACTCCGATGCCACATGGGCCGGTGAGCCGGTCGAGAAGCGGAAGATCGGGATCTGGTGGCTGCCGGGATAGTAGATCAGCGGCCCCGCCTCCTCGAAGACATCCTCGAAGGCGAACCAGGCGGCGGTCATGGCGCCCTGGCGGCCGCCCGGCATGAAGAGGGTGTCGGTGTGGAAATCCTGGGTGCTGCCGCGCTCGAAGTTCAGCGAGGCGACGACGCACGGGTCGGCCTCCAGCACCCATTGCAGGACCTTGGTCACCTCGGGGTCCAGGGCGATGTCGGCGAAGAAGTCGTCCGCCATGAAGCTGTCGTTGATCTTGTAGGGTGCTGCCTTGGCCTCGTCGGGCGCGGCCGCCATGGGGATGCGGCGCTGCTCGGGCGTCTCCAGCTTCACATCGATACAGAAGGGGTGGTCGGCCGTGGCGCGCGTCGCCCAGATCTCGTCGATCCGGCGGGTGGCCTCGTCGCACCGCTCGGCCGAGATCGCGCCCGGCAGGATGACGAAGCCGTTCTCCTTCCAGAAGGACTGCTGTTCCGCGCTGAGCGCGTCGGTGGACGGACGGGTGCGGGGAATCCGTAGCACCGACGTCGCCGCGTCCTCGTCCTCGCCGCGCCCCCAGCACAGCCAGTGGTCGAAGCCGCTGGCGTAGCCGCCGCGCCGCACGGCGGAGGCGATGTCGTGACGACGGTCCAGATAGGCGACCTCGTCGAAGTCCTGGCCCAGCGGACGCTGGCCTCGCCGATGCTCGTCGCGACCGAAGCGGAACCAGTGGTCGGCGGCGCTGTCGACGACGCCGTCACGGATCAGGCCGGCGACGTCGGGGTTGTTCAGCAGATAGTAGGCGGTCTGGAACCGGGGATAGCGCCAGTTGGGACGCAGGCCGGCGCGTTCCTCGGCCCGCCCGATGGTGAGCCAGTGCTGGGCCGGATCCACGCCGCTCTGGGCCACATCGCGGTGGCTGCGCCGATAGCGACCGGGGTCGAAGCCCTCAGGCAGGGCGACCACGGCCGGGACGGGGCCGACCGCAAGCTCGCGCTCGAGAGACAGGGACAAGGCGGAACTCCGGAACCGGTGGGCGTGCGTCATCATACCGGCCGCCGTCGGCATTCCAAGCGCGCGCGTGTCTCACCCCGCGGCCATCACCCTCACGACGATGGCATCGAAGCGGGCGGCCATCTCGCCCTCGGCCAGGGGCGAACCCGCGTCGCCGGCACGGCGCACATCAGCGTGCAGCGGCAGATCGCCCAGGAAGGCTGCGCCGATCCGCGCCGCCTCCGCCTCGCCGCCGCCACGCCCGAAGACGTCGCCGGTCATGTTCTCGATCAGGCCCAGCGTGGGCACGCCCACGCGCTGGAACAGGGTATGGGCCCGGCGGGCGTCGGCCAGGGCGACCTCCTGAGGCGTCGTGACGATCACCACCCCGTCCAGCGGCGTCTTCTGGATCAGGGTCAGCTGCACGTCGCCGGTGCCGGGCGGCAGATCGACGACCAGCACGTCCAGCGGCTGATCCTCGGTGCCCCAGCGGGTCTGGGTCAGCATCTGGGTCAGGGCCTGGGAGGCCATGGGTCCGCGCCAGATCATGGCGTCGTCCGACCTCGTCAGCAGGCCGACGGACATGGCCAGCAGGCCGTGGGCACGGCGGGGCTCCATCATCCCGTCGCGGTATTCGGGCTGGCCGGACAGACCCAGCATGGTCGGCAGGCTGGGACCGTGAACGTCGGCGTCCAGGATGCCGGTCGACCAGCCCGCGCGGGCGAAGGCGGCGGCCAGGTTCACCGACACGGTCGACTTGCCCACCCCACCCTTGCCGCTGGCCACGGCGATGACGCGGCGGACGTGGGACGGTCGGTCGGTCGGCACGGGCGCGCGGGGGCGGCCCTGATCCACCGCCTCGCGCGACAGGCTGGCCTTTCGCGCGGGCGCGGGGGCCTCGGACGTCAGGATCACGGACACCCGGCTCATGCCCGGCATGGCCTTCAGCGCCGCCTCTGCCGCGTCGCGGACAGGGGCGTAGGCGGCGACCCGGGCGGCGGGAACCTCGATGACGAAGCCGGCCCGGTCGGCGGTCACGGTCAGGCCCTCGGCGACCCCGGCCTCGACCAGCCCCCGGCCCGTGGCGGGGTCGGGAATGGCGTTCAACACGGCTTCGACGGCGGCGCGGTCGATCACGGGGACGGCCTCGGTTGCAGGGGATGGACGCGCGTTCTATCCGCAGACCTTGTCGCTAGCGAGCCCGATGTGCCCCGACCCGCCCCCGTCACCCTGATCGCCGGACCGACCGCCTCGGGAAAGTCGCGACGCGCGCTGGAGATGGCCGAGGCGATGGGGGCCGCCATCGTCAACGCCGACAGCCAGCAGCTGTACGCCGACCTGCGGGTCTTGACCGCCCGACCGTCGCCGGAGGAGGAGGGCCGCGCGCCCCATCACCTGTACGGCACGGTGGACGCCTCGGAGGCCTGGTCGGTCGGGCGGTGGACGCGGGCGGTGATGCCGCTGCTGGAGGCGTTCCAGGCCCAGGGACGACCGGTGCTGATCGTGGGCGGGACGGGGCTGTATTTCTCGGCCCTGACCAAGGGACTGGCTGATATCCCCGACGTGCCGATGGCGGCGCGCGAAGAGGCGACGGCGCTGTACGACACCGAGGGCGAGGCGGCGTTCCGCCTGCGGCTGACCACCTTCGATCCGCCCGCCGCCGCCGCGATCGAGCGCGGGGATCGCCAGCGGCTGACGCGGGCCTGGGCCGTGGCGCGAGCGACGGGTCGGTCGCTGTCCGACTGGCAGGCCTCGACCCGTCCGCTGCTGGCGCCGGGGACCTATGACCGAATGGTGATCGAGCCGGAGCGCGAGGCGCTGTACGCCGCCTGCGACGCGCGGGTGCTGACGATGCTGGAGACCGGCGCGCTGGACGAGGTCCGGGCGCTGGCGGCTCGGGAGCTGGACCCGGCGCTGCCGGCGATGAAGGCGGTCGGGGTGCGGGAACTGACGGCGGGTCTGGCCGGCGAGATGACCCAGGCCGAGGCGACGACCGCGATGCAGCAGGCGACGCGGAACTATGCGAAGCGGCAGCTGACGTGGTTCAGGAACCAGTGCGGGGATTGGGGGCGGGCACTGTAGCCGGGGAAAGCTCGCAATCCTCAAGCTCCACGACCGTTAGACATCAGGACTTCGTGACCACGACCTTCAAGAAAATCGCAGGTATTCGGGTGGCCTCCGGACCAGCCTGATTCTGGGTCTCGAACAGGTCCACGAGTTCGGCCTCGAGCGCCTCGGCCCTGCCATCGTTCGATGCCGCCTCGAAAGCGTTCATGGTCGGGCCATAGAAGGTCTTCATGTTCTCGACCATCCAGCGCGGTGGCTGGGGAGCCGCAAAAACATAGGTCGCCGGTGCACAAGTGATATTGGCGGCAGGGACGCCGGCCGTCTCGAAACGCTCTCTAACGTTGGTCTCGACGCCCCAGGTCATCGGGCTGATGAAGCCCTCGGGCGGAGGCGGTGCATAGGCGGCGCTGATCTTCAGGACCTGGGCGATGAGGGTCGGATCACCGGGAATCCAGTTCCCCATGACGATGCGTCCTCCGCTGCGCGTTACCCGTGCCATCTCCTTGGCAACATCGAAGGGACGCGGAGCGAACATCGCACCGAAGATGCTGACCACCAGATCGAAGCGCCCGTCTTCCAGGCCCTGCAAGTCAGAGGCGTCGCCCTGCTGGAAGCGGAGGTTGGACAAACCCGCGGCCGAAGCCCTGGCGTTGCCGGCGGCAACCAGGTTCTCGGCGATGTCCACGCCCAGGACCTCGGCCCCGAGACGCGCGGCCGGAAGGGCCGTGGTGCCGTCGCCGCAACCGAGGTCCAGGACGGCCATGCCCGGCGTGATGCCGAGAGTGTCAACGAGGGCCTCGCCGCTCTCGCGCATGGATGCAGCGATGCGGGTGAAATCACCCTTTTCCCAAAGAGCCTTGTTCGGATTCACGGTGCCAACCCTCGCGCCGGGAATTCGGCGTTACCCTTAGAGCGTCTCCACACGCCCGGGGGCAAGCGCCAAGTCACCGCACCATCCAGCTCACCAGCAACAGCACGAACAGCCCCGCGCTGACCGCCTGCCAGAAGCGCACCGGCTCGCGCTCCATGAGCGACAGATCGCGCCGCATCGGGACGGCGGCGGCGCTGCCGCTTTCGAGGACGTGGATCAATTCCTCGACGTCGGCGAAGCGGTCGGCGGGGTCGACGGACAGGGTCCGCAGGATGGCGGCTTCGAGCCAGGCGGGCATGTCGGGGCGGTGGGTGGTGGGGCGGGTCGGCTTGTCGAAGCGGATTCGGCTGAAATCGGTCTCCTGACCCGAGGGATAGTCGCCGGTGAACAGGCGGTAGAGGGTGACGCCCAGGGCGTACTGATCGGTGCGGGCATCGCCGGGGTTGCCGGCGAACATCTCGGGCGCCTTGTAGCCGGGGGTGCCGGGGGCCTCGGTCTCGGAAAACTCCGGGGTCCTCGGCAGGCGGGCGACGCCCAGGTCGATCAGCTTCATCCCGCCGTTGGTTTCGAGGATGACGTTGTCGGGCTTGATGTCGCGGTGAGCGATCCCGAGGCGGTGCAGGGCGGCGACGGCGCGCGACAGGCGGATGGACAGGTCGATGCCCTCGGGGATCTGGAACGGCTCGTCGGCGATCCGGGCATGCAGGGTGCGGCCGACATACAGGGGCTGGGCGATGTAGAGGCGGCTCTGGCGGCCGGGGTCCAGCGTCAGGGTCTTGCCGACGTAGGGACTGTCGATGCGGCGGCCGATGAAGCTTTCGCGCAGGAAGGCCCCGCGCGCGCCGGCCTCGGACAGCAGCTTGGGCTTGGGGAACTTCAGGACGACGAGAGGTGCGCCCTCCCCGTCCCGGGCGACGAAGACCCGGGTGTATTTGCCGTCGGAGATCATCCGCTCCAGCCGGAAGCCGTCGATGTTGTCGCCGACCTTGGGGGCCGGGAGGATCGGCAGGTCGGCGGCCTCGGCCCCGATGGCGTCCTGGTCCACCGCGCCGATGCGGATGACGTCGATGACGATGGCGGTGGCGTTGTCCCGGGTCTCGGCGGCGGCGGCCGCGTCGACGATGGCCTGGGCGTCGGCTTCCGACGAGGCGCGGCGGGCCAGCAAGCGGGTCAGGTCCGCCTCCGACACCACGACGTGGACGCCGTCGGTCGTGAGCAGCAGCCGGTCGTGGGCCTTCAGCGGGACGGCGCGGGTGTCCAAACGCAGGTCCGGCTCGATGCCGATGGCACGGTACAGGACGTGGCTGAGGCCGGGCTGGGCCAGCACATGGTCCTCGGTCAGTCGGGTCAGGACGCCGTCGCGGAAATGCCAGGCCCGGCTGTCGCCAACATGCAGGGCCGTCGCCTCGCGCCCCCGCAGCACCAGGGCGGTGAAGGTGGTGGCGGCGCCCGCCATGTCGGGGTCGGAGCGCCCCTTGGCGTGGAGCCAGCGGTTGTAGCCGGCGAGGGCGCCGATGCCGGCGGAGGCGACGCCCTTCAGAGGGTTCTGATCGACATAGGCGTCGATGAAGGTGCGGCCGG
This sequence comes from Brevundimonas aurifodinae, assembly GCF_040195595.1. NCBI lineage: Bacteria > Pseudomonadati > Pseudomonadota > Alphaproteobacteria > Caulobacterales > Caulobacteraceae > Brevundimonas > Brevundimonas aurifodinae. Next base: position 228,654 of record NZ_JBEGDD010000003.1, read on the forward strand.
CGAGCTCCGACGCGATCCGCCCCGCCTTGGAGCCGGAGACCCCGTCGGCGACCAGGGCGACCACGCCGTGAAGGGCCTGTTCCGAGGGAGGGCCGATATGGACCGCGCCGAAATCCTGATTGTCCGCGCGCGGCCCGAGCGCCGTGGCGAAGCCCGCCGCGATCTGAAGCCTGCCGTCCGCGTCCATGGCCGATCCCCCTGCCCACCCCACCGTGCACCCCGGCGAAGGCCGGGGTCCAGATGGCAAGCTCCGTGCTTGATCAAAAGACGCGGCGCGCGATCCCGGCCGCCCGCGTCCGTGACCTGGACCCCGGCCTTCGCCGGGGTGCACGGATGGGTTTGGTTGTGAACTTGGAATTCACCGCCCCTGCGCCTATATTGTCCTTGCCGGGGCTTGCTCCGGATATGGCGATAAACGCGCTTGTAATAAGCGGACCGGACCCGGGTGCGATTCCCGGCGGCTCCACCAATCGCTCCCGGTCATCGCGGGAGATGCGGGGCCGACTAGCATCGACGGACGTGTAAAGAAGACTGCTTTCGCTCGTCCTGGCCCACCGTATCGGGCCATTTTCTAACTGCGAACGATAACTTCGCTGGAGAAGTCCGTCTCGCCGCGTAATGCGGTTCGACAGACTTCGAACACTTAAGTCCTAGGGGTTCAGATCCCTGGGCGGGGCCCGGGGGCGCCTGGCAACAGAAGCCCCCACTTCCCTTCAGCGCGCCTGGCAACAGACGCCCGGGACTTTTCCCGCCCGTCCCACCTTTCGCCCGCCGCCCGGCCCGGCTATCTGTCAGCGCGCTAGCGAGGACACTGATGGCCGACGACGCCCAGCCGATCGACGAGATGCAGTACGAGAAGCTCGCGCAGGACGCCCTGCGCGGCGTGATCCGTTCCGCGCTCGAACGCGCGGCCAGCCCCTCGGGCATCCCCGGCGCGCACCATTTCTATATCACCTTCAAGACCCGCTCCCCTGGCGTGTCGGTGCCGCCCGACGTGGTCGCCAAGTATCCGGACGAGATGACGGTGGTCCTTCAGCACCAGTACTGGGACCTGGCGGTCGAGCACGACCTGTTCTCGGTCATGCTGAAGTTCGGCGGCATGCCCAAGGTCCTGACCGTGCCCTATACGGCCGTCACGCGCTTCTACGATCCCAGCGTGCAGTTCCTGCTGCAGTTCGAGGCGCCCGAGCCGGTCGCCCAGACCGTGGCCGAGCTGCCGGCACCCAAGCGCACGGACCCGCCGCCCTCCGGCGACGACGGGCCCAAGGTCGTCTCCCTGGACCAGTTCCGCAAGAAATAGCCTTCGCAACGGCGCGATGACCGCTAGGCTGGGCCGTCCGGATTCAGGAAAGCCGCCCATGCTCCGCATCGCCGCTCTCGTCATCCTCGTCTGGCTGAGCGGCTCGGCCGCCCAGGGCCAAAGCCGGTTCGACGGATGGGCCTCGGCGATCGTCGCGGCCGACTGGCGCACGACGACCGGCGAACCGATCCAGGCCTTCGACAATGCGAGACGCGACCTGACGGCGGGCTTCCTAGCAGCCGGCTTTTCGCGGGACGCCATGGTCGACGTCACCCTGCGTCCCGACGCCAACCCGGTCGTGACCGCTGAACAGGCCGTGGCCCGGATCGGAGAGGCCGCCGCGCGGGCGCCGCGCGGATGCTTCCTCTACATCACCTCGCACGGCTCGCCGGAGTTCGTGGTGTTCGGGCCGGACGTCAGCCTGACGCCGACGCTGCTGGCGACGCTGGTGCGCGGCTGGTGCGGCGATCGGCCGACCGTCCTGGTGCTGTCGGCCTGTTTCTCCGGAGCCTTTATCGATGGGCTGGCGGGGCCGAACCGGATGATCCTGACGGCCGCGCGCCGGGACCGCGCCTCGTTCGGGTGCAGCGAGGATGCGATATACCCCTATTTCGACGGCTGCGTGATCGAGCGCCTGCCGACCGCCACCGATTTCATCGCCCTGGGCAACGCCGTTCGGGCCTGCGTCAAGGACCGCGAGGAGGCGGAAGGCCTCGCCCCCGCGTCCGAGCCTCAGGTCTTCATCGGCGCCAACATGCAATTGCTCGCTCCGACCCTCAGATTCGATCGACCCTCCTGACACCACCCCGGCAACAGGGGACGTGCAGACAGACGGGAACACACGGAGACATCGATGCTGACCGGAGGATGCCACTGCGGAGCGATCCGCTACGAGACGGCGGACGAGGCGATCCATCACGCCCTGTGCCACTGTATCGATTGCCGGAAGGCCGCCGGAGCCCCCGCGGTCGCCTGGGCGCTGGCCCCGGCCGATCAGGTGTCGATCACGGGCGACCCCGTCTGGTACGCGTCGTCGGCGGACGGGCGGCGGGGTTTCTGCGGCGCGTGCGGGACCGGCCTGTTCTATACGAACGACGTCATCTTCCCCGGGCAGATCGATATCCAGAGCGCCACGCTGGATGACCCTGACGCCATCCCGCTTCAGGGTCAGATCCAGATCGCCGAGCGGATCGGCTGGATGGGGCATCTGGATCGGCTGCCAGCGTTCGAACGCTACCCCGAAGCGCCCTGACGCGGATAGGCGCGGATGGTGATGCGCTCGCGCTCGCCCTCGCGCCGCTCGACCAGCAGCCGCGCCACCTGGGCGTCGTCGTGGAAGAGATAGCCCTTGATGGCGTCCAGCAGGGCCTTGGCCAGATTGTCGAGGTCCATCCACGGCGGATCGCCGACGTGCTCCATGACGATCTCGACGACGAAGTCGCCGTAGGACGGCCGCGACCCGCGCCATTCCTTGCGGAAGAACTCATAGACCAGGGGCTTGTAGTATTTGGCCTGGGTGGTCAGGCCGTCGATCATGACGACGACGGCGTCGCCCTCCTCGCGCGCGCGGACCTTGCCGGAGACGACCCAGTCGGAGGTCAACGCGGCGCGATGTCCACACCGAGCGCAAGCGCGGCCCGACGGAGCGCCTTGTCGAGCGAGCCGAGCACCAGACCTTCTCGTTGCGCCAGCTCCAGATAGGCCGCGTCATACACCGTCAGACCGTGTCGATCGGCGAGATCCATGGTTCGCCGATGCGCGGCACCCGGTTGTCGGGCCGTGTCGAGCCGCAGTCCGTAGCCGAGGAAGCGGTTCAGCGCTTCCTCACGGTAAGCCCTGTCGATGAATCCTCGGCGCTCCTTCATCAAGAGCCCGTTCATGACTTCGAGGAGAACATGACCGGGTGCGACCGCGCCCGAGACCTCAGCGTCGATCAGAAGGGCCCTCGCGGTCTGGGTCTGATCTTCCTCGACCAGCCCCGCAATGAAGACCGAGGCATCGATGACATAGCCCGTCAAAAACGGCGGCCGAAGTTTATGTCGGCCTTGGTCTCCTCGGTTGTTCCGATCGGCCCGCGATAGCGCGCCCGCAAATCGTCCCAGAGCGCCATCTCGGCCTCGGCCTCTTCTCGCGACACCGTCTTGCGCAGGGGCGTCAGAACCACCTCGGGCTCGCCCCGGCGGGTGATCACGACCTCCTCGCCGGCGACCGCCCTGTCGAGCAGTTCGGACAGACGGTTCTTCGCCTCCAGCACACCCAGTTTCATGTCGCACCTAGCCAGACCGCTGGCTATATAGCCCGCGCAGCCCGCCCGAACAATGGAAGCGCCGATGACCGAACACCGCACTGAAACTGACACCTTCGGCCCCATCGAGGTCGCCGCCGATCGCTACTGGGGGGCCCAGGCGCAGCGGTCGCTGGGGAACTTCAAGATCGGCTGGGAGAAGCAGCCCCTGCCGATCGTGCGGGCCCTGGGCATCGTCAAGCGCGCCGCCGCCGAGACAAACATGGCGCTGGGGCGGCTGGACCCGGCCATCGGGAACGTCATCGTCCGCGCCGCCGACGAGGTGATCGAGGGCAAGCTGAACGATCATTTTCCGCTGGTCGTCTGGCAGACGGGCTCCGGCACCCAGTCGAACATGAACGCGAACGAGGTGATCTCGAACCGGGCGATCGAGATGCTGGCCGGCGAGATGGGGTCCAAGAAGCCGGTCCACCCCAACGACCACGTCAACATGAGCCAGTCGTCCAACGACACCTATCCCACGGCCATGCACGTCGCCTGCGCCGAGGAGTTGGTCCACCGCCTGCTGCCGGCGCTCCAGACACTGCACAATGCCCTGAACGACAAGGCCCAGGCATGGAAGGACATCATCAAGATCGGCCGGACCCATACCCAGGACGCCACACCCCTGACGCTGGGCCAGGAGTTCGGCGGCTATGTCCAGCAGGTCGCCAAGGGCATCGAGCGGATCGAGAGCACCCTGCCCGACCTGATGCAGCTGGCCCAGGGCGGCACGGCGGTCGGCACGGGCCTGAACGCCCCCGTCGGTTTCGCGGAAGGTGTGGCCGACAAGATCGCCCAGATCACAGGCCTGAAGTTCACGACGGCCCCGAACAAGTTCGAGGCCCTGGCCGCCCACGACGCCATGGTCATGAGCCATGGCGCGATCAACACGGTCGCCGCCTCGCTGTTCAAGATCGCCAACGACATCCGCTTCCTGGGCTCCGGCCCCCGTTCGGGTCTCGGCGAACTGGCCCTGCCAGAGAACGAGCCGGGGTCGTCGATCATGCCGGGCAAGGTCAATCCGACCCAGTGCGAGGCCCTGACCCAGGTCTGCGTCCAGGTGTTCGGTAACCACGCGGCGATCACCTTCGCGGGCTCGCAGGGGCATTTCGAGCTGAATGTCTTCAACCCGGTGATGGCCTACAACTTCCTGCAGTCGGTGCGGTTGATGGCCGACGCGGCGGTCAGCTTCACCGACAACTGCGTGGTCGGGATTGAGCCGCGCATCGACAACATCCAGCGCGGGCTGAACAACTCACTGATGCTGGTGACCGCACTGAACGGCAAGCTGGGCTACGACGCCTGCGCCAGGATCGCCAAGACGGCGCACAAGAACGGCACGACCCTGCGCGAGGAAGCCGTCGGCGGCGGCTATCTGACCGATGCGGAGTTCGACGAGGCGGTGCGGCCCGAGAAGATGATCTCGCCGGGCTGAGGCCCGTCAGCGCGTGCCGTAGCGCAGGCGGCTCAGCATCTCGGTGGCGCGGCGCAGGGGGGCGTCGAAGTCCTTGCCCGCCTTCCACTTCTCGAAGGCCATGACGTTGTCGATCCGCCGCGACACGAATGCCTCGGCCGCGTCCCGTCCCTCGAACCAGCGCATGGTCAGGGCCGGAATCAGGATGCCCGACAGGATGGTGCGCTTGGAATAGTGGTTCCAGTCCGTGGCCGTGTCGCCGGCCCAGCGCCACAGATGATCGGCGCTCTCCCAGGCCAGCGACAGGCCCAGGTCGGCGTTGGTCGGCAGGGCCAGGAAGCCGGCGCATTTGCGCGTCGCCTCCAGATCGACGGCCCCCGCCTCCATCCGCGCCGAGACCGCCCGCGCGATTCGCTCGCGGATCTTCAGACCCTCGGCCGAGCCCAGCGCCTCCAGCGCCCGCGCGTCGTGTCGGCGGGACAACAGGGCCGCGAGGTCGCGCGGGCCGTTCGGCAGCAGCAACTCCTGATCGCCCTCAGACAAGCCTTCGGCTGCACAGGCCTCGCGCACCATCCGGGCGTTCCAACCCAGGCGGGGAGCCAGTTTCAGGGCCGTGCCCAGGACCGCCTGCTCCCTGGCGTCGGCCCAGTCCGGCTCGGCGTTCGGCAGATGAGGGGTTTCGGTCATCCCTAACGATACCGCGTCCGCGCGACCATCGCGAGCGTCGCCACGGGGGCGCGACGATTGGCACGCTCCGGCTGGACAGTCGGGGGGGCTTGGTGTATCCGCACGCCTTCGCTCGCCGGGCTGTCGCCTGCGGGATCGGATTTTATTTGTCTGCCCGCCTCGCTGAACACATCAGAGGACGCGGCGGGCGGCCAAAGGAGAGTTGAACCTGGTTCAGATTTTCGTTCGCGACAACAACGTCGATCAGGCGCTCAAGGCCCTGAAGAAGAAGATGCAGCGCGAAGGCAGCTTCCGCGAGATGAAACGCCATGTGCATTACGAGAAGCCCTCGGAGAAGCGCGCCCGCCAGAAGGCCGAGGCCGTCCGTCGCGCCCGCAAGCTGGCCAGGAAGCGCGCCCAGCGCGAGGGGCTGCTGCCCCCGCCCAAGCCGCGCGTCCCGCGCGCCTGATTTCGCATCAGGGCTGAACGATCAAAGGCCGCCCCGGGCAACCGGGGCGGCCTTTTTCAATTGTCCTTCCTCCCTTGCGGGAGAAGGTGGCAGCCGAAGGCTGACGGATGAGGGGTGACACTCTGCTTCACCGGCGTGCATCCGATCCGTCAGCGTATCCGCTTCGCCGTACCCCTCATCCGGCCCTCCGGGCCACCTTCTCCCGCAAGGGGAGAAGGGACGTTTCTACCGCCCCCCGCCCGCGATGGCCTGGCCGAAGCTCTTCCAGCTCAGCTTCACGTCCGACAGGGCGCCGGCGCGGAACGCCCGGCCGGCCAGCCAGACCATCAGCAGGGCCACGGCGAACATGCCCGCCATGGTGCCGATGACCTCGATCAGGGGCGGTCCGGACGGCGCGCGAGCGGCCATCAGGAAGGGCGTGAAGAAGGGCACCCAGGAGGCGAACCGCACCAGGGGCGCGTCCGGGTTCACCAGGGCGAACTGGACCAGCAGGATGGGGATGACCAGGACCATCATGATCGGACCCATCAGGGTCTGGGCGTCGCGCGGCGTCTCGCAGAAGGCGCCGATGGCGGCGAACAGCACCGCGTACATCAGATAGCCACCGACGATGTAGCCCAGGAAGTAGAAGATCAGGCCGTTGGCGGTCAGGATTTCCCAGATGTTGACGGCCTGCTCTGGCACGGCGGACACGAGGCCGATCGCGCCGATCCCGCCCCAGACCAGCAGCACCGACAGGGTCAGCATCGCTACCCCCAGGACCTTGCCGGTCAGGATCTCGGTCGCGGAGGCCGAGGACAGCAGGACCTCGAGGATCTTGTTCGACTTCTCCTCCATCACGCTGTTCAGCAGGATCGAGGCCCCGGTGATGATGAGCGACCAGAGGATGAAGGCGAAGGCCAGGCCGATGATGCCGGGCAGCCGGTCCTTGAACGACACCTCGCCTCCGTCCGAGGCCCGCGGCGAGAACAGCGTGACCTCGGGCCGGAAGGCGTCGGTCGCCTCGACCACGGCGGGGTCGATACCGGCCTGGGTCAAGACCTGATCGCGGTTCGCGTCCCGCAAGGCCGCGCGCACGAAGTCCTCGACCGTGTCGTCGGTCGCGCGGGCCGCCCAGACCCGGGCCGAGGGCCCCTCGGCGGCGCGATCCAGGAAGACGACGGCGTCCAGCCGCTGATCTTCGGGCGTTTCGTCGGTCAGATAGCGCCGGACCAGGGCGTCACGCGCCTCTCCAGGCGTGGCCTGGGCCAGGTCGGCGGGCGTGTCGACGATCTGCATCCGCTGGCGCGCGGCCTGGGCCACGGCGTTCTGGGTGGCTTCCGGCGGCATGCCTGTCGCCTCGGCGGCCTGCTGCGCCGCCTCGCGCGCGCGCTGGGCGCTGCGTTCGGCCTCGTCGGCGAGACGGCCCTGGACCGCCTGGGCGAGACCGGCGGCCTGGGGCCCCTCCTCGATCAGAACCACGGCCCGGACCTCGTCGGCGCTGTCCATCAGGATCGGGATCGCCCCCCCCAGCACGGCGAATAATGGGAAGGCCAGCAGCGACAGCCAGAAGCCCACGGTCCGCGCATAGGCCATGAACTCGCGCCGGGCGATCAACAGGATGCGGTTCATCAGACGGTCTCCGGAGCGTTCGTGGGCCGGGCCACGCTCTGATCCTGGTCGGGATGGTCGCCGGTCAGGTCGATGAAGGCGTCATGCAGAGTCGGCTCCTTCAGCTCGAAGCGGCGGACGTCCAGCCCGGTCAGGAAGGCCGCCTTCAGGGCGTCCTGCCCTGCGGCACCCTGGGCCAGCGCGGCCTTCAGCACCCGCACCCCGTCCTGTTCGGACACGACGTCGACACCGGTCACGCCCGGCAAGGCCCCAGCCTGTTCGACCGCGATCGCGCCTTCAAGATCGAGGAACCGGCGCGAGGTGTCGCGCGCCTCGGCCACCGTGCCGTCGAAGGCCTTCCTGCCCCGCGCCACCAGAACGACCTGATCGCACAGCCGCTCGGCGTGCTGCATGACGTGGGTCGAGAACAGGACCGTGGCACCATTGGCGGCCAGGTCGCGGATCACGGTCTCCAGCCCCTGCTGATTGACCGGGTCCAGCCCGCTGAACGGCTCGTCAAGGATCACGAACTCGGGCCGATGCACGACCGAGGCGATCAGCTGGACCTTCTGGGCCATCCCCTTGGACAGCTCCTTCATCTTCTTGTTCTTCGAGGCCCCGAGGCCCTGGGCCTCCAGCATCTCCTTCGCGCGCTTTCGCCCCTCCCCCGTCGGCAGGCCCTTCAGGGAGCCGAAGAAGGCGATGGCGTCGATCGGCGTCATCTTTTTGTAGAGACCCCGCTCCTCTGGCAGGAAGCCGATGCGGTCTCGGACCTGACGGCCGTCGGACGCGCCGAGAATCTGGATCGAGCCAGTCGTCGCCGGCTGCAGGCCCAGGATCATGCGGATGGTCGAGGTCTTGCCCGCCCCATTCGGCCCCAGAAAGCCGCAGATCGCGCCCTTCTTCACGGTGAAGCTGAGATCGCGAACGGCCTGGAAGTCACCGTAGCGTTTGCTCACGCCCTCGAGCGTCAAGGCGTTCATGCGTCATCCCCACTGCTGGCTGCCGACAGGCCTAGCAAAGGACGCTTTACATGCAAACTGTATTCGACGTCATGTTGGACGCTGGCGCGCTCAGGACGCGGCGACGCTCGCGTAAGGAACGGGAGCGTCGATCTCCACCTCGAACGTCTCGCCGACCACCCGGCTGGGATTGATCTGCGTCCCGTCGCGGCGAACCTCGAAATGCAGGTGCGGGCCGGTGGAATAGCCGGTTGAGCCGACCAGGCCGACTCGCTCTCCGGCCAGGACCCGGTCGCCGGAGGCCACGTCGATACGGCTGAGGTGGGCGTACAGGGTGGTCATGCCGTTGGGGTGCCGAACCTCGATGAAGTTGCCATAGCCGTCCGGCTGGCGGCCGATCCGCATCACCTCGCCCTCGGCCGAGGCGTAGACGGCGGTGCCGGTCGGGGCGGCGATGTCGACCCCCTTGTGCATCCGCACCCCCCGCTCGCCGCCCAGGCGGCGCATGCCGAAGCGGGAGTTGATCGGAAAGCCGCGGACCGGTTCCTCGAAGGCGATCATCCGCGTCATGGGCCCGGCGGGCTCCGCCACCGCCGTCACGGGCGGGAGCTCGGGCAGGCTGCCAGGCTGGATGTCGGGTTGGGGCACGGCCGGGGCCATGGCCATGGCCAGGACGGCGACGCCCGCGAGGGCGAGCGTCTGGCTGGAATGAAGCAGGAAGGAGCGGGGGGTCGGCAAGGGTCGGCGCATGAAGTCGTCGGCTCTGTCGGCGCTTTGAAGAAAGCTGTCAGGAGCGTCGCCGCAATGATCCGTAACAGATCGCGATCGACGCAGGACGCCGTTCTAAGACTTCGTGGGGCCACTTTGGGGCACCTGGGGTGGCAGGTCGTCGCACCCCTGGAACCGAAACGCGAAAGCGCGCCGGAGACATCTCCGACGCGCTTCCTGCAAAGCTGAGCCTGTTTTACGAGAGCGGCAGGGTCAGGGTGATGCCGCCCATGTGGCTGTCGGCGTTGTCGCCGAAGCGGCCGCGATAGCCGACCTCCAGGTCGAACGGGCCGATGTCGCCGCTGATCCCGGCCGAAGCCAGCACCGAACCGCCGAACGGATCGTCGAACGAACGCGACAACACCTGGGCCGGATTGCCCGCGATGCCGACGCGCACGGCCTGGGAGCTGTCGTCCAGGCTGTCGCGGTAGCCGCCCTCGGCGAAGAGGTTGAAGCCGCTCATGGTCGTCTCGGCGCGCAGGGCGACCTCGCCCGTGATGCCCTTCACTTCGCGGTCGCGGTACTGGTACGAGGCCGCGAAGCCCTGCTCGGTGTAACCGTCGATCTCGGAGCTGGCCCAGGTGACCGCGACGCGGGGCGACACGGCGATGCCGCCGGCGTCGAACCACATTCCGCCCTGGACCTTGGCACCCGAGGAGAAGCCGCGGGTGGAGCCCGTCTGCACCAGCGCCGCCAGCGAGCTGACGCGGCTGATGTCGTTGAAGTCCTCGCTGGCGACGCCGACCGCGCCGTTCACGAACACATTGCCCGAACGCCAGCCGCCGTACAGATCCAGCGACAGGGTCTGGAGTTCGAACTCGGACGGGCCGGCCTCGACGTCCGCCACGCGCCAGGCGCCCATCAGGCCGAAGCGCAGGGTCTCGGTGCCGGTCTCGAGCCCGAGCTGCGCGCCATAGCTGGACGCCTTGCCCTGGGAGGCGAAGCCGCGCTGGTCGAAGCCCGAGGCGTCGTAGATCGCCCCGGCGACGATCGAGGTGCCGGCTTCCCAGGCCGCCTGGCCCGACAACCGTCCCGTGGCCGCGTCCAGCGCGTCCTCGCGGTGACGGAAGGCCGTCTCGCCCTGGAAGGTCGCTTCGGCCGCGCGGTCGCCGTAGTAAAGATAGTCGGCCGACAGGGTCGCCAGCAGCCGGTGTCCGGCCGCCGTGGGATGAACACCGTCGAAGAACAGATAGGTGTCGGGCGCCGCGCACACCGTCACGCCGTTGAAACAGGCCTGGGTGACGTTCGTCAGTCCGAACCGGCCGGGATTGGCGGCGATCGGATCCGATACCTTGGCGAGGTCGAACAGGATGATGTTCGTGTTCGGCCGGGTCGGAGCCAGGGTCAGCAGCGAGGTCGCCAGCTGGCCGTTGAACTGGGAACCGGCATAGTCGGCGAGGGCGGCCAGCGGCGTCGGGCTGAACTGCGGCGTGGTGCCGAGCCGCGGCAGGTTGGTGACCAGGATGGTGCCGGCACCGCGCGAGGCGATGTCGCCGACGATGAAGTTGATGTCGGTCACAGCGGCCCGGATCACCGGATCGACGAAGCCGGTCGGGTTGCCTTGCAGTTGCGGTGGCAGGACGGCGAAGGCACCGATCGACTGGAAGATGTTGTTGGCTCCGCCCAGGACGCTGACCAGATCATTGGCTCCGAACGTCCCGCCCCGCGATACATAGGTCGTCAGCTGCTGACGCATGCCGGGCGGGAAGGCGACGGCGTTGTCGGTGCGCGATCCGCCATAGGCCAGGTTGATGCTGCCCGTGACCGGCCCATTGAACCGCGCCGCGCTGAACCCGAGCTGCTCGGCGAAGACCGGCCCGTTCGAGAATCGGCCCTGAAAATAAGGCGGCGACGGCGGCTGGGTGCCGCCCGAGGCCAGGAACAGGTTGCCGTTGTCGCTGAGCGAATCGCCCAGCACCACCAGACGGCCATAGGACTGCGCCGATGCGGCTGTCGCCAGGGCGGTCGATGCAGCGAGCGTCAGCGCGGCCAGGGCCGCGCCGCGAAGAAAGCGGTTCATGAAGTCCTCCCGTCGGCCGGCTGTGTGCGACCGTTCCGCGACAGTCTGCGCCGTCCACGGACAGACGCAAGATGCCGTCAGGGAAGCTTCTAGTGAAGCAGCCGGAAACGCAGCGTTCCGGCAACACTCTTCAGCACCCGAAGCGCCTGCGGATCATAGTCCCGGTCCACGTCGGTGATGACGTAGCCGGTCCGTTCGTCGGTCTTCAGGTGCTGACCCAGGATGTTCAGCCCCGCCGCCGACAGCTCGCGGTTCAGTTCGGCCATGACGCCCGGCTGGTTCCGGTGGATGTGCAGGATGCGGTGCCCGCCCGAGACCTCGGCCAGCTGCACGTTCGGCAGATTGACGCAAAAGGTCGTGTCTCCGCGGTTCAGATAGCCCAGCAGTCGCTCTGCGGCGAACTCGGCGATGGCTTCCTGCGCCTCTTCGGTCGAGCCGCCGATGTGGGGCGTCAGGATGACGTTCTTCAGGCCTCGCAGCGGGCTGTCGAACGGATCGGCGTTGGTGCGCGGTTCCTCCGGGAAAACGTCGAGGGCCGCCCCTCCGACCCGGCCCGAGCCGATGGCCTGAGAAAGGGCCCCGATGTCGACGACGTGCCCCCGCGACAGGTTCAGGAACAGGGTCCCCGGTTTCATCGCCTGGAACTGCGCCGCTCCGATCAGGTTGGTGTTCTCCTTGCGCCCATCGACATGCAGCGACACCACGTCCGCCTCGGCCAGCAGGGCGTCCAGCGACCGCATGCGCCGCGCGTTACCGAGCGCCAGCCGCTCGGACAGGTCGTGGAAGACCACCCGCATGCCCAGGGCCTCGGCCAGCACCGACAGCTGGGATCCGATGGCCCCGTAGCCGACGATGCCGAGCGTCTTGCCGCGCAGCTCGCGAGAGCCGTCCGCCGACTTGTTCCAGCGTCCCTCGTGCATGGCGGCGGACTTGTCGACCACGTCGCGCATCAGGGCGACGGTCAGGCCGATGGCCAGTTCCACGACGCTGCGGGTGTTGGAATAGGGGGCGTTGAACACGGCCACGCCCCGGGCGGCGGCGGCGTCCAGATCGATCTGGTTTGTGCCGATGCAGAAGGCCGCCACGGCCATCAGGCGATCCGCGGTCTCCAGAACCCGTTCGGTGACGTTCGTCTTGGACCGGATGCCCAGGACATGGACGCCCTTGATCCGGTCGATCAGGTCGTCCTCGTCCAGAGCGCCCTTCATCGTCTCGACCGAATATCCCGCCTCTTCCAGTCGCTCGACCGCCGCCGGGTGGATGTTTTCAAGCAGCAGCATGCGGATGCGGCTGCGCGGATAGCTCCAGCGCCCGGCCAGACCCTCGGCGTGCAGCAGTTCGTCGATCGAGCGGGCCTCGGCGTCGGCGACCTCGACCACCCGCTCGCGCCGGGCGATCTCGGTGAAGGCATAGAACCGGTCGGCCGCGCCCTTCAGCTTGACCTCGGCGTCGTTCCAGCCGTCGCCGACCATGACCACGGGGCCGCTCAGGCCCAGGCCCTTGATCACCTCGGGCTTGCCGTTCTCATGCGACAAGGGGTTGGCGTCGTCGACGCCGGTGACCCGACCCTCGGCGTCGTAGACCAGGTCGTTGCACAGCACCCGCTCGGGCGAAACGCCCAGGCGCTGGGCGATCGGCGCGATGATTTCGCGAAAGCCGCCTGACAGGATGACGATCCGGTCGGCATGATCGTTGAAGAACTTCAGGTTCCGGCGCACCGACGGGGTGCCCTCGTCCAGGATGCGGTCGGCCAACGCCTGGACGTGCTCGCGCTGCAGCGGCAGCAGCGCCAGCCGCGCGCGCAGCGCCTGACCGAAATCGATCTGTCCGGCCATGGCCTGATCGGTCAGACTGCCGACCTGATCCCTGACGGCCTGCGCGTCCGCACGGCCCTCCAGGGCGATATCGGCGAGCGCCTCAAGCGTCTCGATCCTTACAAGGGTCGAGTCGAAGTCGAAGATCAGCGTCGGAAGGGCGGCCATGCCCCTCTTTCGCCGACCTTCGCAGATGCAGCAACGGGTTTGTGAGGGCGATTACAGCCCGGTGATCCGCCGGACCTGGCTGTCGGGACGCCGGCTCTCCAACGCGGCCGCGCCGATCGCCGCCGCGATGGTCGCGACGGCCAGCAGGGCCCCACCCTCACGGGCGTGCCCGCGGGCATAGCGGCCGGCTTCGTCGGCATAGCGACGGACCTCGTGCGCGTACTTACGGCGCTGCGTGTCGGACACCGCCCGCTGGCCGCGCCTCAGCAGCTTGCGGGCCCCGTGGCGGGCGTCGTCGGAGAAGTCGCCGGCGCGGTCTCCCAGTTCTTCGGCACGTTCCGTCAGACCGCGCGAGATGTCCTCGAAGCGGTGGCGCAGGGCCTCGGCGTCGATCCAGCCACGCGGATCGATCCGGCTGCGCAGTTGCTCGTAGCGGCGCGGCCCCGTCCGCTGGGTCAACAGCATCGTGCCGGCCGCCGCCAGAAGGATCAGGCCCAGGGTTCCGGCAGTGATGCCGGGATGTTTTCTGACTTCGGCCAGCGCGCTGAAATTCCGGACCATGGGATACTGAAACTCCTCGTCGAACCCGTCTTCGGTCGGTTCGTAGAGACCGTCGGCGTCGGTGCGCCAGTCGGAACCACCGTCCCGCACGGAGACAGGAGCGAATCTGGACAGCAGAGGTTCCGCGATCTCGGGCGCGGCGGCGTAGATCATGGCAATCAATCGCCCCGCGCCCCCCACGGTGATCTCATGGACCGAATGGGTCGCGCACCACAGGATGGCGTCCGCCACGACCTGCGGTGCATAGACGGGCTGGGGCACGCGCGGCGCCGGGCCGCCCGCGCCGACGATCGGCCCGGGCTTGACCAGCGAGACCCGGACCGGGACCCCCTCCTCCGCCATCTGCGACCGCAGGGTGTTGGTGAAGGTCTTGACCATCGACTTCGACGCCGCGTGGGCCTCGATCAGGGCTGAAGGCATGTCCGACAGGCTGGCGCCGACATTGACGATGGTGCCGCCGCCGGGGCGCCGCTTCAGGTGATCGGACGCGACGGCCGATCCGTTGATCAACCGGTCGCAGACCACGTCGAACAGCCAGTCGGGGTCATCGGGCGACGCCTCGTCCAGATAGTCGGGCGTCGAAATACCGACCACATTGACCCAGCTGTCGAACCCCCCGAACAGCCGCTCGCACTTGTCCGCGGCCTCCTGAACGGCCTCGTAGTCGGCGACGTCCGCGACCGCATAGGCGGCGCGCGCGCCTTGGGCCTGCAACCCCTCGACCAGTCGGCCGAGCGCCGCCGCGTCGTCGTCGATCAGAAACACACAGGCCCCCGCCTTCGCCGCCCGTTGCACGGTCGCCAGCCCGATCCGCGAGGTCGCGCCTGTGACGACGATCGACTGCTGTCTCAGGGGCTTCAGGGTTGGTCTTGCGGGCATGGAGCAGTATCTCGTCGCAGCGAAGGGCCTCGGCACCGACGCCGCCTGGCGTCGATCTGACCCACAGATAGCCATCGCGGCCGGGCCTTACCATCGCCCCCGTGGTTTCCTATCTTGCGCCCTTCACCGATTTTCCGCTTCTCAGGACACCGCCGTGACCGATCACGCGCCGGCGCACGCCGCGCCCACCGACAATCTCGCCGCCGCCTTCCAGATCGAGGGCTGGCCCGTGCGCGGCCGCCTGGTGCGGCTGGGCGAAGCCATCGACACCATCCTGTCGGCCCATGCATACCCTGAGCCGGTCGCGGCCCTGCTGGGCGAGGCCTGCGCGCTCGCGGCTCTGGTTGGCTCCAGCCTGAAGTTCGAGGGCCGGCTGATCGTCCAGGCCCAGGGTGACGGCCCGGTCCGCTACGTCGTCGCCGACTACGACACGCAAGGTTATCTGCGCGGCTATTGCCGCTACGACGAGGCCAAGGTGGCCGAAGCCTCGACCGGGTTCGCGCGGCCCGGCGCGCGCAGCCTGCTGGGCCAGGGCGTGTTCGTCATGACCCTGGACCGCGGCCCCGACTTCGAGCGGACCCAGGGTATCACGCCGATCGAGGGCGAGAGCCTGTCGCTGGCCGCTGAACACTATTTCGAACAGTCCGAGCAGATCCCGACCAAGGTGAGGCTGGCGGTCGGCTCGGTCACGACCGAGGCCGGAACGACCTGGCGCGCGGGCGGGGCCCTGATCCAGCTGATCGCGGGCGACGAGGCGCGGGGTTCGACCGAGGAGGTCTGGGACCGCACCCGCGCCCTGTTCCACACATTGGCCGACGACGAGCTGGTCGATCCGACGATCGCGCCCGAGACGCTGCTGTTCCGCCTGTTCCACGAGGACGGCGTGCGGCTGGAGAACGCCCTGCCACTGAAGGCCCAGTGCCGCTGCTCGGCCGACCGGATCGAGACGGTGCTGGCCTCCTTCAGCCCGGGGGAGCGCGCCGACATGATCGAGCCCGACGGCAAGATCCACGTCACCTGCGAATACTGCGCCCGGGTCTATGCGCTGGAGCCGGGAGCGGTGGAGACGGCGGCCTCTTCCTAGCGCCCACGCCCATCGGCGGCCCGAACGAAGGGTCTCCTCAGGCAAAGAAAAAGGCGGCGTCGCGAGACGCCGCCTTTTCCATGTCAGGCGCCGAAGGCGATCACTCGCTCTCGGCCAGCTCCAGCTGCAGGTCGGCCGGCAGGGGCTCGACCGCCGCCTCGCGCGTCGAGGTCAGGACCGCGTCGCGTTCGTTGGCGATCTTCTGCAGGGCCCGCAGATAGGCCCCCGTGCCCGCCGGAATCAGGCGGCCCACGATGACGTTCTCCTTGAGGCCTTCCAGCGTGTCCTTCTTGCCGTTGACCGAGGCGTCGGTGAGGACGCGGGTGGTCTCCTGGAAGGACGCCGCCGAGATGAAGCTGCGGGTCTGCAGCGACGCCTTGGTGATGCCGAGCAGGACGGGCTGGGTCGTGGCCGGGCGGCCCCCACGCTTCTCGACCTTCTCGTTCTCGGCCACGGCCTCGGCGATCTCGACGGTGTCGCCCTTGATCAGGGTGGTCTCGCCCGAATCCAGGATCTCGACCTTCTGCAGCATCTGGCGAACGATCACCTCGATGTGCTTGTCGTTGATCGGCACGCCCTGCAGTCGATAGACCTCCTGCACCTCGTTCACCAGGTATTCGGCCAGAGCCTCGACACCCTGGATGCGCAGCAGGTCGTGCGGATCGGGGTTGCCGTCGATGATGTAGTCGCCCTTCTGGATCAGATCGCCGTCGTGGACGGAGATGTGCTTGCCCTTGGGGATCAGGAACTCGACCGCCTCGCCCTGGTTGCCGTCCGCGTCCGGCTCCGGGGTGATCTTGATGCGGCGCTTGTTCTTGTAGTCGCGACCGAATTCGACGCGACCGTCCATCTCGGCGATGACCGCGCAATCCTTGGGACGACGGGCCTCGAACAGCTCGGCCACCCGCGGCAGACCGCCGGTGATGTCGCGCGTCTTGGCACCCTCGGTCGGGATACGGGCCAGGATCTCGCCGGGCTTGACCTCGTCGCCGTTGGCGACCGACAGAATGGCCCCGACCGGCAGCAGGTAACGGGCGTCCGAACCCGAGGCGAGCTTGGCGTAGGCGTCCTGCGACGTGATGCCCATGGCCGGACGCAGGTCCGAACCGCGCGGCGATGCGCGCCAGTCGATGACGACGCGCTGGGCGATACCCGTCGCTTCGTCGGTCTCCTCGCGGAACGAGAGACCCTCGGCCAGATCCTCGAAGCGGACGATGCCGCCCACTTCGGTGATGATCGGCGTGGTGTAGGGGTCCCACTCGGCCAGGCGCTGGCTCTTCTTGACCGTCTCGCCTTCCTTGACGCGGATGCGCGCGCCGTAGGGGGCCTTGTAGGATTCGCGGTCCTTGCCGTCGACCAGCACCGTGATGACCACGTTGCGGCTCATGGAGACCAGATCGCCATGCGCGGCCGTGACGGTCGGTCCGACGATGCGGATCGTGCCGGCGTTGGTCGCCTCGTAGAAGCTGGTCTCGGCCACCTGGGCGGTGCCGCCGATGTGGAAGGTCCGCATCGTCAGCTGGGTGCCCGGCTCGCCGATCGACTGGGCCGCGATGACGCCCACGGCCTCGCCCATGTTGACGTTGGTGCCGCGCGCCAGATCCCGCCCGTAGCAGTACGAGCAGATGCCGGCTTCCGCCTCGCAGGTCAGGGCCGAACGGACCTTGACCGACTGGACGCCCGCGGTGTCGATGACCTCGACCTCCTCTTCCTGGAGATAGGTGTCGGCGGGGAACAGGACGGTGTCGGTCCCCGGCTCCTTGATGTCCTCGGCCGCATAGCGACCCAGGACCCGTTGGCCCAGGGAGACGAGGACGTCGCCGCCCTCGACCACTGCGCGCAGGGTGATCCCGCGCGTCGAGCCGCAGTCGTCCTCGGTAACGATAGAGTCCTGCGCCACGTCCACCAGACGGCGGGTCAGATAACCCGAGTTGGCGGTCTTCAGCGCGGTGTCGGCCAGACCCTTGCGGGCGCCGTGGGTCGAGTTGAAGTACTCAAGGACGGTCAGGCCTTCCTTGAAGTTCGACACGATCGGCGTCTCGATGATCTCGCCCGACGGCTTGGCCATCAGGCCGCGCATGCCGCCCAGCTGCTTCATCTGGGCCTGCGAACCGCGGGCACCGGAGTTGGCCATCATATAGACCGAGTTGATCTCGGCGGTCCGGCCGCTGGCCAGAACGCGCGGCTGCGCGATCTCGCCCATCATCTCGTCGGCGACCCGGTCCGTGGCCTTGGCCCAGGCGTCGACGACCTTGTTGTACTTCTCGCCCTTGGTGATCAGGCCGTCGGCGTACTGCTGCTCGTACTCCTCGACCAGGGTGCGGGTGGCGTCGACGATCTCGGTCTTCTTCTTGGGGATGACGATGTCGTCCTTGCCGAAGGAGATGCCCGCCTTGGCCGCCTCGCGGAAGCCCAGGCCCATCATCTGGTCGGCGAAGATGACCGTCGCCTTCTGACCACAGTGGCGATAGACCTGATCGATCAGGTTGCCGATCTCCTTCTTGGTCAGGTTCTTCTCCAGCAGGCGGTAGCCGATGTTCGGGTTCTGCGGCAGCAGGGCCCCCAGCTTCATCCGGCCCGGCGTGGAGTCGATGACCTTGGTCACGACGTTGCCGTCCTTGTCCTGCTCGGTCCACCGCGCCTTGATGCGGGTGTGCAGGGTCACGACGCCGGCATCCAGGGCCGCGTCGATCTCGCCGATGTTGGCGAACAGCTTGCCCTCGCCCGGCTCGCCGTCCTTGACCAGCGACAGGTAGTACAGGCCCAGCACGATGTCCTGCGACGGCACGATGATCGGCTTGCCGTTGGCGGGCGACAGGATGTTGTTGGTCGACATCATCAGGACGCGCGCTTCCAGCTGGGCCTCGAGGCTCAGCGGGACGTGGACGGCCATCTGGTCGCCGTCGAAGTCGGCGTTGAACGCGGCGCAGACCAGCGGGTGCAGCTGGATGGCCTTGCCCTCGATCAGCTTGGGCTCGAACGCCTGGATGCCCAGACGGTGCAGCGTCGGCGCCCGGTTCAGCATGACGGGGTGCTCGCGGATCACCTCTTCCAGGATGTCCCAGACCTGCGGCTGCTCGCGCTCGACCATCCGCTTGGATTGCTTGACCGTGCCCGACAGGCCCTTGGCGTCGAGGCGCGCGTAGATGAACGGCTTGAACAGCTCCAGAGCCATCTTCTTGGGCAGGCCGCACTCGTGCAGCTTCAGGTCGGGGCCGACCACGATGACCGAACGGCCCGAGTAGTCGACGCGCTTGCCCAGCAGGTTCTGGCGGAAGCGGCCCTGCTTGCCCTTCAGCATGTCGGCCAGCGACTTCAGCGGACGCTTGTTGGCGCCCGTGATCACCCGGCCGCGACGGCCGTTGTCGAACAGGGCGTCGACCGATTCCTGCAGCATACGCTTTTCGTTGCGGATGATGATGTCGGGGGCGCGCAGCTCCATCAGCCGCTTCAGGCGGTTGTTGCGGTTGATGACGCGGCGATACAGGTCGTTCAGGTCGGAGGTGGCGAAACGGCCGCCGTCCAACGGCACCAGCGGGCGCAGTTCCGGCGGGATGACCGGCACGACCGTCAGGACCATCCACTCCGGCTTGTTGCCGGATTCCAGGAAGGCCTCGATCAACTTCAGGCGCTTGGAGGCCTTCTTGGCCTTCATTTCCGAGGGGCTGTCGGCCAATTCGCCACGGTGGCGTTCGGCCTCCGCGTGCAGGTCGATGCCCATCAAGAGGTTGCGCACGGCCTCGGCGCCGATCTCGGCGGTGAAGCCGTCATCCCCGAACTCGTCCTGGTAGCGATAGAACTCGTCCTCCGTCAGCAACTGGTTCTGCTTCAGCGGGGTCAGGCCCGGCTCGGTGACGATGTAGTTCTCGAAGTAGAGCACCCGCTCCACGTCCTTGAGCGCCATGTCGAGCATCAGCGAGATGCGGCTCGGCAGGGACTTCAGGAACCAGATGTGGGCGACCGGGCTGGCCAGTTCGATGTGGCCCATCCGCTCGCGCCGGACGCGGGCCAGGGTGACCTCCACGCCGCACTTCTCGCAGATGATGCCCTTGTACTTCATGCGCTTGTACTTGCCGCACAGGCATTCGTAATCCTTGGTCGGGCCAAAGATGCGGGCGCAGAACAGGCCGTCACGCTCGGGTTTGAACGTCCGGTAGTTGATGGTCTCGGGCTTCTTGATCTCGCCGAACGACCACGAGCGGATCTTTTCGGGCGAGGCCAGGGCGATCTTGATCTGGTCGAAGGTCGGCGTGACCGGGACCGCGTTGAAGATGTTCAGGACTTCCTGGTTCATCTTGAGTTCCTTCTGCGGCGGGGGCCGCGATAAAATCTATACCGCCTACTCCGTCATCCTCGGACTTGATCCGAGGATCGGACGTTCAGCGAGCAAGTTGCGAAACGGAGGCATCGGCCGCGCCCCACGTCCGGCCCTCTGATCAAGTCCGAGGGTGACGAACGTGGGGTGGCTGTCAGCTGTTCTCCAGCTCCACGTTCAGACCCAGCGAGCGCATTTCCTTGACGAGCACGTTGAAGCTCTCGGGAATGCCGGCCTCGAAGCTGTCGTCGCCACGGACGATGGCCTCGTAGACCTTGGTCCGGCCGGCCACGTCGTCGGACTTCACCGTCAGCATCTCCTGCAGGGTGTAGGCCGCGCCGTAGGCTTCCAGCGCCCACACCTCCATCTCGCCGAAGCGCTGTCCGCCGAACTGGGCCTTGCCGCCCAGCGGCTGCTGGGTAACGAGCGAGTAGGGTCCGATCGAACGGGCGTGGATCTTGTCGTCGACCAGGTGGTGCAGCTTCAGCATGTAGATATAGCCGACCGTGACCGGACGCTTGAACTGCTCGCCGGTCTGGCCGTCGTACAGCATCGACTGGCCCGAACGCTCCAGGCCGGCTTCCTCAAGCAGGTCCTCGATGTCCGAGATGTGCGCGCCGTCGAACACGGGCGTCGCGAACGGAACCCCCTTCGACAGGTTGCGGGCCAGCTCGACCAGGTCGTCCTCGTCCTGCGGCAGCGGGGTGTCGGCGCCGTAGATGTGCGTCAGACGCTCGACCAGGGCCTGCTTCTGTCCGCCCTGTTGCCAGGCGTCCAGCAAACCGGCGATCTGCTTGCCCAGACCGGCCGCGGCCCAGCCCAGGTGCGTCTCGAAGATCTGGCCGATGTTCATGCGCGAGGGCACACCCAGCGGGTTCAGAACGACGTCGACCGAGGTCCCGTCTTCCAGGTGCGGCATGTCCTCGATCGGCAGGATCTTGGAGATGACGCCCTTGTTGCCGTGACGGCCGGCCATCTTGTCGCCGGGCTGAAGCTTGCGCTTCACGGCCACGAAGACCTTGACCATCTTCATCACACCGGGGGGCAGTTCGTCGCCGCGCTGCAGCTTCTCGACCTTGTCCTCGAAACGACGGTCCAGAGCCTTGCGCGCGTCCTCGAACGACTTCTTCATAGCCTCGAGCTCGCCCATGGCCTTTTCGTCGTCGAGCGCGATCTGCCACCACAGGCCGCGCGACAGCTCGCCCAGCTTGGCTTCGGTGACTTCGCCGCGACCCAGGCCCTTGGGACCCGAGACGGCGTTCTTGCCCAGCAGCAGCGGCTTCAGGCGGCCGTAGACGTTGCGCTCCAGGATCTTGAGCTCGTCGTCGCGGTCCTTGCCGAGGCGCTCGATCTCGTCGCGCTCGATCGACATGGCGCGCTCGTCCTTGTCGACGCCGTGGCGGTTGAACACCCGCACGTCGACGATCGTGCCGGCGACGCCGGGCGGCAGGCGCAGCGAGGTGTCACGGACGTCAGAAGCCTTCTCGCCGAAGATGGCGCGCAGCAGCTTCTCTTCCGGGGTCATCGGGCTCTCGCCCTTCGGCGTCACCTTGCCGACCAGGATGTCGCCCGGCTGGACCTCGGCGCCGATCGCCACGATGCCGGCCTCGTCGAGGTTGCGCAGGGCCTCCTCGCCGACATTCGGGATATCGCGGGTGATTTCTTCCGGCCCCAGCTTGGTGTCGCGGGCCATCACCTCGAACTCCTCGAGGTGGATCGAGGTGAAGACGTCGTCGCGCACGATGCGCTCAGAGATCAGGATCGAGTCCTCGAAGTTGTAGCCGTTCCAGGGCATGAAGGCGACGAGGGCGTTGCGGCCCAGGGCCAGTTCGCCCAGCTCGGTCGAGGGACCGTCGGCGATCACGTCGCCGACCTTCACTTCATCGCCCACGCGCACGATCGGGCGCTGGTTGATGCAGGTCGACTGGTTCGAACGCTGGAACTTCGACAGGCGATAGATGTCGACGCCCGAACGGCCGGCATCCAGCTCGTTGGTGGCGCGCACCACGATGCGGGTGCCGTCGATCTGCTCGACCACGCCGTCGCGGCGGGCCACGACCACGGCGCCCGAGTCACGGGCGACCACGGCTTCCATGCCCGTGCCGACCAGCGGCGCGTCGGACTGGACCAGCGGCACGGCCTGACGCTGCATGTTCGCGCCCATCAGGGCCCGGTTGGCGTCGTCGTTCTCCAGGAAGGGGATAAGGGCGGCGGCGACGGAGACGACCTGCTTGGGCGACACGTCCATCATGTCGACGTCGGCGCGGATCAGCAGCTGGGATTCACCGTTGATCCGGCCGGGGACCAGTTCGTCGATGATCATGCCGTCCTTCAGGCCGATGTTGGCCTGGGCGATCGTGTATTTCGCCTCTTCCATGGCCGAGATGTAGACCACCTCGTCCAGGGCCTTGCCGTCCTTGACGCGCCGGTACGGGCTTTCGATGAAGCCGTATTTGTTGACCCGGGCGTGGGTGGCCAGGGAGTTGATCAGGCCGATGTTCGGACCTTCCGGCGTCTCGATCGGGCAGATGCGGCCATAGTGGGTCGGGTGAACGTCGCGGACCTCGAAGCCCGCCCGCTCGCGCGTCAGACCGCCCGGCCCCAGCGCCGACAGGCGACGCTTGTGCGTGATCTCCGACAGCGGATTGGTCTGGTCCATGAACTGCGACAGCTGCGACGAGCCGAAGAACTCGCGCACCGAGGCGGCGGCCGGCTTGGCGTTGATCAGGTCGTGCGGCATCACCGTGTCGATATCGACCGAGCTCATCCGCTCCTTGATCGCCCGCTCCATGCGCAGCAGGCCGACGCGGTACTGGTTCTCCAGCAGTTCGCCGACCGAACGCACCCGGCGGTTGCCCAGGTTGTCGATGTCGTCGATCTCGCCGCGGCCGTCCTTCAGCCCGACCAGGATCTGCAGCACCTTCAGCACGTCGTCCTTGCGGAGCACGCGGATCTCGTCGGAGACCTCGGGGGTTTCCAGACGCATGTTCATCTTGACCCGGCCCACGGCCGACAGGTCGTAGCGCTCCGAGTCGAAGAACAGGCTGTTGAACATGGCCTCGGCGGCTTCCGGGGTCGGCGGCTCGCCCGGGCGCATGACGCGATAGACGTCGAACAGCGCGTCCTCGCGACCGGTGTTCTTGTCCACCCGCAGGGTGTTGCGCATGTAGGCGCCGACCGTGACGTGGTCGATGTCCAGCACGTCGATGGTGGTGAAGCCCTTGGACTCCAGCAGCTCGATCGTCGGCGCGTCCAGCTCGTCGCCGGCCTCGGCGTAGATCTCGCCGGTCTCGAAGTTGACGGCGTCGGCCGCCAGATAGCGGGTCACCAGGGCGTCGGCCGCCAGCGACAGCGACTTGGTCGTGTCCCCCAGCTTCTTGGCCGCGCGGGCGCTGATCTTCTGGCCGGCCTGGGCGACGATCTCGCCGGTGTCGGCGTCGATCAGGTCGAACTCGGGCTTAACGCCTCTCCAGCGTTCCGGCTTGTAGGGCGTGACCCAGCCTTCGCCGCGCTTCTCGTAGGGCACGGTCTCGTAGAAGGTCCGCAGGATCTCCTCGCCGTCCATACCGAGCGCATAAAGGAAGGTGGTCGCTGGCAGCTTCCTGCGACGGTCGATGCGCACGAACACCACGTCCTTGGCGTCGAACTCGAAGTCCAGCCACGAGCCGCGATAAGGGATCACCCGCGCGGCGAACAGCAGCTTGCCCGAGGAGTGGGTCTTGCCCTTGTCATGGTCGAAGAAGACGCCCGGCGACCGGTGCATCTGCGAGACGATGACCCGCTCGGTGCCGTTGACGATGAAGGTCCCCTTGTCCGTCATCAGGGGGATGTCCCCCATGTAGACGTCCTGTTCCTTGATGTCCTTGACCGAGCGCGCGCCGGTTTCCTCGTCCGCCTCGAACACGATCAGGCGCAGCTTGACCTTCAGCGGCGCGGCATAGGTCATGTCGCGCTGGATGCATTCCTCGACGTCGTACTTGGGGTCCTCGAACTCGTACGAGACGTATTCCAGGACGGCGCGCTCGTTGAAGTCCTTGATCGGGAACACCGACTTGAACACCGCCTCGATGCCCTCGTCCTTGCGCTGGCCGGGACGGACCTCGCGCTGCAGGAACTGCTCGTAGGAGGCGCGCTGGACCTCGATCAGGTTGGGCATGGCGACGGCTTCGGGGATGCGGCCGAAGGACTTGCGGATGCGCTTCTTGCCGGTGAAGGTCGTGGCCGATGCGATCTGACCGTTGATGGCGAGACCGTTCAGGACGTCAGTCATTCTGTTTTCCCATTCGCGCAGCCCGGGGGGAGGCGCGCGTCAAATGCGGCGGCACGCGACGCCGGACGGCGTCCCGTGACAATCGGTTTCGGCCTCCACCCTCGACGTCGGGGGACGTCAGGAAGCCTGAAATCATTGAAGCTCCTGGGAAAGGAGCCACGCCTTCGCTCGGTCGGAGGGCGACGGACCGGGCCTCGGCGCTTTCGCGCAGACTCATGGGGAGTGGTGCGGGAACCGCGCTATATACGCGCTTCACAGGCGAAATAAAGGCCTTCCGCTAGAAAGTTCAGCCTTCCAGCCGACGCACGCTGCGGGCGTAGGAACCGTGCCGTCGAACCTTCTCCTCGAACCGGTCATCGGCGGTGATCAGGACCATGCCTTCCTGCAGCGCCACGGCTAGATACAGGCAGTCATAGGCGGAGTGCCCCAACTCGATCGCCAGCGCGTGCGCGTACTCGGCATAGGCGCGATCGGGATAGAGGCGGATGGACAACCGCCCGCTCAGTTCCGCCATGCCTTGCGACGCCCCCAGCACGTCGATCCGCCCCTTGCGAGTCTTGGTGGCGAGGACGTTCGCGCATTCCACCAGCAGGAACTCCGGAGCGGCGAGGTCCTCCTCCAACAGGACCTGTCGAGCGGCTTGCGTGCCCGCTTCTTCGAGATACCACTTGAGAGCGACGGAGCTGTCGACGACGACGGTCAAGCCTCCTCGTCCCGGCCGCGATCGCGCCGAAGCAGCTCCAAACTGGTCGGTCCAGCCTGAGGGCCGTTCATCTTGCGAATGGCGTCGGCGCGGGCCAGGGCGGCCTCACGCTCCGCGCGCTCCACCACCGCCAGAGACCGACGCGCCTCTTCCTCGGCAGAGACGCCATGCCGCTTCGCGCGGTGCTTGACACCGGCCAAGGTGGCGTCGCCCATGTTCCTGATCACCATCTGCGCCATCCGCGAAAGATAAGCCCGATGTGATATCAGCGCAATCAAACTCGACGACAAGATTTTCGACCCCGCTTGTCGATCCCCGGCCCCCTCGCGCGTCTCACCGATATCGCTAAGGTTCGGATCGTCCGAGCTGCGATCCCGAACCGGAGACCGACATGCAATACGCCCTCCTCATCCACGAGCCCCATGCCGAGTCCTATCCCGACGGCGATAGCGGCCAGGCCTGGCGCGATATCATCGCCGCCCATACGGCCTTTGGCCAGGAGATGGGCGCCGCCGGCGTCATCGTGGGCGGGGCGGGCCTGAAGAACCCCGACACCGCCACCACCGTCCGCGTCAGCGCCTCGGGCCGCACCGTCCACGACGGCCCCTTCGCCGAGACGCGCGAGCAGCTGGGCGGCCTCTACATGATCGACGTGCCGGACCTCGACGCCGCCATCGAATGGGCCAAGAAGCTGCCGATCGCCAAGACGGGGTCCATCGAGATCCGGCCGATGCTTCCGCCTCCGCCCCAGGGCTAAGGCTCGGGTGAGCCGTCTCCTCGATCAGACGTTCCGGGACGCCGGCGGCCGGGTGGTCTCCGCCCTCGCCGCCGCCTTCCGCGATCTCGACCTGGCCGAGGAGGCCTTCGCCGAGGCCTGCGCCCGCGCGGTCGAACGCTGGGGCGACACCCCGCCCGCCGATCCCGCCGCCTGGCTCTTTGCCGTCGCCCGGCGCTGGGCGCTGGACCGGTTCCGACGCCGCGCCACGGCCGCCGCATACCGCCCGGACGACGCCCCGCCGGAGCCATCCCCCGAGGACCACGTCATGGCTCTGGACGAGCCCATTCCCGACGAGCGGCTGCGGCTGATCTTCGTCTGCTGCCACCCGGCGGTCGGCCCCGAGGCCCGCGCCGCCCTGACGCTCCGCACCGTCTGCGGCCTGTCGACGGCCGAGGTCGCCGCCGCCTTCCTGGTGCCGGAGCCGACGCTGGCCCAGCGGCTGGTCCGCGCCAAGACCAAGATCGCCGAGGCGGGCGTGCCCTATGATGTCCCCTCCCCCGACCGCTGGCCCGAACGGATGGACGCGGTCCTGTCGACGCTGGAGGTCGCCTACGCCCAGGCCCACGCCGACGCCGCCGGGGCCGGGCCGCACGCCGACTACGCCGCCGAGGTGCTGAACCTGACCGGCCTGCTCGCCCGCCTCGCGCCGGACGACGCCGAGGTCCGCGCCCTGGCCGCCACGGTGCGTTTCGCCGAGGCTCGCCGCCCGGCGCGGTTGGATACGAACGGGGCCATGATCCCTCTGTCCGACCAGGACCCGACCGAGTGGGACGGCCGCCTGATCGCCGAAGCCGAGCGTCATCTCGCCGCCTCGGCCACCCTGTCCCGCGCTTGGGGATCGCCTCCTGGCCCCCGTGCCCTGCAAGCCGCCATCCATGGAGCCCATGCGGAGCGCGCACAAACCGGGCGCACCGACTGGCCAGGTATCCTCAGCCTCTACGATCTGCTGCTGGCCCGGCGCGACGACCCCGTCATCCGTGTCAACCGCGCCGTCGCCCTGGCCGAGGTCGAGGGTCCCGCCGCCGCTCTCGCGTCGCTCGCCGACATCGCCGCCGACCGCTGGCTGCCCCTCGCCGCCGCCCGCGCCGACCTGCTGTCCCGCCTCGGTCGAACCTGCGAGGCCCGGAGCGAATACGACCGCGCCCTGAGTCTCTCTCCGGCCCCCGCCGAGGCGCTGTTCCTGACGACGCGACGGGATCAACTACCCGTCTGAGGCTGCGCGACAGGTCCAGCCCTTGACCCCGCGGCCCGGGCGTCGTGATCTCCCCTTCCCTTGTCGCCATCCGGGTCCTGTCCATGTCGCGTCTCGCCGTCTCCGTCTGCCTCGCCGCCCTCGTCCTCGCGGCCGGGCCCGCCTTCGCCCAGACGGCCACGCCGCAGACGCCCAACATCGGCGGTTTCCCCGACAGCCCGGCGATTCCGGCCCCGACCAATGCGACCTATCCCGGAGTGATCCGCTATGAGGTCGACGCGACGGACCTGGACCGCCACATCGTCTCGGTGCGCCAGGTCATTCCGGTCACAGGCTCGCGGATCACCCTGCTCTATCCGAAATACATCTACGGCAACCACGCCGACACCGGCCCGATCCAGCTGATCGCCGGCCTGACCGTGATGGCCAACGGCCAGTCCGTCGACTGGCGCCGCGACGCCGTCGATCCCTATGCCTTCCACATCGACATTCCCGCTGGCGCGACCGAGCTCGAGGTGTCGTTCCAGTGGCTGACCCAGTCCGACAACTCGAACTGGCGCGTGGTCATGACCCAGCGGATGCTGAACCTGCAGTGGGAGAAGGCGCTGCTGTATCCGGCGGGCTATGTCTCGACCGGCATCACCTTCGCCCCGTCGATCCGCCTGCCCGAGGGCTGGCAGTACGGGGTGTCGCTGGAGACGACCTCGTTCGAGAACGGCCTGGCCACCTTCGCCCCGACCGACCTCTACACCCTGGCCGACAGCCCCATGTTCGCGGGCCTGCATTATCGCCGGGTCGAAATCGACCCGGAGGGTGACGACGTCTACATCAACATGGTCGCCGACGAGGCGGCGAACCTGGCCGCCACCGACGAACAGATCGGCTATTACGAGAACCTGATCACCCAGGCCGATCGCCTGTTTGGCTCGCGC
The DNA here is from genome assembly GCF_040195595.1 of Brevundimonas aurifodinae. NCBI lineage: Bacteria > Pseudomonadati > Pseudomonadota > Alphaproteobacteria > Caulobacterales > Caulobacteraceae > Brevundimonas > Brevundimonas aurifodinae. The sequence continues at coordinate 256,826 of NZ_JBEGDD010000003.1, forward strand.
CATTTCGACCGTTACGACTTCCTGCTGGGCCTGACCAACCAGATGGGCGGGATCGGGCTGGAGCATCATCGCTCGTCCGAGAACACCCACGCCCCGACCTTCTTCACCTCCTGGGCCGCGTCCGCAGGCAGTCGCGCCCTGCTCCCGCACGAATACGTCCACTCGTGGAACGGCAAGTTCATGCGCCCGGCCGACGAGCTGACCCCGAACTACAACGTCCCGACCGAGAATAGCCTCTTGTGGGTCTATGAGGGCCAGACGGAATACTGGGGCGACGTGCTGTCCGCCCGGACAGGCCTGCACACCAAGGCCCAGGCCCTGGTCCTGCTCGCCGACCGCGCGGCCTTCTACCAGAACCAGCCGGGCCGCCGGTGGCGGAACCTTCAGGACGTCAACAACCACAACCTGCTGGGCTATCGCGTGCCCGGGCAATGGACGTCCTGGATGCGCGGCACGGGGGACTATTACGACGAGGCGGCCCTGATCTGGCTGGACGTCGACACCCTGATCCGCGAGCAGTCGGGCGATCGCCGCTCGCTCGACGATTTCGCCCGCACCTTCTTCTCGCCTGAGGGCACGGACGGCGACTGGAGCCCGCGCGGCTATACCTTCGACGACGTGGTCGCCGCCCTCAACACGGTCGAGCCCTATGACTGGTCCACCTTCCTGCGGACCCGCCTGGACGCCGACGGCCCCGACGCGACCGCACCGCTGGATGGCATCGAACGCGGCGGATACCGCCTGACCTATGTCGAGGAGCCGAACGCCGACGAAAAGGCGGTCAGCCGCAACTGGGGGTCGGACTTCCGCTGGTCGCTCGGCTTCTCGCTCGCGGGCCCGAACAATCGCATCGCCGCCATCCAGTGGGACGGGCCGATCTACCGCGCCGGCATCGGCGCCGGCTGGGACCTGATCGCCGTCGGTGACCGTGTCGCCTCCGCCGAAGTCCTGCGCGAGGCGGTCACGGCCGCCAAGGGCGGGTCCGACCCCATCCGGCTGATCCTGAGAAACGGCCAGCGCATCCGCACCGTCGAGCTCGCATACCACGACGGCCTGCGCTACCTGCGGCTCGAGCGGATCGAAGGCACCCGTGACCGGATCGGCGACATCCTGACGGCGCGGCGGCGCTAGAGCATGATCGGTCAAGGTGGACGCACTGCGTGGGTCCGCCGAAAGCGTGAATCACGCTCTCGCTGGATCCTGGACCCTGATTCACGGCATCAGCGGAATCGCGAGGCGATTCGATCAGAGTTTAGGCCTCAGCCGCCAAGCGCCTCGATCACCAGGGCGGCCGTCTCACCGCCGGAAAAATTCTGCTGCCCGGTGATGAGGTTCCCATCCCGCACGGCGAACCCGCGCCACAGGCCTGCCTGGATGTAGTTCGCGCCGAGGCCCTTCAGCCGGTCCTCGATCCGCCACGTCATCAGATGACGCCCTCTGGGTAGCGCCCCCATGCTCCAGACGGCCTCGTCGGCGAAGTCCTCCTCCACATTGGCGAAGCCCGTCACGGTCTTGCCCGCCACCAGCGGCGATCCGTCCGGCGCCTTGGCGAACGCGAGGACCGCCGTGCCGTGACACAGGGCGCAGGCCACTTTTCCCGCCGCGTGGAAGGCTTCGAACGTCCGGTGCAGACCGGTCGCGGCCTCGAAGGTGACCATGGGCGACTGCCCGCCGGCGACCACGATGGCGTCGAAACGCTCGAGATCGATCTCGCTCACGGGTCGCGTCGTCTCGATCCGTGCTGCGAGCGCCGGCGTGGCGATGAAGCCCATGGAGATCAGATCACCCGCGGAATAGCCGCTGGCGTCACGCGGGTCGCTCATCGCGTCCGGCGCGACCGCGCCCCCGGTCGGCGAGAACAGCTCGACCTCGTAGCCTCTTTCGGCGAACGCAAGCCACGGGTGCGTAAGCTCGCTCCACCAGAAGCCCACCGGCCAGCCTGTGACGGGGGATGTCGCCGGATTGGCGAGGACCATGGCGATCCGCCGGGGGCGACCACGCGTCACCGGATTCACGTCCTTCAGGCTCATGGCGGTCATCCCTTGTTGCTCGACCCCGTATCCGGCCCGGACTATCTTTCGCACCAGTGAAATCGGAGGAGGTCAGACATGAATGATACTACAGTCCGCCGCCTGGACCCCGCCTTGCTGATGATCTTTCAGGAGACCTATCGCACCGGAAAACTGTCCCTGGCGGGCGAGCGGCTGGGCCTGACGCCGTCGGCGGTCAGCCATGCCCTGGTTCGACTGCGGGACATCTTCCAGGACGATCTGTTTCGACGCCTGCCGCATGGGGTGCAGCCCACGGTCCGGGCGCATGCCCTCGCCCCAGCCGTCGCTTTGGCCTTGGAGGCCCTCCGCGATCTTGTGCAACCCCAGGCGCGGTTCGAGCCGTCGACGACGGACCGTTGCTTCAGGCTTTCCATGCTGGACGCAGGGGCCTCGCTGCTGTTGCCGGATCTGCTGGCCGGGGCCTCCAGCGCCGCGCCGTCAGCGACCCTGACGACCCGCGCCGTGACGCGCGACGCCACTCTGGCGGCTCTGAGCCGAGGCGATCTCGATCTCGCCGTCGGCTATTTCTGGAACCCACCCGCTGGCATCCAGGTCGAGCCCTTGATGCAGGAGGACTATGCCGTCGTCTGGAACGGCAGCACGCCGCCGCCGGATTCGCTCGACGCCTATGTGGCCGCCCGGCACCTGCTGGTCTCATCGGACGGTGAGCCCAGCGGTATCGTGGACGTCACGCTCAGGAAGCTGGGGCGCCGCCGCAAGGTGGCCGCGACGGCTCCGAACTTCTTCGTCGCCCTGGCCGCGGTGGCCGAAGCGGACCTCGTGGTCACCGTGCCGCGTCGCTTCGCCCTGCGGTGGGCCGACAGATTCGACCTTTCGGTTACCGAGCCGCCGCTGAGCATCCGTAGCTTCACCATGGCCATGGCCTGGTCGGTCGATGCCAAGGCCGACGAAGGTTTGGCATGGTTGCGCGGCCTGATGGCAGAGATCGTCGCCGCGAACGAGAACAGGCCCGCCGGTTTCCCGACGGGCCTGTGATCTCGAGCCTCGAAAGGCGTGAGCCTCTTACTTGATTTCGACCTTGGCGCCGGCTTCGGTCAGCTTCTTGGCGACTTCTTCGGCGTTCTGCTTGGAGACGTTCTCGACGACGGGCGTCGGGGCGCCTTCGACCAGGTCCTTGGCTTCCTTCAGGCCCAGGTCCGAACGCACGCCACGGACTTCCTTGATGACGTTGATCTTCTTGTCGCCACCGTCGATCAGCATGACCGTGAACTCGGTCTGCTCTTCAGCGGCTTCGGCGGGGGCGGCGGCACCGCCACCACCGGCCGGCATGGCCATGGCGACCGGGGCGGCGGCGGAGACGCCCCACTTTTCTTCCAGCAGCTTGGACAGTTCGGCGGCTTCGAGGACGGTCAGCTTGGACAGGTCTTCGACGATCTTGGACAGGTCGGTCATGTCAGATTTCCTTCGGGGAAAAGTTGGGGTTCAGAGAGAGGGGTATGCGGAGATGGAAGGTCGGCTTACGCGGCTTCTTTCGCGCCATAGGCGCTGAAGACGCGGGCCAGCTGGGCGGCGGGCGCTTGAACCACACCGGCGATCTTGGTCGCGGGCGCGTTCAGCAGGCCGAGCAGCGAGGCGCGGATTTCGTCGAGCGTCGGCAGCTTGGACAGGCTGTCCACGCCCTTCGGATCGACGACGGTCGCGCCCATGAAGCCACCGACGATGACGAAGCGGTCATTGCCCTTGGCGAACTCGGTCGCGACCTTGGCGGCCGTGGCGGGGTTCTCGGCGTATGCGATGCCCACGGGGCCCTTGAACAGGCTGTGGTAGTCGCTGCCGTCGTTCGCCGCGAGCGCCTTCAGCGCCAGGCGGTTCTTGACCACCTTGAACGCTCCGCCGGCGGAGCGCAGACGGCCCCGCAGGTCTTCCATTTCCGCAACGGTCAGACCCAGGTTGTGGGTCACGACCACGCTGCCGGCCTCGGCGAAGACGCCTTTCAGCGTTTCGATCGACTCGGCCTTTTGTGCGCGATCCATTGCGGTCTCCAGTCTTGAGGTTCGACGCCGGGCTTATTCCCGACGGCGAGAAGCCGAACCCCTTCGCATCGCTGCGAAGCGTTTCGGCCGGGTAGCAATGTCCGAAGGATGCTCTGACAGTCCTCCGTCCCGGATGCCGGGCGGTGTCGTGTCGTCTGCGTCCCCATCTCCCCACGGCGCTGGAGGGCTCTCCAGCATTTATGGCGAAGGTGACCCCCTCGCCCCGAAGTTCTCGGACAGGTCCGCCGCGACCGGGGTCACGACGGGAAGCGGCGCTTTTAGCGAACACCGCCTCAAAAGGCAACGGGCGGCGATCCGAAGACCGCCGCCCGCTCCTGATTTCGTTCAATCAGGCGTTCAGCGACGCCGGATCGACCTTCACGCCCGGGCCCATCGTGGACGACAGGCTGATGCGCTTCACATAGGTGCCCTTGGCGCCCGAGGGCTTGGCGCGAACCAGGGCGTCGACGATCGCCTTGACGTTGGCTTCCAGGGCGTCCTGGGTGAACGAGGCCTTGCCGATGCCGGCGTGGACGATGCCCGCCTTCTCGACGCGGAACTCGACGGCACCGCCCTTGGCGTCCTTCACCGCTTGCGCGACGTTCGGCGTCACGGTGCCGACCTTGGGGTTCGGCATCAGGCCGCGCGGGCCCAGCACCTTACCCAGACGACCCACCAGAGCCATCATGTCGGGGCTGGCGATGACGCGGTCGAAGTCCATCATGCCGCCGTTGATCTGTTCGTACAGATCCTCGGCACCGACGTATTCGGCGCCGGCCGCGCGGGCCTCGTCGGCCTTGGCGTCCTTGGCGAAGACGGCGACGCGAACGTCACGGCCGGTGCCGCTGGGCAGGTTGACGACGCCGCGGACCTGCTGGTCGGCGTGACGCGGGTCGACGCCCAGGTTGACGGCGATCTCGATTGACTCGTCGAACTTGGCCGAGGCGTGATCCTTGACGGTCTTGATGGCGTCGGCGAACGGCATCAGGGCTTCGCGGTCGACGGCCCAGGCCTTGATGCGCTTGGTTTGCTTGGTCATGACTTAGCGCTCCACGATGTTCAGGCCGATGGCCTTGGCGGAACCTTCGATGATGCGCGCGGCGGCATCGATATCGTTGGCGTTCAGGTCCTTCATCTTCTTCTCGGCGATCTCGCGCAGCTGGGTGCGGGTGATCGAACCGACCGTCTCGCGGCCCGTCAGCTTGGCGCCCGAGGTGATGCCCACGGCCTGCTTGATGTAGTGGGTGGCCGGCGGGGTCTTGGTGACGAAGGTGAAGCTCTTGTCCTGATAGACCGTGATCACGGTCGGCAGGGGCGTGCCCTTCACTTCCTTCTCGGTGCGGGCGTTGAACTCCTTGACGAAGCCCATGATGTTGACGCCGCGCTGACCCAGGGCCGGCCCGATCGGCGGCGAAGGGGTGGCGGAGCCCGCGGGCACCTGCAGCTTGATATAGCCCAGAATCTTCTTGGCCATCGGTCTCTCCTATGAAGTCGGGAAATCAATCCCAACGGATGAGCCGTGGTGCGGCATGGCGGCCTCCCACGGATTTGCCCCGCGCGGACGCGAGGGAGGCGGGCGTGTAGCAGGGACGAGAAGGGGTGGCAATCAATGTCTCCTCCCTGTCGCCCGCTTGGGCGATGGGGAGGTGGCAGCGAGCCACTTGGCGAGCTGACGGAGGGGGCGATGCGAGGCATCAGGTGAGGGCTGGCAGCCTCGACGCCAACCGGCGGGGTCACCCCCCTCGTCTTTTCGCTGTTCGCGAAAAGCCACTCCCCCATCGCCCTTCGGCGATGGGGGAGAGACGCAGAAAGTCAGCCCCCGGTCTTCTCGACCTGGCTGTATTCCAGATCCACCGGCGTCGGACGGCCGAAGATCGACACCGCGACGCGCAGACGGGCCGCATCCTCGTCGACGCTCTCGACCTGGCCGTCGAAGCTGGCGAAGGGGCCGTCGATGACCTTGACGGTCTCGCCGATGTCGAAGCGGATCGTGGGCTTGGGACGCTCGACGCCCTCTTCCACGGCCCCGATGATGTTCTGAACCTCGCGCTCACTGACCGGCAGCGGCTTGGTGCCGCCCGCCGCGCCCAGGAAGCCCGTGACCTTGGGCGTGTCCTTGACCAGGTGATAGGCGTCGTCGGTCAGCTCCATCTTCACCAGCACATAGCCGGGGAAGAATTTGCGCTCGGAGTTGACCTTGCGGCCCCGGCGGATCTCGACGACGTCCTCGGTCGGCACCAGGATCTCGGAGAAGCAGTCCTCCAGATCGCGCTGCTTGGCCTGGTCGCGGATGTGCTGGGCGACCTTCTTCTCGAAGTTCGAATAGGCGTGGACGATGTACCACTTGTGGCGCGGGTTGGCGGCCACTTTCGTTTCGGGCGCTGCATCCGTCATGGGCGCGTCTCCTTCTTTTTCTTTATTGGCCGATGGCGAGAACGATGGTCGAGGCCTGGCCGAGCAGCCAGTCGACGATCCAGAAGAAGGCCGCAGCCAGCAGAACCATGATGAACACCATCACCGAGGTGATCCAGGTCTCCTTGCGGCTCGGCCAGATGATCTTGCGACCCTCGGCCCGAACCTGGCTGAAGAATTGGGCCGGGCTGGTCTTCTTCTTGGCCGGAGCGTCATCGACGGTCACCGTGGCCGCCGAGGCCGAAGCCGTCTGAGGCCGCGCGCCGGCGGCCGGATTGCCGGTGCGGCGTCCGCCGGGGAACTTGGACTTGGCCATCGTCTAGTGGGTCTTCTCTAACGCTTGATCCGGCCCCGCAGATGGGGAGGCCCAGGCTGCGGCGACAGAGGGGAAAATGGCAGGAGTTGGGGGATTCGAACCCACGACCCCCGGTTTTGGAGACCGGTGCTCTACCAGCTGAGCTAAACTCCTAGACAAGACAGACACACCGCGTGGGCGCGTCCGTTCGCCAGACCGGGGGCTATGCCCCACGCCGCCGGCCATTTCAAGGCCGGATCAGTGATCCAGGTGCGCCGCGACCGCCTCGGCCTCGTCCTCGGGCTTGATGACCTGTTTGAACAGCAGCTTGTCGATGCGGCGGTCGTCCATGTCGATCACCTCGACCTCGAACCGGCCCAGCTGCAGGATCTCGCCCTCGTCTGGCACGCGCGACAGCTGGTGCAGCACCAGGCCCGCGATGGTGTGAAAGCCCTCGTGCTCGCCGAAGTCCTCGCCCAGCTCGTCGGCCAGCTCGTCCAGATCGGTCTGACCGTCGACCAGCCAGGTGCCGTCCTCGCGCTGGCGGATCAGGACGTCGTTGTCGTCGTGGCCCTCGTCGAAGTCGCCGGCGATCATTTCCAGCAGGTCGGTGGCGGTCACCACGCCCTCGAAGGCCCCGAACTCGTCGACCAGGAAGGCCATGTGGACCTTGGACGACTTCAGGATCTCCAGCGCCTTCAGGACCGAGGTCGACTGCGGGATGAAGGCCGGGGTCTGGACGTGCTTTTCGATGTTGAACTCGCCGTTGTCCAACAGGCTGTCCAAGAGGTCCTTCTTGTGGACGACGCCCAGCGGATTATCGACGTCGTTCTCGCGCGCCACGACGATGCGGGAATAGGGACAGGTGCGGACCTCCTCCCTCAGCTGCTCCTCGCTGTCGTCCAGGGCGACCCAGAAGACCTCGTGGCGCGGCGTCATGGCGACGCGGATCGGCCGATCGCCCAGGCGCAGGATCTCCTCGATCATGGTCTGCTCTTCAGGCTCGATCAGACCCGAGGCCGTCCCCTCGGCGATCATGGTCTCGACCTCCTCCTGGGTGACGTCGGAGCCGTCGCGGTCCTTGACGCCCAGGATCTTGAGGATGCCTGAGGTCGAGGCCGTGAGCAGCGCCACGAAGGGGTGCAGCACGATCGCCACGGTCGAGATCGGGCCGGCCGTCTTGGCCGCGATCGATTCGGGAAAGATCAGCGCCAGCCGCTTCGGCACCAGTTCGCCGACGATCAGCGACACATAGGTGATGCACACCACGACCAGGGCCGTGGACGCGATCTCGGCCCATGCCACCGTCATGGGGAAGGCCGCCTCGATGATGCGCGTCAGTTCGCCCGCGATGGCCGCCTGACCATAGGCACCGGCCAGAATGCCGATCAGGGTGATGCCGACCTGAACGGCCGACAGGAAGTGGGTCGGGTCTTCCGACAGCTTCAGCGCGGCGCGCGCGCCGCGGTCTCCGCGTTCCGCCCGGCTCTGCAACTTGGATTTTCGGGAGGAGACGACCGCGAGCTCGGTCATGGCGAACAGGCCGTTGAGCACCACGAGGAGCAGAACGACAACGATGGCGATGGCTAACATTTAGCGGGAGGAGGACCGGCGCGGCGCGACAGTCGGCGTCCGCTGTTTGGTCCTAGCGGAATGCGGGCGGTTTCGCCACGATTTCCTTGACGCGGCGGATCAGTCGGTCCGTCCGGCCTCGACCGAGCCATAGGCCCCGCTGCGACCATCGTCCGCCGTCGCGCAGGCCGAGACACCCAGAAGCGTGCCTATGAATATGCCGATATGCAGTGCGCGTCGCATGGCGATTGGTTACCGAAACCCTAACGTCCGAAACGAACGTAGGCCCCGGTTCGCGGTTCCGCGCAAGCCGTCACCCCCTGCCGGTTGTGCGGAACGGTAAACGCCAGGAGGTGTTCGTCAGGTCCGAGTTCAAAGGATTCCGAATGCCTCGCCTGCCCCTGCTGTCGTGCCTGCTCGCCGCAACCGCCCTGACCGCCTGCGGGGATCCAGAACCTGCGGTCCGCGACGCCACCCCGACGCCGGCTTCGCAATCCTCCGTTCCAATGGGCTCAGGGCTGTCGAGACAAGGCATCGAATCGGCAGTGTGGAACCCGGCCGCCGCGGACCGCGCCCCCTCACCCTCGACACCCGCCGAGAACGCAGCGGCCCCGCCGGCCCCCGAGACACCCCGGCCGGAGGTGATCCGCGCTCAGATCCTGCTGGACCGCGCCCGATTCTCGCCGGGCATCATCGACGGGTTCGGCGGCGAGAACACCCGCCAGGCCGTCGCCGCCTTCGAGGAGGCCAACGACCTGCCGGTCGACGGAGAGCTGGATGCCGAGGTCTTCGAGCGCCTGACCCAGGCGGCCGGATCGGTGCTGACAGACCATGTGATCACGGCTGAGGACATCGAGGGCCCGTTCGGCGGCCCCGTCCCGGCCAGCCTCGAAGCCATGGCCGAGCTCGAGACCGTGGCCTACGCCACGCCGCTGGAAGCCCTGGCGGAACAGTTCCATGTCTCCGAAGGCCTGCTCACCGCCCTGAACCCCGGGGTGGATCTGTCGAAGCCGGGGCAGACCATCCTGGTGCCCAGCGTCGGGGCCCTGCCCCTGCCCGAGGTTACCCGCATCGTCGTTGACAAGGATGCGGGCTCGCTCCGAGCATTCGACGCCGAGGACCGGCTGGTCGCCTTTTACCCGGCCACCGTCGGCAGCACCGAACGCCCTGCCCCAACCGGCACGGTGACCGTGGTCGGCATCGCGCCGGAGCCGAATTACACCTACGACCCCAGTCGGGTGAGCTATGACCGGGGCGACCGGGCGCTCGTCATCCCCGCTGGTCCGAACAATCCGGTGGGCTCGGTCTGGATCGACCTGTCACGCGACACCTACGGCATCCACGGCACGCCGGACCCCTCGAAGATCGCCAAGACCCAGTCCAGCGGTTGCGTTCGCCTGACCAACTGGAGCGCCGAGGAGCTGGCGGCTGCGGTCAAACCCGGTGTGCAGGTGGTCTTCACCTAGGAGCGCCGGCCGTCCTCGGGATCGCCGTCCTTGAACCGCCATTTCATGGTCAGGACACCGGCTGCCATCACCAGGGCCGCGGCATTCGCAAAGGTCACGGGCCACGCCTGGGTCAGGACGCCATAGACGACCCACAGCACGAAACACGTCACGGTCAGGGAATAGGTTTTCAAGGATACCGATGAGGCGTCTCGCTCCTTCCAGATCTTGATCATCTGGGGCGCGAAGCTGGTGATCGAGCACACGGCGGCGGCGGTGCCGAAGGCGTTGGCGATCAGATCGCTCATGCCGAAGCCTTGGGGCGCCGGCTCGAACGGGGCTTGCGCTCTGCGGCCGGGGTGGCAGCCGTTGGCTGAGCGGCTTCGATATCCTCGGCTCGGACGGCGGGTGCGCCCTTGATCGGCCTGGCGGGCTTGCCGGCGTGAACCTCGTGCCCCCGCCGCTCGACCTCCTCCAGAATTTTGTCGAGTTCGCCTTCGGTCAGATGCTCGATGCCGATGAAGCGCGCATCCGCCTTCTTCACCGCATAGATCAGTTCGTCCAGCTTGGCCTGCATGGCCGCCCCGTCGCGGTTCTGGGTGTTCTGGATCAGGAACACCATCAGAAAGGTGACGATGGTCGTGCCGGTGTTGATGACCAGCTGCCAGGTCTCGCTGAAGCCGAAGATCGGCCCGCTGACTGCCCATGTCAGGACGACCGCCAGACAGGCGATGAATGTCCATGGCTTGCCCGCGATCTTGGCGGTCTGGGTCGCGAACCGAACGAACAGCTTTTCCATGCGGCCCAAACTGCGCCGCTTGGCTGGGAGTTCCTAGATCGCCGATCGCACTTAGCGCGCCGCGCGGGTTCCGATCGTCCGGTCAAGGAAGTCGAGATAGGTTCGCCACTGCTGCAACTGCCGCTCGTTGCCGCGAATGCCGTGCCGTTGGCCGGGATACAGCATCATTTCGAAAGGCGTGCTCGACGCCTGAAGCGCGTCGATCGTCCGCGTCGCGTTCTCGAAGATGACGTTGTCGTCGGCCATGCCGTGCAGCAGCAGCAGTCGGCCCGTCAGTTGGTCCAGCTGATCCACGACGTCGGACGCGGCATAGCCCTCGGCGTTCGCCTCCGGCGTCGACATGAAGCGCTCGGTGTAGTGGGTGTCGTACAGGCTCCAGTCCGTGACCGGAGCGCCCGAGATCGCCGCCGCCAGCCCCATCTCGGGCTCGGTCAGCATGTGCAGCGTCATGAACCCGCCATAGCTCCAGCCCATCGCCGCGATCCGGCTGTCGTCAACGTATGGCAACGATCTCAGATAGTTGGCCCCGAGCACCTGATCCTCGATCTCGGGCTGACCCATGCGCAGATACAGCGCCTGTTTGAAGGCCGCCGACCGATCACCCTCCCCACGATTGTCGAGGCGGAAGACCAGATAGCCCGCCTCGGTCAGCAACTGGGTCGTCGCCGGCAGCCAGCCGTTGCGGACGCCGCCGCCCGATGGGCCGCCATAGACCTGCATCACCACCGGATAGGTGCGCGACGGGTCGAACCCGACCGGCCTCGCCATCTGCCAGACCAGGGTGTGGCCGTCGCTTTCCAGCGTGCCGAACTCGACGTCCGGCCGGCGCGAGACGAAGGGTTGGAACGGATGATCGGTGTCCAGCGCGTTTTCCTCGATCCAGCGCACGAAGGTCCCGTCCGCCGCATAAAGACCCGAGCGCGGCGGCGTGGTCAGGTCGTTGTAGTTGCCGACATAGGCCGTCGCCGTTCGGTTCATGCTGGCCGACCACCAGCCGCCGTCCGGCGTGACCGCCACCGGGGCCGCGTCCGTGCTCAGGCTGGTGCGGAACAACTGCTGCTCGATCGGATACTCGCGCCCGTCGCGCATGGAGGCGGTGAAGAAGACCTCGCCCGTCTCCTCGTTCACACCGTTCAGCGCCTTGACCGGCCATTCGCCGGAGGTGATGGCGCGGATCTTTCGACCCTCGGCGTCGTACAGATACAGATGCCGCCAGCCGGTGCTCTCGTCAGACCAGATAAAGCGGCCGTCGCTCAACGCCTTGAAATCATGGGTCAGCGGCACCCAGGCGTCCGAGGTCTGGGTGGCGATGACGCGCGAGGCCCCTGTCGCCGGATCGACCCGCAGCAGGTCCAGTGTCTGCTGGTCGCGCGACTGACGCTGAACATAAAGAACCGAGCCATCGGTCGCCCAGTTCACCCGCGTCAGATAGATGTCCGCGTTGTCGCCCAGATCGACCTTGACCCGGCGATCGGCCGCGACGTCCTGGACCCACAGCTCGACCACGGCATTGGGTCGACCGGCGCGGGGATAGCGCTGCTCGATCACGGTCGCGCCGCCGCCGGTGATGTCCAGCCGCGGGATGATGTCGACGGTCGACTCGTCGGTCCTTTGCAGGGCGATGAAGCGTTCGTCCGGGCTCCACCAGTATCCGGTGTCCCGATCCATCTCCTCCTGGGCGATGAACTCGGCGGTCGCCCAGGTGATCAATCCCTCGCCGTCCGTCGTGACCGGCCGCTCCTGACCGGACGCCAGGTCCATGACGAACAGGTCCTGGTCCCGCACGAAGCTGACGAAATTGCCCTCGGGGCTGACCTTGGCGTCGATCTCGTCGGCTTCGGTCTCGGTCAGTCGACGGATGTCGCGCCCCTCGCGGCTGGCCAGGAAGATGTCGCCTTCCAGCGGCGCCAGGATGTAGCGGCCCTGCTCGTCCCACGAATATTCGACGACGCCACGCTGCGAAATCCGCATCCGCTCGCGCCGCGCCTTCTCGGCCTCGGACAGTTCGCCGGCGTCGGGCACCAGCGCCCGGGCGTCGATCAGCTTGAACGGCTCGCCCTGTCCCGTCGGCGCGGCCCACAGGTCCAGAACCGAGACGTCGTCCTCGCGCGCCCGCAGGAAGGCCACCAGCTCCCCGTCCGGCGACAGGCTCACGCCCTGGGCGACCGGCCCGTTCAGGGCGGGATTGGCGAACACCCGCTCCGGCGTCAGCACCGCCGGGTCAGAGGTCTGGGCCTGGGCGGTGGCGGAAAGCAGGGCGAGGGCGGAGACGGCGAGGACTGTGCGCATGCCGGTCACGCTAGCGGTGGAATTTCCATTCGTCACCCCATGCGCTGCAAGGGATACTGCCCTCCCCGACTTTAACGGCTGACCCATGGCCTTCCCGTTCTAACACCAGGTCGCGTTCATGTTCGACCCGCTCTCCGATCCCTCGAAAGTTCCAGTTATATAATATTGAACAGTCCTCTAGAACTGATATCTGGTTTTTTGTCTTAGGATTGCACTCGTTGGACTCGGTGCTGATCGAGTCCAATCCATGCCGTTTGCGACCTCAGCGACCTTTCACCCGTGTCCAGCCTTGCCTAATAGACGGTCGCAATGACCGACGCCGCCCTGTCCCCGCCCCCGGCCCGCCCTTCCGCCTTCCACGAGCTGGAGGTGCTGTGGGTCCACCACTGGACGCCGCAGCTGTTCAGCTTCCGCGTGGCCCGTCCCGACGACTTCCGCTTCCGCTCCGGCGAGTTCGTGATGATCGGCCTGCCCGGCGAGGACGGAGGCAAGCCTGTCCTGCGCGCCTATTCGATCGCCAGCCCCTGCTGGGACGAGCAGCTGGAGTTCCTGTCGATCGCCGTGCCCGACGGCCCCCTGACGTCCCGGCTGGTCAACATCAAGCCGGGCGATAGCGTGCTCATGGGAAAGAAGCCAACCGGAACCCTGGTGCTGGACGCCCTGACAGGCGGCGACACCCTGTGGCTGATCGGCACGGGCACGGGACTGGCCCCCTGGCTCAGCGTCGCGCGCGATCCGGACACCTACGCCCGCTTCGGCCGGGTCATCGTCTGCCACACGGTCCGCAACGTCGCCGATCTCGGCTACCGCGACTTCTTCACTTCCGGCATCCACGACGATCCCCTGATCGGCGAGGAGGCGGCGGCTCAGCTGACCTACTATCCAACCGTGACGCGCGAGGCGTTCGAGACGCCAGGCCGGATCACCGACCGGATCAAGTCCGGCGCCATCTTCGCCGACCTCGGCCTGCCCGCCGGCTTCTCGCCCGAGCGCGACCGCGTCATGCTGTGCGGCTCAATGGCCATGATCAAGGAGACGGCGGAGCTGCTGGAAGGGTTCGGCCTGAAGGAGGGCTCCAACGCCGAGCCCGGCGACTATGTGCTGGAGCGGGCCTTTGTCGGCTGAGGCTGCGCACAGTCCCCGGATCGTCGCGGTCGACGCTCGCGTCGATCCCGCCGCCTGCCGGACCATGGTCGAGGTGCGGCATGGGGTCGATGCCCTGGACCGCGCCCTGGTCGCCCTGCTGGCCGAGCGGCAGCGGTACATGGAGGCCGCCGCGCGCATCAAGCCGGACCGCGACGCCGTGCACGACGACGCCCGCATCGAGGACGTGGTGACCAAGATCCTGGCCGCCGCCGAGGCTCACCACCTGTCGCCCGAGATCGCCGAGCCCGTGTGGCGGACCCTGATCGACCGCTCCATCGCGCATGAGTTCTCGGTCTACGACCGGACCCGCCGCTAGCCTCTCAGCGACCTCAGCATCAGTTCGTGCCGCCAGGCGGCGACATCGGCCAGGGCCCGGTCCAGCGCATCCCGGACCCGGTCCAGCAGCGGCGGGGCGGCCGCCTTCTCGGAAGCCTCCGCATCGGCACAGGCCTCGGCCAGTTCACGGGCGCCGATCCCGGCCGCGGCACCTCTGAGGGTGTGAACGGCATCTCGCCAGCCGTCCTCGCGGACGTCCAGCAACGGAGCCCAGACCTCGGCCTGCTGGACGAAAAGGCCCAGCACCTCCTCGGCCACCCCGTCGTCGCCCCCCGTGGTGCGATCCAGCACGCCGAAGTCCACCGCGCCGGTCAGGTCGCGGCGCGACATTCAGGCCGCCTGATCGGGGTGTTTGGCCAGCCGTGCATTGCGCGCCGACCACAGGAAATAGACCAGCAGTCCCGCGCCGTTCCAGACCAGGAACCAGAACTGCGTCCGGGCCTGCAGGCTCAGGAAGAAGACCACGCAGCCCACGATGGTGATCGCCCCGACCAGCCAGAACAGCGGCGCGCGGAACTTCCGCTCCCGGCCCGGATCGCGCAGCCTCAGCACAATCAGGCAGACGCCCACCGCCGCGAAGGCCGCCAGGGTCCCGGCGTTGGCCAGCGACGCCAGTTCGTCCAGCCGCATCACGCCTGCCAGGGCCGCCACCACGATGGCCGTGAAGACGGTCACCACCGCAGGGACACCTCGGCTCGAGATCCGCGCCAGCCGCGTCGGCAACAGGCCGTCCCGCGCCATGCCCAGGAAGATGCGGCTCTGGCCGAACAGGAACGCCAGCAGCACGGTGGGCAGGGCGATGACGGCGCTCGCCGCGATCCACTGCGCCGCCGTCCCCTGCCCCATCTCGCGCAGGATCAAGGCGAGCGGCTCGGGGCTGGCGGCGAAGCTTTCGACCGGGCGCGCCCCGATCGCGGCGGCGGCGACGACCAGATACAGCGCCGTGCAGATCAGCATGGAGCCGATGATGCCGATGGCAAGGTCGCGCTCCGGCTTCTTGGTCTCCTCCGCCGCCGTCGAGATGGCGTCGAAGCCGTAGAAGGCGAAGAAGATGATGGCGGCCGCCGCCATGACCCCGGTCTGGACGAAGGGTGCCCCGAAGCCGTTGGGCATGAAGGGCGTGAAGTTGGCGCTGTCGAAGGCCGGGAGCGCGATGGCCACGAAGGCGATCAGCGCCGCGACCTTGATGACCACCAGAATGGCGTTCAGCGTCGCGCTCTCGCGCGTGCCGAGCAGCAGCAGGCCGGTGACCACGGCGATGATAAAGACGGCCGGCAGGTTGACGATCCCGCCCGCGACATGGGGTCCAACCGTCAGGGCCGTCGGCAGGTCGATGCCCAACCCGGTCAGGAAGCCGACGGCATAACCCGACCAGCCCACGGCCACGGCCGAGACGACCAGCGAATACTCCAGGATCAGCGACCAGCCAACGATCCAGGCGATCAGCTCGCCCAGCACCGCATAGGAATAGGCATAGGCGCTGCCCGCCTGGGGCATCATGGTCGACAATTCGGCATAGGCCAGGGCCGCGCAGGCGCAGACCAGACCCGCGAGCGCGAAGCTGATCATCACCGCTGGCCCCGCGAGCCCTGCCCCCACGCCGATCAGCGTCAGGATGCCGGTCCCCACGATGGCCCCGACACCGAGCGCCAGCAGATGCGGCCAGCTGAGCGTCGCCTTCAGCCGAGGCCCATCCGATGCCTGGTGCATCGCGTCGATCGACTTGCGCCGGTTCCAGAACGCCATTCGTCACTCCCCCACCCCGGTCCGGGGCGATTCCTGACCCGATGCTAGACGGCCCTGTGACAATGCGGAACAGCCGGCCGAAATCGCTTGCAAGGCGAAGCTCGAATGCCTATTTCCCGCCGTCCCGCGCGATCCTGTTTCGGCACGCGCGCAGGTGGCACGCCCCTTGCACGGCCGCCTTCGACGAATGGTTCGGGTGATTAGCTCAGTTGGTAGAGCAGCTGACTCTTAATCAGCGGGTCGTAGGTTCGAACCCTACATCACCCACCATCGTCCCCTTAAGTCCCTGAATCGCCTAAACCTCTAAGAGAATTCGGGCTTTTCCCCGCAGGTCCTGTACAAAACTTGTACAAACTGAAGAGGGAATTGGCAGGTGGCGAAAGCCGCGAAGAGGTCGAAAGGGTACGGCGTGGCGCCACCCAAGGGCGGCTACACCCACAAAGCGCGCCTGATCGTCCCGGCGGATGTCCGGGAGATCGTGGAGACGTTGCCGGAGACCGATCCGAGACGGAGCCTGATGGTCCGTGCGGACCGGACCCCCAAGGGTGCCCTGGTCCGGACCACGCGCCGACGCAAGGCCGAGGAGGCCCGCGCGGTCGGCGAGACGATGATCCGGGAATGGAAGGCGGTGCTGGCGAGCCTGCGGGCGGATCACAAGCCGGGAGGCGTGGCCGACGCGCGCGATCGGATCGATGCCTGGCGTGAAAACGAAGTCGCCCAGGCGCAGGGGTTCGACGTCGACATCAGCCTGCTGGAGTTCAAGGCTCGCGCGGAGGGTCTGTCGTCCTCCACCGCCGGCGTCGAACAGGGTGGGCTCTCGTGGGCCGAGCGGTACTTCGAGGAGCACCCGGAGGCATCACGGGCGACGACGATCCCCGCGGAGAGCCACCTGCCCGGAGGACCGAGGCAAATCCCGTCATGCGTTCACGGATCCAGTCGTGGGGCCTGGGGTAACCGTCGGATAAGGGCCATTGATCTTCAGGGCACACGGCGAATCCCCAGAACGCTCGCGCCGCCCAGGAACGCGAACGCACCCGCCATGACATACACGGACTGGAGATCACCGCTGAACCAGGTCAGGGCCAACAGGCCCAGAACCGGAGCGAGCATCTGGGCCGCGGTCACGGCCACGTTCAGCAAGCCAAGATCTCGTCCCGCGTCCTGGGGGCTGGGAAGCACTTCAGCGGCGAGCGCTGCGTCCGTGCTGCCATAGAGGCCGATGCCCAAGCCCAGCACGGCTTGAGCGATCCACGGGCCTGGCCACGCGGGCACCGCCGCCATCATAAGCGCGCCGCCAGACAAGAGCACCGCTCCGGCGAAGACCAGCGGACGGCGGCGCCCGATCCGGTCCGAGACCCTGCCGCCGATCAATCCCGCGACCACGGACATCACGGTAGAGGTCGCCAGCAAGCCGCCCACCACGACCTCGATCCGCACATCCACGAGCGCTCTCCGCGCATCCGCCTCCTGATCCAGGAAAAACAGGAGATACAGCACATTGAGCGCCACGGACGTCTGGACCATCAGTCTCGCGCCGAAGGCGATCAGGAAATCCCGGTCCGCCAGGGCCACCAGTGAAAAGCCGTTGCTGGAGGTCTGCTCCGGCATCGGCGTCGACCGCAAGGTGACGGCGATGAAGGGAACCATCAGAATGACGGTCGCCGCCACGACCAGACCCAGCCGCTCAGCCTCGCCTGTCAGCCACACGCCGATGGCGAGGGCTCCGAACAGACTGGAGAGCGGGAAAGCCAGACCGGCAAAACCCGCCACCATGCCACGCTGTTTCGGCGGCACCCGTTCAGGGAGGGTCGCCGCCAGAGGGTTAAGCATGAAGTTGAGACTGATCTGGAGCGCGATGATCGCCGTCATCAGGGTGGTTTGTGTCGCGGCGGCGTGGATCAGACCATAACTGCCCACCGTGCCGATCAGGCCCGCGATCATCCAGATCGAGCGCCCTCCCCGCCAATGACGGGTCCGGTCGCCGATCACGCCGGCCAGGACCCCGGCGAGCCCGGCGGTCAATGCGCCCCAAAGCGCGACCTGACTCAGCAGCTCTGTCCGCCCGGCCGGATCGATCGCTTCCGCTTTCAGCGGCAGCAGGAGGGTCAACAGGGGAATGAACGCGATATAGGCCCCGACCTGGGCGGCCATATACAGCGCGACGAAGCCAGGCCTGACCGGCGTCGACGGGCGGGGCACGGGCGAGGACGGCACGGACGGCATCGCCTGGACACTGGCCGTTCGACCGTCCCTTGTCACCGCGCAAAAAGAAGCGGCACCCACCGACCGGAGGGTGCCGCCAAGTCTGCTCAGAACGTCAGTGGATCAGTACTGCACACGCACGCGGGCACCGAAGGTCCGCGGACGGGTGAAGAAGCGGGTGTTGTCGAACTGGGTGATGATGATCGCCGCTTCGTGGATCTCATCGGTCAGATTGTTGACGTAGGCCTCGAACCGCAGTCGCCCGTCGCCCGGCGGGGTCCAGCCGAAGCCGGCGTCGAAGGTCCAGTAGCCATCAACCCGGTCGTCCAGCCGGCGGCGCGGATTGTTGGGCTGCTGGAAGTCCTCGCCGTTGAAGATGGTGGTGAAGAAGTCTGAGCGGTATCCGGCGGAGATCACATAGTCGAACTGACCCATGGTCTCGGTCGGGAACGCCTGGGTGAGGTTCATGTTGAACTGCCACTCGGGCGTCCGGGGCAGGGTCTTGCCGTCGATCGACTGAAAGACCGCCTCGGTCGGTGACACGTCGGCCTGGAAGCGGAAGTCCTGGATCTCTTCGGCCTCGACGACCTCGGCCTTCAGATAGAGCAGATTGAAGTCCAGGCCGATGTTCCACGGCAGGTCGATGCCGCCATCGAACTGAGCACCGTAGATCCGCGAGGACGCCGCGTTGTAGGAGTAGGACACCACAAGCGCGAGCGAGGAGTCCACCGGCACCGGCACCTGCTGCGGGCCGCCGAGGAACTCGACGATCTGGGCCACCGACAGCAGGGACGTCAGGACCTGGTCCTCATAGTCGTTGTAGAACAACGAGGCGTTCAACCGCGCCCTGAGATCGCCGATGTAGAACTCGTTCTTGGACCCCAGCTCGTACAGGGTGACCTTTTCGGCGTCATAGGTCGGAGCCAGGCCCGCGTTGCCGATGTTGTCGTTGAACCCCCCGGACTTGTTGCCGGTCGCGATCAGACCATACAGCAGATTGTCGGGCGTGACGTCGAACTCGGCCCGCAGGCGCCAGTCGACGAAGTCGATCTGGCTCTCGCCGACCTGCTGGAAGATCTGGCCGGTGAAGGGCACGGCATAGGTCAGCCGGCCATCGGCGGCGCAGTTCCAGAAATCCCCCGTCACAGTGTCCAGGCACGCCGGCCGGTTGGGCGCGCCGCCCGGAACGGGGCCGTTGGCGAAGATGTCGTCGATGTTGTCGCGCGCACCGAACTGGCTGACGCCGTTGAAATAGAAGTCGATGATCTCCTGTTCCGAGATCGTGCCGTTGTTGTTGGTGTCCGGGTTGATGATGGTCCGATCGCGGCCGGCGAACTCAAAGCCCTCGGTGCCCACCCGCACGCCGCCGCAGCAGTTGAAGTCGCCGGCACCGAGAGCGAAACCATATCGGGCGGCGACGCCGCGACGGCTCTTCTCGTCCTCGGTGTAGCGCAGGCCCGCTGTGATCCGGAATCGGTCGGTCACGCTGTAGGTCATGTCGCCATAGACGGCATACGACGTCGTATCGACGTCGGGCATGTTGAACTCGACGCCCTGGAAGAACAGCCCTCGATCGCCCGTCGAACCCAGGAAGGCGTACTGGTCCTCCTCCAGATAGAAGGCACCCAGACTCCAGATCAGCGGCCCTTCGTTGTCGTAGAAGCGCAGTTCATGCGTCTTGGACTGGCTGTCCGTGATCGACTGGAACTGCGAGAAATTGTCCAGCGTCTCGCCGATCCCGCCCGGCCCGGTCAGGTTGGCGATGACCCCCGGATAGAAGGGCGAGAGCGGGGTCACGGCCCGGTAGTCATAAACCAGGTCGCGATAGCTGGCGGTGTATTCGATATCGAACAGGTCGCCGTCATAAGTGATGTGCGCCCGGGCGCCCCAGTGGCGGGTGTTCAGGTCCGGGGTCTGGGCCCGGCCGATGACGCGGCGCGGATCCTCGATGTCATCCGGATCGATCCCCTCGCCCAGCGGATTGGCGTAGTTGGTGCCGGTGTATCCGGTGCCCGTCTCGCGAACGTAGTCGGCTCCCAGCAGGATCGACAGGCGGCTGGTGGGTTCCCACAGAAACTGGACGCGGCCCGCATCATTGTTCTCGGCCTCCGCCACGCCGACGCCCGCCGGTCCGACGTCCTCGTAGTAGCTGTCGTGCTCCAGGTGATAGCCGGCGATGCGCACGGCGGCGGTATCGCCGATGGGGATGTTGACCATGCCCTGGAAGGCGCGCTGCTGGTAGTTCCCGATCTCGAACTCGGCGGCGGCGTCCCAGATGTTCAGCCCAGGCTTCCACGAGACGATGTTGACCGTGCCCGCCGTGGCGTTGCGGCCCCGCAGCGTGCCTTGCGGGCCGATGTTCACCTCGACGCGCTGGATGTCGAAGAAGGCCGAGCCGATGCCGGCAGGGCGCGGCAGGTAGACACCGTCGTAGTGGGTCGCAGCCGCAGGATCGCCCAGCTCGGTGTTGTTCGACGAGCCGACGCCGCGGATGTAGATCTCGATATTCCCGCCGTTGTTGGCGACGGATAGACCGGGCACCCGCCCCTCGAGGTCCGAAATGTCCTGAACGCCGACGGCCTTCAGATCCTCGCCCGTCAGGGCAACGGCGGTGCCGGCGTAGTTCTGCAGGCTTTGTTCGCGGCGCTCGACCGTGACCACGATGTCGTCGAGAACCGTCTCTTGCTGTTCGTCCTGCTGAGTCGCCGGCGCGGGGGCGGCCGCCGTCTGGGCCATCGCCAGGCCCGGTAGCGCGAAGGCCAGTGCCGCGCCGCACAGCAGTGCCGTCTTCCGGTTATGCATTGGATCGTCCTCCCGATGCGGACCTTTGAACATTCCGCTTGCCTTCAATGCGCCATTATCTGACAACGTTGTCAACCTCGCGTTTTCGACTGGTGTCTCTGGGTGGGATTGGTGCAACACAGGGACGTCGGCGCTGGGGCTCGCCGGGGACGGCTCTCGAGAGGTGCGATGTCGAAGGTCACCATCCGCCATGTGGCCGAAGCCGCCGGCGTCGCGGTCAAGACGGTGTCGCGCGTCATGAACGGCGAACCGAATGTGACCCGGGACCTTCAGGACCGGGTGATGAAGGCCGTCGACGCGCTCGGCTATGTCCCCAGCATGGCGGCCCGTCGCATGGGCGGCAGCCGGTCCTTTCTGCTGGTGGCGCTGAACGACCGCCTGAACACGATCAACAATTGGCGAAGCGGTCGCGGCAATGACTGGATCGACCAGATGCTGCACGGGGCCATGCTGACATGCGAGGCGCATGGCTACCGTATGCTGTTCGAGCTGGTCGAGGCGGGCTCGGACGACCTCGATCGCAAGGTCGTGGCCATCCTGTCGGCGCTCCAGCCCGATGGGATCATCCTCACGCCGCCGCACTCTGAAAATCGGGCCCTGGTCGAAATGCTGACGCGCCGCCAGGTGCCGGTGGCGCGAATGGGGGTGCGAGGCGAGGGCCTCGGCTTTGGTGTGTTCATGGACGATCGCCGGGCGGCCGAAGAGGCGACGCGACATCTGATCGGACTAGGGCACGCACGCATCGGCTTCATCGCCGGCAGCCCCCGGTTTCAGGCCAGCCGGCAGCGCCGCGAGGGCTATGCCGACGCGTTGAGGTCCGCCGGCCTGACGGTCGATGAGGCCCTGATCGCGCCGGGCGACTTCACCTTCGAGAGCGGCGTGGCGGCGACCGAACGTCTTCTGGCCCTCCCAGACCGTCCCACGGCGATTCTGGCCAGCAATGACGAGATGGCCCTGGCGGCCCTCCACGTCGCTTCGCGGCGTGGGATCGGAGTGCCGGACCTGTCACTGGTCAGCTTCGACGATACCCCGGGCGTGAGGCTGAGCGTGCCGGGCCTGACCAGCATCCGGCAGCCGATCTCGGACATGGCCGCGCGCGCCGCCGAACTGCTGATCGGCGTCAGCAAGACCGGCGACGCGACGCCGTCCGACCATCTGCTGCCTTTCGGGCTGGAGATCCGCGGTTCGACCGCCGCTCGACAGTGATGCCGGTTCAGTCGTCCGCCGGGCAGCCGGCGGCGGTCGTCGCGTCGAGACGGATGTCCTCGACGGCCACCACGGCGGCGGCCTGGCTTTCCAGAATCCAGACGCGATCGACCCCGATCAATCTACCCCCGGCCGAGGCGAAACAGGTCAGGGGGATCAAGGCCGTTCGCCAGCCCGGACCACCTGAGAGCCGGACGGATCCGTTGCCGAGCCCGATCCGGAGTGCCGAAGCGTCACCGGCGTCCAACCGGTATCGGAACCTCAGCGCCAGGTTCGAATAGTCGGGCCCCGACAGATCGATCGCGGGTCCGGTCACGATGGCCTGCCCCGGCCCTGTGAAACGCAGCAATCGGGCCGATTCCTGCCCCTGGCCGTCGACCGGCGTCACAGTGACCACGGCCCGCGGACTGACGCCGCGCGCGCCGTCGGCGATCCGGGCCTCTCCGCCCTCGTCGCGAACGACCAGGGACCAAGGCGTGACGAAGCGACCGTCCGCCAGGAACCGCATCGCTCCCGCTCCGGCCGCCTCTGTGACCTCCGTCAAGGTCGGGGTCTCGGCTGGGATCGCATAGGTCAGGCCAAAGCCGTAGGGGAACTGGGGGTCGTAGCCCTGCCCGCCCCGGTTCTGAGGCCCCTGGTCGGGGCTGCGCGGCCAGCTGAAGGACAGTCGTCCCCGAAAGTCGTGACGCGGCGCGCCGTCCGAACCGGCGACCAGGACGTCGGCGATCCCCCCGCCCTCGGAACCAGGCAACCACGCCGCCACGAAGGCATCGGAGGCATTGATCTCGGGGTTCACATAAAGCGGTCGTCCCGACAGGAAGACCGCGACGGTGGGGATACCGTCTGCCTGCAGGCGGCGGAGCACGGCCAGTGGCTCGCGCGGACGGAAGTCGAGGTCGGAAAGGTCCCCCTGGAACTCGGCATAGGGCTCCTCTCCGAACACGACGACGGCAACGTCCGGGCGTGTCTCGAACGCACCCGCAGGACTGAGCTCGGCGGTCCCTCCCGTCGCCTCGACCGCCGCCTGCAGGCCTTCCCAGATCGACTCCGCGCTGGGGAAGTCGGCGCGGGTGTTGCCGGTGCCCTGCCAGTTGATCGTCCATCCGCCCGCCGCCTGGCCGATGTCGTCGGCGCTCCCGGCGACCAGCACCCGCGCACCCGGCCGGATCGGCAGGATCGACCCGTTGTTCTTCAGCAGAACCAGAGACTGCCGCACGGCCTCGCGGGCCAATGCGCGGTGGTCCGACGACCCCAGGACATCGACCCGCCCCTCGACGGGACGTTCCGCCTCGAACACCCCGGCCTTGACCTTGACGGTCAGGATGCGCCGCACGGCTTCGTCCAGCCGGGCCATGGGAATCTCGCCCGACCGGACCTGGGCCAGGGTGTTGTGGAACAACGGCCGCCAGCTATCCGGGGCCATGAACATGTCGATCCCGGCGTTGAAGGCGGCGGCGCAGCTTTCGTTGGTGCAGCCCTCGATCTGGCCATGCGCGTTCCAGTCGCCCACCACGAAGCCGTCGAAGCCCAATGGTCCGCGCAAAACATCGGTCAGCAAGTCGGGGTTTGCGGTGTGCTTCACACCGTTCCAGCTGGAGAAACTGGCCATGATGGTCAGCACACCCGCGTTGATCGCGGGGGGATAGCCGGCCGCATGGATGTCGATCAGCTCGCGCTCGCTGATCAGGGCGTCGCCCTGGTCCTTGCCGTTCAACGTGCCGCCGTCGGCCAGATAGTGTTTCGCCGAGCCCGCAATCCGGCCCGCCTGGAGCCGACCTTCGCCCAGCGCCCCCTGAAGGCCGAGGGTCATACGGCCAGCATAGGCAGCGACGATCTCGGGGTCTTCGCCATAGCCCTCGTAGGTTCGGCCCCAGCGGTCGTCGCGCGGCACCGCGACCGTGGGTCCGAAGGTCCAGTCCGCACCCGTCGCCGCCACCTCCAGGGCCGTCGCCTCGCCGATCCGTTCGATCAGGTCGGGGTTGCGCGTCGCTCCCAGGCCGATGTTGTGCGGAAACAGGGTCGCGCCCACGACATTGTTGTGCCCGTGAACCGCATCGATGCCGAACATCAGCGGTACCCGCGCCCCGGGCCGTTCCTCCGCCGCGGCCCGGAAGGCGCGTGCCAGTTCGACCCAGGCATTGGCAGGGGCTCGCTCGTCCCCCGCTGGCGCCGAGTTGCCGCCCGCCAGAATCGATCCCAGGGGATAGGTCGCGAGATCGGCGGGGGTGATGGAACCGATGTCGGCCTGGATCACCTGGCCGACCTTCTCCTCCAGCGTCATCCGGGCCAGCAAATCCTCGACAAAGGCGAGGGTCGTGGCATCGGTCATCACCTCGGGGCTGCTGGCAACGGGCCAGGATGCGATGTTGACCCCAGGGGCCGGGGACGTCTGGGCCAGTCCCGGGCCGGCCGCTGTCAGCAGCGCCGCCAGCGACGCCGCGATTGCGGCGACGCCACGCCGGGGAGCAGGATTGTGCATGGGTCTCGTCCCTATGGCTGAGTTTTGATACAAGGTGTCGGGAGTTGACAACGTTGTCAAACCGAGTTTGCCTTTTGGCAGTCCGTCCAGTAGTGGCCCTCGGAGGAAAGAATGCGGTCTCGCAGTTTGACGGTGGTCGGGTTGGCGGCCCTGGGCTGCATCGGCGCGGCCCCCCTTCCCCAGGACGACAGTTTGGACGGATACCGGCTGGTCTGGAACGACGAGTTCAACACCGACGGGCTCCCCGATCCGACCCGCTGGGCCTATGACACCCACCGCAACCGCGACGGCTGGTACAACAACGAGCTGCAGTACTACGCCGCCGAGCGGCCGCAGAACGCCCGCGTCGAGAACGGCCATCTGATCATCGAGGCCCGACGCGAGACGCTGACGCCGGTGCAGGTCCCTGACGCCGGCGGCCAGGCCTACACCTCCGCGCGGTTGATCTCGCGAGGCAGGGGCGAATGGACATATGGCTTCTACGAGGTGCGGGCCCGGCTTCCGTGCGGCCGTGGCACATGGCCCGCCATCTGGATGCTGCCGGTCGCGGACGCCGAATGGCCGGCGGGCGGCGAGATCGACATCATGGAACACGTCGGCCATGCGCGCGGCGAGATCCACGGCACGGTTCACACCACCCGCTACAACCACGCCCAGGGCACCGAGCGCGGAGGCCGCAAGCGCGTTCGCGACGCCTGCGACGCCTTTCACCGCTATCAGGTGCTCTGGACGCCGGACGGGATCAACTTCGGCGTCGACGACGTCGGCTACTACAGGTTCCGGAACGACGGACGCGGCGACCCCGCGACCTGGCCGTTCGACGCGCCCTTCTACGTGATCCTGAACCTTGCGGTCGGCGGCGACTGGGGCGGGGCCGAGGGGGTGGACGACCGAGCCCTCCCTCAGCGGATGGAGATCGACTACGTTCGGGTCTTCGGCCGCCCTGAATGATTCAAATGGGCAACACGATGGGGACCACAGTTCTCGGATCGTACCTGGCTTCGCCTGGTTCCTTCTGAGCCGCTACGCGGATCGAACAGTCAGCTGAAATTCGCAACAGCCGCCTTGAGCCAAAGTCGGTCATCCATCTGAAAGCAAGTCTAGCGACCCTGTGACCTGCCTCCTTCCTGATCCCTCGGTTTGAGTGAGAGTCCGTCAACCTCAAGGAGACGGACATGAAGAGGAGCAGGTTCACCGAGGCGCAGATCATAGGCGTGCTGCGCGAACAGGAGGCTGGCGGTGCGACGGCGGAGGTCTGCCGGCGGCACGGGATCAGCGAGCAAACCTTCTATCGGTGGAAGGCCAAATACAGCGGGATGAGCGTCTCGGACGCCAAGAAGCTGAAGGCGCTTGAGGACGAGAACCGGCGGCTGAAGAAGCTGCTGGCGGAGTCGATGCTGGACGTGTCGGCGCTGAAGGATCTCCTGGGAAAAAACTGACCGGGCCCGCTGTTCGCCGGGAAGCCGCGCTTCGCCTCATGGCGGAGCGCGGCTACTCGCAGCGGCGGGCCTGTGGGCTGGTCGAGGTCGATCCCAAGACGGTGCGCCGCGCGCCTGAGCCTGGCGACGCAGAGGTGCGCGAACGCCTGCGGAGCCTGGCCGGAGAGCGTCGTCGGTTCGGCTACCGGCGGCTGGGCATCTTGCTGGAGCGCGAGGGCGTCAGCCTGAACAAGATCTACTGACGCCGTGGCGTGACAAACTTGCCTGGTTTACAAGACGCGATCAGGCCGTAGATCAATTGGAAACCTTTACAAAACTTGTGCGAATTTTGGGATAATTCTCGTCGGAAGTCATTGATAATGCTGTACTGGCGGGCAGCCCTACATCACCCACCATCGTCCTTCAATAAAGTCACAAGTTCATCGCGAGTGACGTCACGGCGGTTGGTGAGCGTTCCCGCGATCCCCGTTCGACCCGCAAGGGTTGAGCGAAAGACAGGGTCTTTGTCAGGCGAGTACGACGACCTCCCCGAGGCCGACCCTGCCGTGCGCTCCGGTAAGCCATTGCATCCCCGGTCCGAAGTTGACAGCGTCACACGATGGCAGCCGTCCTTGTCGATCCTGATCGCCTGACGATTGAAAGCGATGACGTGGCACCGCTCTGGCGCTTCGCCGACACGCTGGACATGGCCGCGCCGGTGGGTCCCCTGCCGCTGGTGGAGCATTTCCGCCTGCTGCAGCGACTTTCACTAAAGGCGGGCGACGAAACCTGTCACCTCTCGCTCCGTCCCCTCGCGGTCGGAACCACCGACTTCGTTGTCGAGACCCTGGCCGACGCGGGGCATGTGCAGGAAGCCATGAGACGGATCGCGCGCGCCTACAACCTGGTTCACGGGGGTCACTTCAATCGCGTTGAGCGCCGCCGCCATGGCCTGGTCTACGTCATCGACGATCATGATTTTCCCTATGCCTTTCCCGCGAACTCGCCTGCGGCCTATGCGACGATGGAGGGGGTGCTGATCTTCCTGCACGCCATGCTGTCCCTGGCGGCCGGTCGGGACCTGAGCTCGAGCCTGCGGAGCGTGAGGACGCGCCGGCCGCGCCGCACCGCTTCTGACGGATTTCTGTCGTTCTGGACGACGCCGGTGAAGACGGGCGGCTCGGTCTATGCCCTGGAGTACGATCTCGACACCGGCGAGATACCCGTCGCCCTGGCCCACAGGAAGGGACGCGCGGTCGACGTCTATGCGGCTGTGGAGGCGATGATCCTCGAGCGGGAACAGGCCGCCGACACGACCGACTTCATCCGGCGGGTCGGCGACGTCATCACGGCCGGCATAGACGACCAGGCCGAGGCGGCCCAGCGACTGGGGGTCAGCGTGGCCACGCTTCGCCGACGCCTGACCCAGGCCGGAACCGGCTTTCGCCAGTTGCGCGCCCAGGGCCTGAACGACCGGGCCAAGCAGATGCTGGCGGCCCACCGCCATCCGACCGACGTGGCCGAGACCCTGGGCTTCTCCGACAGCCGCAGCTTCGCTCGCGCGTTCAAGGCGTGGAACGGAGTGACGCCCGCCGGCTGGCGTCCCGCTGTGAGCGAATTTGTCCTGAACGATTGAACGCGGCGGTCATAGACCGAAAGCCAGGGCCCTCGCATCGTCATCGCATAACGCCGACTTAGATCGGCGGCCGAGACAGAGGGACGGGAACCATGAGGATCACCAAGGCACATCCGCGCCATGGGCGCGCCGGCGGCTGGGGCCGCGCGCTTCTGCTGGGGGCCTGTTCGCTGGCGGCGCTGACGACGGCGACCGGGGTCCACGCCCAGGAGGCCACCTCGGCCCAGACCGGCGAGACCCAGTTGGACGAGATCGTGGTGACGGCGCGACGCCGCGCGGAATCGTTGCAGGACGTGCCGGTCGCCGTCTCGGCATTCAGCGAGGAGCGGCTGTCGGACCTGCAGGCCGACGACATCTCGGGCATCCAGTATTCGGTGCCGAACCTCTATCTGGACAGGGGCGATGGGGCCAATGCCGTCGTCTATCTGCGCGGAGTGGGCCAGAACGACTCGCTGGCCTTCGCCGATCCGGGCGTGGGCATCTATGTCGACGACGTCTTCATCGCCCGGTCGCAGGCGGCCTTCCTGGAGCTGTTCGACGTCGATCGCATCGAGGTGCTGCGCGGGCCCCAGGGGACGCTGTATGGCCGCAACACCATCGGCGGGGCGGTCAAGTTCGTCTCGTCGCCCCCGCCCTCCACGCCCGACGCCTATCTGGAGGCCGGGATCGGCAACTATGACGCCCGTATCCTGAAGGGGCGTCTCGGCGGTCCGCTGATCGACGGCGTGCTGAACGGCAAGATCGCCTTCGCCTGGTCCGAGCGCGAGGGGTATGCCGAGAACTCCATCGACGGCCAGGACGACGGCGACCAGAACAGCCTGGCGGGCCGCATCGCCCTGGACTGGACGCCCAGCGACCGGCTGCAGGTTCTGTTAAGCGTGGACGCCAAGCGCGACCGCCCTGACACCTCGCGCAGCCCCGTGCGCGAGACAGCCCTGACCGGGGCCCTGACCAACGGGACGTTGGTCACCTTTCCCGCAGCGACCGACCCCTATGAGGTCGACGTCAACGCCAACGGCCTGTCGGACCTGACCGGATACGGCGCCTCGGTCACGGTGCGCTACGACATGTCGGACGCGGTGACGCTGGAATCGATCACCGCCTATCGAGAGCTGGATTTCGACCTGAACCTGGACGCGGACGGTTCGCCCCTGCCGATCCTGGACATCCTGCTGCTTCAGGACCAGACCCAGTTCAGTCAGGAGTTCCGCGCCAGCTATGACGCCGGCGGGCGGTTCACCGGCACGGCCGGCGTCTATTACTTCAAGGACGAGGACACGACCTTCTCCGGCGTCGACAACGGTGGTGCGACCATCTTCGGCTTTCCGGTCACCGTCTTCGGCTTCCAGACGTCCAGCCTCGCGGATACGCGCCAGGACACGGAGTCCTGGGCCATCTTCGCGGACGTTTCCTATGACCTGACCGAACGGCTCTCGATCGGAGCGGGCCTGCGCTACACCACAGAGGAGAAGTCCTCGACGCGGCGGTTCGAGAACTTCTTCGATCCGACCGTATCGGTGATCGACAACACGCCGCCGTTCCTGGCCGGACAGGGGACGGCGGGAACGCCGATCACGGGCGATGAGGACTTCGACGCCTTCACGCCCAAGGTGTCGCTGGCCTACTCGCCCAACGACGACCTGCTCCTGTATGCCTCGGCCTCGCGCGGGTTCAAGAGCGGCGGCTTCGACGGTCGCGCGACCAACGACTTCTCTTTCGAGCCCTTCCGGCCGGAGTTCGTCTGGAGCTATGAGGCCGGGGCCAAGATCACCGGCATGGACGGCCGGCTGATCTTCAACGCCGCCTATTTCTACAACGACTACACCGACATCCAGGTGACGAGCTTCGGCTCTGATCCGGTCACGGGCGTGTTCGTCAGCCTGTTCACCAATGCGGCGGCGGCGACCATCCAGGGGCTGGAGTTCGAGCTTGCGGCTCGCCCGACCGACCAGCTGTCGATCAACGCTTCTCTGGGACTGCTGGACGCTCAGTACGACGAGTTCGACATCCTGGTCGGCGGCGTCGCGACCGACGTCAGCGACCGAGCCCTGGTCAATAGCCCCGAGGTCAACGCCAGCCTGGCCGCGACCTGGGAGCAGCCGCTGGACAACGGCCTGACGCTGGTGCTGCACGGCGACGCCGGATACCGCAGCGAGATCGCGACCGAGATCACGGACTCGCCGATCCTGCGCCAGGAGGCCTACACCCTCGTCAACGCCTTCGCCGCGCTCCGATCGACCGACGGCGTTTGGGAGGTCCGGGCCGGGGTCCAGAATGCAACGGACGAGGCGGTGCGGGTCCAGGGCTTCAACCTGGCCGATTTCCCGGGGGTACAACTAGGCTTCTACGCCGCGCCGCGCACCTACGACCTGCGCGTGATCTGGCGCTACTGAGGCGAACGATGCTGGACCCCCAATCCCGGGCCCTGCTCGAGGATCTGAACGCCATGACGCGTCAGATGGACATCAGTGGGGCCGACGACCTCGCGGTCGCCGCCCGCACCCAGGCGGCGACGATCTTCAAGGCCTTCGCCGGGACGTCTCCGGACGAGGACGGAGTCTGCGCCACCGCCATCACCGTCGACGGGGGCGACGGTGCCCGGCCCGCGCGGCTCTACAGTTCGGAGGCCCCCACGGTCGCGGCCCCGGCCCTGGTCGTCTTCTTCCACGGCGGCGGATGGGCGGTCGGCGACCTGGACTGCTACGACGGGCTGATGCGGGCCCTCTGCCGTCTGTCCGGGGCGGTGTTCGTCAGCATCGACTACCGTCTCGCGCCTGAGCACGGCTTTCCTGCGGGCCTCGACGACGCGCTGGCGGCGACGCGCTGGGCGGCGCGGAACGCCGCCGACCTGGGCTGCGATCCGGCCCGGATCATGGTCATGGGCGACAGCGCGGGCGGGAATCTGGCGGCGGTCGTCGCCCAGCATGCAAGGGATCACGGCCAACGCCTCGCCGCCCAGTATCTGCTCTATCCCGTGATCGACGGCAGTCGACCGCACGAGGCCTATCCCTCGCGCATGGCCAACGGGAACGGCGACCTGTTCCTCAGCCGGGACGCGATCTCGGGGACCCTGGCCTGGTATCTGGCGGCTGGGGGCGGCGTTTCCAGCGATCCTCGCGTATCGCCTATCAATGCGCCAGACCTGTCGGGCCTGGCCCCGGCCTACATCCTCGTGGCCGACCACGACCCGCTGCGCGACGAGGGCCTGGCCTATGCGCGGCGGCTGGACGCAGCCGGGACGCCCGTCGCGACCGAGGTGGTCCGGGGCACGATCCACGGCTTTCTGACCTTCGGCGATCTGGACGTCTGCCACGCGACACGGCGTCGAATCGCCGAGGATATCCGTCTGCGGCAAGGCTCGCCCGCCGGCTGATCAGGGTTCGACGCGAGCCGACAGGGAGGAGGCTTCGATGATCACGATCCGCAGACAGAACCCCAGACCGGCCGGGCACCGCCTGCTGGCGGCCCTGGCCATGGCGCTGGGACTGGGCGGCATGCTCGCCGGGCCGGCCACGGCCGGGCCGACGACGCTGGAGGCGACCTACAGCAGCGGCATCCAGAACGGCTGGGTGCGGGTGGAGCGATGGCGCGACACCACCAGCGCCTTCACCCAGGAAGCCTTTCCGCCCGACGGACGCGGCGACCAGACGGGCCAGCGCGCCACCTATTTCGCCGACGCCTCGCCGCATTCGTCCAAGTTCCTGATGTATTATGCGCCCGGCTGGAACACGGGAACGCGGCCCGTGCCCGTGCTGCTGGTGCACGGAGCCAACCAGGACGCTGACGTCGCCTGGGCCGACCCCAACGAGGCTGGACCCTATGGCTGCGGGCGCTACTCGTGTCCCTCGACCGGCATGATGCAGTCCCTGTCGGGCGCGGGATACAAGGTCTTCGCCCTGGGGCTGCCGCACAAGAACGGCGACGGCTACTTCTGGTCCGAACAGATCGCCGACGCCATCGCCATCATCAAGAGCCGCACCGGTGCCACCCAGGTCGATGTCGTGGCCTGGTCCAAGGCGGCGTCGAATGCTCGCATGTATGTCTCCAATGTCCGCAGGAGCTGGGGAACCAACTATCGCGGCGACATCCGCCGGCTGATCTTGCTCGGCTCCGCCAACAACGGCATCGACCTGTCGTTCCGCCACGGCTGGACCTTCAGCCTGGTGGTCTATCCAGAATGTGGGGGCGTCATCAACGGCCCGACGCCTCACGACTATCTGGTCTGCTACGGCGCATGGCGCGAAGGGGCGGAGTGGACCTATGCCTCGACCTACTTCCCGGGCTCTGCCCAGCTGCTGAAGCGTTGGGACGCCACCTACGCCCTGCCGACCTATGAGCAGGACTGGTACACCACTTTTCACGGCGGCCAGGGCTTCTACAGCAGCGGACCCGGAATCGACGCCTATCTGGGCGCGTCCCTCGTGAACACGATCCGCAACGCCCCTTCGCCGTCCGGCGTGCGGATCCACAATCTTTGCGGCAATCAGAATGACATCGCCCTGCTGCACAACGAGCACACGGGTCCGTCCGATGGTGTGGTGTTCATCCAGAGTTGCCGCGACATCGTAGGGGTGACCAACCATGGCGGCAGCGCCACCCTCGCCGTCAATCATCTTGAACTGGGCTGGGAGGCCACTGCGCTCACTCAGGTCCGGTCCTGGCTCGCGGCTGCTTGACCCCTTCCTGACGGCCGCTCACTGGGGACCGTTCCGTCTCGCGCGGAACGGTCCCGTTTTCTTGCGAGCCCCGGCCGTGGGTTTTGCCAAAGCCTTCTCCCAGGCGGTCCCTGGTTCGCGACCCTCGCGATCGTCTCTCCCAGGAACGGCCAGCGTGTCCAGGAACCGGCCCGAGGGCTAGCGACGCCTTCGACGACGCCAGTGATGCCGGGCCGTCATCGAAGGCGTGCTTCGGCCTCTGTCGCGCGTTACCGGATCTCCGCCTCCTCGATCGCGATCTCGGTGGATCCGCAAGCGCCACAGCGCGCCGTCGATGTGCGAGGCTGGCGCAGATCGACCTGCCTCCTGGCTACGCCGTCCCAGGCGATCCGGACCTCACCGGCCGCGTTCCAGCGCAGGATGAGGTCAGACCGCGCACCGCAATCCCGGCATCGCGCCGGATAGCGATCGGGCACCCATGATCCTCGGAGCGTGTCTTTCACTTTGGTACCCGCCCACCGCGCGGCGGTCGCGACTTCGAAACAGAACGGAGGACCCGAGCACCGGGTTCCTGGCCCCCTGTGATGACCGCATCTCCAGCTGTCCCAGTTCCGCCCGGGGGTCGACTCTCGCGAAGGCGTGAACGGCCGGTGCAATCCCACGAAAGTCGCACCCGCAAAAAGCGTTGCGTCCAACCGAAAGGGGCTGAGGCTCACGGAGGAACTGTCGTCCCGCCGTTCCAGATGGACTGCCTATCGCACGCGCCGCCCGTTCAGCGCCAGAACGAGGCCGCTGACCGATTCCGCTCCGGCGACCGTCAGACCAGAGCTTCCAGGGCGATCAGGCCTGCGATCGTGGCGGCCAGATAAACCACCAGCCATAGGCTTCTGGGGTCGATCCGGCCCGGGACCGTGCTCCAGCCGTCGATCGAGGTCGGGGCCCCCGACGCCTCGAAGCGCGCGCGCTGGCCAGGGATGGAATAGGGCGACCAGTCCGCCTGCTTGCCGCTCAGGAGGCGGCTGGCGATCCAGCCCACGCCCATCGTCGCCCCGCCGCCGATGAGACAATACCAGGGCCAGGCGATGTCGGTCCGGGTCGCCACCGCCCAGATGACGACGAAGCCGACGAAGACCCCGACCAGTAGTCCGCGCTCGGTGGTGTGTCTGGAGAAGAAGCCCAGGCCGTACATGCCCAGTTTGGCCCCCACGAAATAGCTGCCGATCTTTGACAGCACCTCCAGGATCGAGCCGGTCGAGTTGGCGTAGAGGATGGCCGGCACGATGATGATCGCGCCCCAGACCAGGGTCATGATACGCGTCGCTGCCAGATAGTGGGCGTCCGAGGCCCCCTTCCTGAAGTACCGCTCGTAGAAGTCGACGACGCTGGCCGTGGCCATGCTGTTGAAGGCCGAACTGAGCGTGGACATCGACGCCGCCAGCACGGCGGCCGCGAGGATGCCCAGCAGGCCGGGAATTCCGGAATCCAGCGCGAACTGAAGGATGATATCGTTCGTGTTCTCGAACGGACGGCCCTGATAGTAGCCCCAGGCCAGCACCCCGATGAAGAAGAACAGGAAATAGATCGGGAAGGCGGCATACCCCATCAGCAGATAGGATTTCTTGGCGTCTCCGATCGATTTCGCGCCGAGCGTCCGCTGCACCATCATCTGGTTCGCGCCATAGACGGTGACGTGGAACAGGGTCATCCCGATCAGCCCCGACCAGATCGTGGTCGGCACGGTCGGGTCCGGCGTCAGGTCGATGGCGCTGAGCCGGCCCGCCGCCTTCAGGTTCGCCAGAACCTCTCCGATCGGTTCGGGCATCAGGACGAACAGGGCGATCATGATGACGATGGCCCCGCCAAACAGGACCGCGGCCTGGAACACGTCGGTCCAGATCACCGCCAGCATGCCGCCCATGGTCGTGTAGATCAGGGCCAGGATGGTGATGGCGACGATCGCCCAGGGGATCGGAATGCCGGTGATGAACTGGAGCACCAGGGCTGTGGCGTAGAGGATCGCCCCGGTCGACAGGCCTTGCGTGACCAGGAAGATGGTCGACATCACGGCCCGCGACGTGGGGCCGAAGCGCCGCTCCTGGTACTCGTAGATCGAGGCGACGCCGGAGTTGTAGAAGAAGGGCAAAAAGAACGCCGTCACCCCCAGGATGACGATCGGATAATTCAGGTGGATGGCCAGCGCCGCCAGTCCGTCGGAATAGGCCCAGGCGGGTGCGCCCAGGAACGACAGGGCGCTGATGTAGGTGGCGATCACCGAGACGCCGATGGCCCACCAGGGTGTCTTGCCGCTGCCGATGTTGAACTCTTTCGCCGTCTTGACGCCGCGACCGAGGAACCAGCCCATCACCAGATTGGCGGCGATGAAGACCAGGACGATGGTCCAGTCGAGGGTCGAGAACGTCATGCCGCGTCTCCCGACTTCAGTGCTCCGAAGATGTCGAGACCGGATTGCAGCATGACGTGGGGCACGTCGATGAAGACCCAGTTCTCCTTCAGGGCATCCCCGTCCCGCCGCCACCAGTCCATGACTCTCATGGTGATCTGACGACCGGTGCCCGGCACGCCCAGCCAGGGGCCGGCGTGGGTGGCGGTGATGCTGGGCCACCCGGTCGAGGCGACATAGGTGCCGTCGGCGAAGCGGGCCTTATGATTGCCGCCGACCCGGTCGGGGAAGGCGGTCAGGAAGGGCCTCTGGTGATACCTCTGAAAGCCGGTCACGCCCCGGTTGGAGCCGATACCGCCGGGGCCGTACCAGAGCATCTGGGGGCTCCAGAACTGCTCCATGCCCATGCGTTTCAGGTCGCCCTCGGCGAACTTGTGCAGGCCGAAGATCATGGCCTCGACCAGGGCCAGCGAGGCGTCGGTCTCGGATTGCGGCGCGGGATCGAAGCGGACGCCGTCCTGGGTGATCGGGGCGGGGAAGATGTCGGGGACGCCGGCGGGCGGCGCGGGCAGAGGGTTGATCCCGGCCTGACGCATCAGGTCGATCAGGTCGTGGATGGCGTAGACCTCGGCGATCCGGTCGCCCTCGATCCGGTAGAACTCGCCGAAGCGCAGATTGACCAGGCCGTCGGTCGCCGGGATGCCCAGCCAGGGGCCGGTCATCGTCCCCTCGAACACGCCGAGCGCGCAGACCCAGTCGGCGTCCCTGAACCGCCCGGCCATCAGGGCAAAGGTCCGACGTTGAAGGTCGGGGATGGCGGCGCGCAGCGGCCCGACCAGACCGGCGATCAGGCCCTCGGGCCCGGCCAGGTCATTCATCGGATGGACGGCGTGGAAGACGGCGTCGGGCGTCATCGCCGCGCGCCACAGGGCGGCGGCCTCACCTGCGTCGGCGGCGTCCAGGCGCTGGAACAGGGTCCAGATCAGCCGTTTGCGGTCTTGATCGTTCATTGGGCGGTCCAGCCTCCATCGACCAGCAGGCTGGAGCCCGTGACCAGCGACGCGGCGGGCGACAGCAGGAAGACACAGGCCCCCGCCACCTCCGCCGCCGTGCCGACGCGACCCAGGGGGATGCGGTCCAGCACGAACCGCCCGAAGGCCTCGTCGGCCAGCATGGGGGCGGTCATGGGCGTCTCGATGAAGGTGGGGGCCAGGCTGACGACGCGGACCCCATGGGGTGCCAGTTCAACAGCGGCGGCCTTGGTCAGGCCCTCCAGCGCGTGCTTGGTCAGGCAGTAGACGGTACGCCCCGGCGAGCCGACATGGCCCATCTGGGAGGTCATATTGACGATGACGCCCGACCCTTGCGCCACCATGACCTTGGCCGCCGCCTGGGCGGTCAGAAAGGCGGCGCGGACGTTGAGCGCAAGCATGCCGTCCAGGGTCTCGACGTCGACCTGGGTGAAGGGCTGGGGCCGGTTGAAACCGGCGTTGTTCACGAAGCCGTCCAGGCGCGGCAGGGCGGCGACGCGGGCATGAAAGGCAGAATCGGCGACGTCCATGACCCAGGGCTCGATCTGGCCCGGACGCGCGGCGGCCAGATCGTCCAGATCGGCGGCAGAGCGGGCGACGGCGATGACGTCCCCGCCTGCGTCGACCACCGCCTCGGCGCAGGCGCGGCCGAGGCCCCGTCCGGCGCCGGTGATCAGGACGCGCAGGCCCGTCAGATCGCTCATGCGCCGTTGGCCCGGGCGCGGGCGACGATGGCGCGATAGGCACCGGCCGCCGGCTTGGGCGTGCGTACGAAGGTCTGCCTGTCCACCGAATAGAGGCCGAAGCGCGGGCCATATCCCGACCGCCATTCGAAATTGTCCAAAAGGCTCCAGTGGATGTAGCCGAGCAGCAGGCCCTCGGTCAGGCAGATCTGGACCTGCTCCAGGGTCTCGTTGATGTGGCGCACGCGCAGGGTGTCGTCGTCGGTCTCGATGCCGTTCTCGGTGATCATGATCGGCGCGCGGCAGTTGGCCCGGACCTCGCGCACGACGGCGGTCAGGGCGTCGGGCGAGGCGTCGCGGCCCGAGTGGTTGACGATCACGCCGGGCGGCGTCGGCAGGTAGCCGTCCGGCCCCACGATCAGCCGCATATAGGGCTGGACGCCGATGAAGTCGTCGCCGGAGGCGGCCGCGTAGAAGGGAGCGCGGGCGTTGTCGAAGATGCGGCGATAGCGGGCCTCGCCGCCGGGGCCGGGCTTCAGGTCCTGCAGCGCCAGGGTCAGGCCGGTCTTCACATGGGGCGCGGCGGTCTTGATGGCCTCGGTGGCCAGAGCGTGGGCGCGAAGGCATCCGTCGCGCACGGCGAAGGAGTTGCCCATGAAATAGGCCCCCCAGCGGTCAGAGCCGACGGCCTTCGTCGCCTGGCGGATGACCTCGTCCTCGTTCGGGAAGGGGGCGTCGTCACGCATCACATAGGACGTCACCTGCGCGTTCGGCTCGTTCATCGTGCAGACGTAAGCCAGGTGCTCGCCCAGCGCCGCCGCCACGATCCCGCAATAGCGCGCGAACTTGGCCGGGGCCTCATCCGCCTCCCAGCCGCCCAGCGCCGCGAACCATCGCGGGCTGGAGAAGTGATGGAGCGTCACGATCGGCTCGATACCCGCCTCGCGGCAGGCGACGCACATCTGGCGGTAATGGTCGAGGGCGGCGTGGGAGATCATGCCGTCCTCGGGCTCGACCCGGGCCCATTCGATCGAGAAGCGATAGGCGGTCAGGCCGAGGGCCTGGATGATGGCCACGTCCTCGCGCCACCGGTTCCAGCTGTCGCAGGTGTCGCCCGAGCGATCGACGAAGTTGGTAGCGGGGATGGTCTCCAGCACCCAGTAGTCGCTGTTGACGTTGTTCCCCTCGATCTGGTGGGCGGCCGTGGCCGTGCCCCACAGGAAGTCGGCGGGCCAGGAGGTCTGCGCTCTCGCGTTCGCGGTGGGCAGGGCTCCGATAGCGAGGCCAGAGGCGATGGCCAATCGTCGCGACACCTGCATGGCACCCTCCACCCGCCGCCTCGAACACCCCCTTGCATTCGAATGCAACAAACCTAGACTGACCTCAATTCGAAGCGTCGCGCAAGCGCCCTTGAGGAGGAACAGATGGCCCGTTGGCTGAAGGAAGGCCGCTCGGTCGAGGCCGTCAAGGCCGACGGCGCGCGGGTGCGCGAGACCGTCGAGCGGATGCTCGGCGAGATCGAGGCCGAGGGCATGGAGGCGGTGCGCCGCTATTCCCGCGACCTCGACACATGGGACCGCGAGGATTTCCGGCTGAGCGAGGACGAGATCAAGGCCGCCTACGCCGCCCTGTCCGACCGGACCATCGAGGACATCGCCTTCGCCCAAACCCAGGTCCGCAACTTCGCCCGGATACAGAAGGACGCGCTGAGGGACGTTGAGGTCGAGACCCTGCCGGGCGTGATCCTGGGCCACAGGAACACGCCGGTGAACGCGGTCGGGGCCTATGTGCCGGGCGGCAAGTATCCGCTGGTGGCCTCGGCCCACATGGGGGTGGTGACGGCCAAGGTGGCGGGGGTCAAGCGCATCCTGTCGGCCGCCCCGCCCTATGACGGTCAG
The DNA here is from genome assembly GCF_040195595.1 of Brevundimonas aurifodinae. NCBI lineage: Bacteria > Pseudomonadati > Pseudomonadota > Alphaproteobacteria > Caulobacterales > Caulobacteraceae > Brevundimonas > Brevundimonas aurifodinae. The sequence goes on from NZ_JBEGDD010000003.1 coordinate 295,322, forward strand.
GCCAATCCCGCCATCGTGGTGGCCCAGCACATGGCCGGCGCGGACGCCATCCTGGCGCTGGGCGGGGTGCAGGCCATCGGGCTGATGGCGCTGGGGGCCGTCGGCGCGCCCGGCGGCGATATCGAGCCGGTCGACATGCTGGTCGGACCGGGCAATGCCTATGTCGCCGAGGCCAAGCGCCAGCTGTTCGGCCGGGTCGGCATCGACCTGCTGGCCGGCCCGACCGAGACCCTGGTCATCGCAGACGACAGCGTGGACGGTGACCTGTGCGCCGCCGACCTGCTGGGCCAGGCCGAGCATGGGCCCAACAGCCCCGCCATCCTGCTGACCACCTCGGAAAAGCTGGCCCACGACACGGTCGAGGCCATCGAGCGCCAGCTGAAGTGGCTGCCGACCGCGCCGATCGCCTCGGTCGCCTGGCGCGACTATGGCCAGATCATCCTGGCCGACAGCGACGCGGAGATGGTCGAGATCGCCGACCAGATCGCGTCCGAGCATGTCCAGGTCATGACCCGCGACCCGGACTATTTCCTCGCCAATATGACCAACTACGGGGCCCTGTTCCTGGGCCACCTGACCAACGTCAGCTATGGCGACAAGGTGATCGGCACCAACCACACCCTGCCGACAATGCGCTCCGCGCGCTACACGGGGGGCCTGTGGGTGGGCAAATTTATGAAGACCTGCACCTATCAGAGGGTCCTGACCGAGGAGGCCAGCGTGATGGTCGGCGAATACTGCTCGCGGCTGTGCGCGCTGGAAGGATTTGCGGGACACAAGGAACAGGCCGATATCCGGGTGCGCCGTTACGGCCAGAAGGAAGCCGCCTAGACCCATGGCCCCGAGAGACCCCGATCGGCGCGCCGGACGCGCCACCAGCTACGACGTGGCCAAGCTGGCGGGCGTGTCCCAGTCGGCGGTCAGCCGCGCCTTCTCGCCAGGCGGCAGCGTCTCGGACGAGACCCGCGAACGCATCCTGGAGGCCGCGCGCAGCCTCGGTTATCGCCCGAACGCCATCGCGCGCGGTCTGATCACGCGGCGCTCGAACCTGGTCGGCCTGATCCTGCCGGCCATGGCCAGCCTCTATTACCCCGAGATCATGGTGGAGATCACCGCCGAGGTCGCCAGACGCGGCGCCCGGGTGCTGCTGATCACCGTAGAGAACCCGGCCGAGGTCAGGGCGGCGCTGGAACAGCTGTGGAGCTTCCAGGTCGATGGGGTCATCGCCGCGACCGCCATGACCGCCGAGCAGCTGGAGGACTTCGAGCTGCACCGCACGCCGGTGATCTTCTACAACCGCGCGCCGCCGCATCATGCGGGGAACTCCGTCGCCGTGGACCATGCCGACGGGGAGGGGCGGCTGGTCGATCGGCTGTGGCAGGCCGGGCATCGCCGCTTCGCCATGATCACGGGGCCGGACGGGTCCGAGGTGGCGCAACAGCGGGCGGCCGGTGCGCGGGCGACGCTGGAGCGGCTGGGCGGCTGCATCACGGCGGTGACGCCCGGCGACTATCGCTACGAGAGCGGGATCGAGGCCTTCGGGCGTCTTTGGGCCGGCGGTGAGCAGTTCGACGTCGTCCTGTGCGCCAACGACGCCATGGCGCTCGGCGCGATGGACGCCGCGCGGCTGAAGCACGGGCTGAAGGTGCCCGAGGACGTCTCGGTCGCGGGCTTCGACGGCTTCAACGCCGGACGCTGGCTCGCTTATCAGCTGACCACGGTGCGCCAGCCGATCGGGGCGCTGGCGGCGGCGGCGGTGGAGATGCTGTTCGCGCGGATCGAGGACCCGGACCTGGCACCGGAGCGTCGTTTGTTCAGCGGCGAGATCGTCCCCGGCCGGTCCGCCCGGCTGGCCCCGAGCGGGGGATGATCCCGGTCGTCCTGGCCCCGGGCCTGTTGTGCGACGACCGGCTGTGGTCGGCGGTGACGCCGCTGCTGGCGGGGCCGGTCGTGACGGTCGATTTCGCCGAGGACGACACGATCGAGGCCATGGCCGACAGGATCCTGACCGAAGGGCCGGAGCGGTTCGTGCTGGCGGGCTTCTCCATGGGCGGGATGGCGGCGATGGTCGCGGCGGCGCGCGCCCCCGGCCGGATCGCGGGCCTGGCGCTGATCGACACCCATGCCGAGCCGGAGACGCCGGACCGATCCGAACGCCGCGCCCGCCAGATCGCGACCGCTGACGCCGGCGGCTTCGCCCGGCTGGTCCGCGAGGAGCTGAAGCCCGTCTATTTCGCCGAGCCCGAGGTCCACGAGGCCGAGCGCCGTCTGGTGTCGGACATGGCGCTGGAGGCCGGCGCGCGGCAGTTCCGACGCCACGTCCAGGCCCTGATGATCCGGCCCGATCCGACGTCCCTGCTGCCCCTCCTTACCATGCCGGTGACGGTCGTGACCGGCGAAGCCGACGGCCTGGCCCCGCCCGACGCCGCCCGCCGTCTGGCCGCCGCCGTGCCGGACGGCCGCCTCGTCCTGGTCCCCGACTGCGGCCACATGGCTCCGCTGGAGGCGCCCGCCGTGGTGGCCGCCGAGATCAACGCCCTGTGTCGGCAGCTGGAGACCGCATGAAGACCTCGACCGACCGCATCCTGACCACCCATGTCGGCAGCCTGCCGCGCCCCGCCGCCGTCGCGGACGGCCTGTTCGCGCGCGAGGGCGAGGACCCGGCCTTCGATGCCGCCGCCTTCGAGGCGGTGGTGGCCGAGGCGGTTTCGACAGCCGTGGCGCGCCAGGTCGAGACCGGGCTGGACGTCGTCTCTGACGGGGAGATGAGCAAGATCTCCTACGCCACCTATGTGAAGGACCGGCTCAGCGGCTTCGGCGGCGACAGCCCGCGCCGCGCCCCGCAGGATCTGGAACAGTTCCCGGGCTTCCTCGCGCGTCAGGCGTCCGGCGGGGGCACGCCCACCTATCGCCGGCCGATGTGCGTCGGGCCGATCGCGGTCAGGGACGACGGCCCCCTGAACGCCGACATCGCCAACATGGCGGCGGCCGCGGGCCGAGCCGGGCCGGTCGAGGCCTTCCTGAACGCGGCGTCTCCGGGTGTCATCGCCCTGTTCCAGCCCAACGGCCATTACCCGACGCAGGACGCCTATCTGGCGGCCCTGTCTGAGGCCATGCGGTCCGAATACGAGGCCATCGTCGGGGCGGGCTTCGTGCTCCAGATCGACAGCCCCGACCTGGGCGTCGGCCGGCACATGATGTTCAAGGACCTGCCCGAGGCCGACTATGTCCGGGCCTGCGAAGGGCATCTGGAGGCGCTGAACGCGGCCCTCGCGAACGTGCCGCGCGACCGGGTTCGGATGCACGTCTGCTGGGGCAACTACGAGGGGCCGCATCACTGCGACGCGCCGTTCGAGACGGTGTTCAACCTGGCGCGGCGGGCGAAGGTCGGGGCGATCCTGTTCGAGGCGGCCAACCCCCGCCACGCCCATGAGTGGATCTGGTTCCAGGACAACGACCTGCCCGACGACCTGGTCATCATTCCCGGCGTGATCGACTCGACCACCAACTTCATCGAGCAACCCGAACTGGTCGCCCAGAGGATCGAGCGGTACGCCCATCTGGTCGGGCGAGAGCGGGTGCTGGCGGGGGCGGATTGTGGCTTCGGCACCTTCGCCGGGTTCGGGCCGGTCGACCCGGAGATCGCTTGGGCCAAACTGGGGGCTCTGGTCAAGGGGGCGGCCATCGCCTCGGACCGGCTGTGGAAATCCCGATGAGCGTCGCGGCCGACTTCAAGGCGCGGCTGGTCGCCGGCGAGCCCCTGCTGGGCACCTTCGTCAAGACGCCGCATCCGTCGGTGGTCGAGGTGATGACCCAGACCGGGCTGGATTGTCTGTGCCTCGACGCCGAGCACGCGCCGTTCGACCGGGTCGATCTGGATCGCGGCGTCCTGGCGGCGCGGGCGGGCGGCATCCCCGCTCTGGTGCGTGTGGCCTCGGCCGCGCCGCACGAGATCCTCACCGCCCTCGACCTCGGCGCGGCGGGCGTCGTGGTGCCCCACATCCGTTCCCCCGAGGAGGCGAAGAGCGCCGTTCGCGCCTGTTACTACGGCGCGGGCGGGCGGGGCTATGCGGGCGGAACGCGGGCGTCGGGTTATGTCAGCCCGCCGATCGGCGAGCGTCTGGTTTCCACGCGCGCCGAGACCAGCGTCATCCTGCAGATCGAGGACGTCGAGGCGCTGGAGCACCTGGACGCCATCGCGGCGGTGGACGGGGTGGACGCCCTCTTCATCGGCCGCATCGACCTGACCGTGGCGTTGGGCGAGACCGACCCGAAAGCGCCGCGCGTGATGGCGGCGGTGGCCGATATCCTGGCCGCCGGCCGCGCCGCCGGACGGACCGTCGGCATGTTCACGCCCGACCTGACCGAGATCCCGATGTGGCGGCATCAGGGGGCGAGCCTGTTCCTGCTGGGGGCCGACCACGCCTTCATCCGCGCCGGTGCCGTCAGGCTTCGGGCCGACGCGGGGCTCTGAACCCCGGGCGAAAAAAGGGGGCGGCCGAAGCCGCCCCCGGAGGCTCATCGGGGTGATGAGAGGTCAATAGGCGATGCCGAGCCGCAGGCCGTACATGCGCGGCGCGTCGTAGCTCTGCAGGATCCCGCGCGAGCCGAAGGTGGCGCGGTTCAGGGTGATCTCGTCGGTGACGTTGTTGACGAAGGCGTCGACCCGGTAGCGACGCGACACGTCTTCCCAGCTCAGCCGCAGATCCAGCTTGGCGAAGCTGTCCTGACGGTCCAGCACGGTGTTGGTGTCGGTCAGCTGGTAGTCGCCGGAATAGAGCACCGTGGCCTGCGGCGTCAGGGTGCCGTTGGCGCCCAGGTCGAAGTCATAGCTGACCTGACCGGTCAGCTTGATGTTCGGGCTGTAGGGGATGTCGTTGCCGGAATAGTCCTGGAGCCCGGTGTAGTTGGCCGGGGCCGGGACGTTGCGATAATCCTCGAACTTGGCCTCCATCAGGGTGGCCGAGAAGGCGAGGTTCAGATTGTCCATCGGCACGGCCTCGAACTCGACCTCGATGCCCTGGCTGTAGGCCTCGGCCGCGTTCAGGATGACCGAGGCCGTCGTGGTGACCGTGGGCGTGACGATCAGGATCTGGTTCTGGACCTGCAGATCCTCGAACTCGTTGCGATAGGCCGAGATGTTCAGCCGCACGCGGTTGTCCCAGAACTGGTTCTTGGACCCGATCTCATAGGCGGTGACGGTTTCTGGCCCGAACGACGCCGGAATGGCCGGGTTGGTGAAGAAGCCGCTGTTGAACCCGCCCGACCGGAAACCGGTCGAGACCGTACCGTAGATCAGGTTCTGGTCAGCGAGGTGGTACTCAACGTTCGCCCGCCACGTCGTCTCCTCGAACATGAAGTCGAATTCCTGACCGGTCGGGGTGACGGAGGTGATCCGCTGGCTGCCGTTGGTGGTGGCGGTGGCGCGGCGGATGGTCTTTTCGTCCTCGGTATAGCGCAGGCCGCCGGTGATCCGCAGGCGATCGGGGATGATCCAGTAGGACGCCTGGCCGAACACCGCGTTCGAGGTGGTTTCGGGCAGGCCGGCCGCGAAGGCGCAGCCTGGCGTGTTCTGTGCGCCGGTGGGGCAACTGGAGAAGAACGAGGCCGTCACGTCTTCGTTGAAGTAGAAATAGCCCGCGATCCAGGAGAAGGGTCCGTCGCCGTTGGAGGCGATCTGGAACTCCTGGCTGAAGCTTTCCAGCTGGTCTTCCTGGCCGTCGATGTTGCCGACGCGGGCCGAAAAGTCGCCGTCGGCGTTGCGGAACACGGAATAGTCAATGTAGCCCGTGATAGAGCGCAGGGTCACCGGCCCGGCGTCATAGGACAGGTTGGCGCTGAAGGCCTCCTGCCTCAGGTCCTGAACGACCTTGGTGTTGCCGGCGTAGAACAGGGGATCGGGGTTCAGCGGGAACCCCTCGACCAGCGGACGGCCGGTACGGGGAATGTCATAGAGGATGGCGTAGGGCTGGCCGTTCAGATCGAAGTTGCCGGTGGTCGGATTGATCAGACTGCCGCCGACCCGGTAGCCGAAGGCGCCGCCACCCGTGCCCTGTTCCTTCCACAGGGAATAGCGCAGAACCGCCTCGAGCTGGGGCGTGGGCGCGAAGCGGACGCCGATCCGGCCATAGCTGGTGTCTCGATCGAACAGGTCGAGTTCATCGGTCGCGCCGCGGACATAGCCGTCCATGGTTTCGCGCAGGCCCGCGATCCGGACCTGGAGCATGTCGTTGAGCGGGATGTTGACGAAGCCCTCGGCCTGGCGACGATCGAAGCTGCCGACCGTGGCGCTCAACCCCGCGTCGAAGTCGGCGTCGGGATCATTGGTCGTGATGGCGATATTTCCGCCGAAGGTGTTGCGTCCGTAGAGCGTGCCCTGCGGTCCGCGCTGGATTTCGACCCGCTCCACGTCGACGAACGGCTCGTTCGCCTGGGAGGCGCGGCTGCGATAGACGTTGTCGCTGAAGAAGCCGATCGACGGATCGCCCGAGACACTGACGTTCTCGGTTCGCGCACCCCGGATGGCCGGGCGGGCGTCAGACCCCGAGCGTCCGAACGAGAAGCCGGGCGTCAGCACCTCGACCCGCGACAGGTCACGGATGTCGTTGTTCAGCAGCGTCTCCGACGACAAGGCCGTCACCGCGACGGGCACGTCCTGCAAATTCTCGGCCCGACGCTGGGCGGTGACCACGATGTCCTCGACGGTCGAGGTCTCGGGATCCTGGACCGTCTGGGCCCAGGTTGGCGAGGCCGCCAGGGCCAGAACCGCGATCGAAACGCTCGTCAATCCGTACCTGTTCACCATCGTCTTCAAGCCCCCTCGGCAATCCGCTCCAGATCAGAGAATGCGAGACTGCATTCGAATGCGTAGCTTGTCCACGCTATTTGCATTCGAATGCAGCGAACCTGTCGCCAAACTGGCACACTGGGCGGCGTTCGGGCGGCGTGAGCCCGTCACAGCCGGGGCGACCAGGCGCGCGCAAGGGCCTGAGCCCGCCCCGCGACGTCCAACCGCCGCTCGCCGCCGTCCGCGTCGGCGACGATCAGGGCGTTGAAGGCGACCGGGCGAGGAGGCCCCTGCCCTGCCTCGCCCTCCAGCCGCAGGAGGGCGACGGCGACCGGGCCGAATGAAGCCGCCCGGAGAATCGCGGGTCGGGGGGCCGACACCTCGGAGGACGGCCAATCCGCCGCGCTCGAGAGCAGACCATCGGCGTCACCGGCCTGGAGCTCGGGATGATCGGCCGGATCGAACCGCACGCCGCCGTGGGCCTGGGCCAGGTCCGGATCGGCAGGCAGATCGACGGCGGGCGGTGGCGACAGTCCGACCGTCTTGCCCAGCAGCCACAGCCGCTGGACGAGGCCGCCGGCGAGATCGGCAACAAGCGCGTGACGCGCGTCGAGCCAGACACCCAGACGGCCCGTCTCGACGTCGATCGCGGCGGGCCCGGGAGTCAGCGCCTTCAACGCCTCGCCGATCGCCTCGCGGCCGTAGAGTTCTCCGCCCAGCCCTTCGAACCGACAGGTCTGGAGCACGCGGGGTCCCTCGCCACCCAGCAACCGTCCGAGAACGGTCATGCGCCGAGCCCTCCCGCCAGTTGGCGAAGCACCGCCAGCTCATCGAAGACGGTGACGTCCTCCAAGATCCGCCCCTGCCTCGATCGATAGTGGCTGACGCCGAGAACCAACAGGTCCCGGCCGGTCGGCGGGCCATAGACGCCGGGCCGAACATGCCGCCCCGCCAGAGACCAGCGCAGCGCCACCGCGACCTCGTCGTGCGGCAAGGCCGTCGCGGCCCAGTGGTCGATGACCAGACGAGGCGCGTCGAGGACTGCGGTGAGCTGTGTCACCGCGCCGATCCAGCCACCCCGTCCGATCCACCGGCGACCCGAAGGCCAGAAGCCTTCGGCGGACACCGACAACAGCCCCGCCGCCTGGCCCAGGTTCGCCTCGTTGACGGCGGTCGTCAGCATGGCGGCCGGTGTCAAGGCCGGGTGGTCGGTGGACGGCGGCGCGACCAGGGCCCGGTCTTCGCGAACGCGCGCGATCTCGGCCGTTCGCCAGCCGTGCGATGCAGGATCCAGCGCCCGGTCCGCCTCGGCCTGGGCCCGTGCGACGGTCCAGGGATCGAGCCCCAGCTGGCGCACCAGCTGGGCGTTGTCGCGGACCAGCCACTCCTCGACGATCCGGTTCTCTCGCACCAGACAGTCGGCGATGGTGGTGACCTGGGCCCGCCGGCCCGTCGCGGGACCGAGGGCGTCGTCGCCCAGATGCGTCATCAGGCTGACGATCCGGTGGGAGGTGTGAAACAGGCCGGGCGCGTCCTCGCTCCAGATCACGTCCTCGCCGATCAGGCTGCGGTCGGGAAAGGCGGCCAGGGTCGCCAGGGTGTTGGCCACCACCGCCTCGACGCCGGTCACAGGCCCAGCCAGGGTGTGGATGGCGCAGTCCCGGGCATAATGCGAGCGGCACAGGCCGACGTTCTTCTCTTCCCAGATCCGGTGGGTGCAGCGGATGATGTAGTCGACGATGTCGCTGTAGTCCGGATCGAAGCCGGTCAGGGTCTGGCGACGCGGCCGCGGCGTCAGCAGATCCTCGATCGAGCGTCCGACCGGAGACGGCGAGACGGCGGACGCGTCGATCCTCCTTGCCGTCTTCGGCATCAGACCGCCCCCGCGTCCATGGCCCGGGCCGGATAGGGCGCGTCGCCGCCCCGGGTGACGAACAGGTCGGCCCCCGCCGATGACGCCATCGCCCGCGCGGCGCCCACCGGGACGGTCACGGTGTCGCCTGCCGACAGATTGGCCTGTTCGTCCTCGATCCGGATCGTCAGGTCACCGGACTGGACGAAGATGACCTCCGGCTCCATCCGGCGGACCGGCGCCGGCGTCGATCCCGGGGCGAGGCGCACGCGGCGACAGACGAAGCCGTGCCGCCAGGCGAGCGGAGCGGCGGGCGCCGCCTCGAGCGGGTTGGCCCCACCGATGACGACGCGTTCAGTCACTCCCGGGGGCGTCGCCGGAACCTCGCCCACCGGAGCGCCGTCGCGGACGACGACCGCCTCCAGCGCCGGGGTATCGATATGGCGCACGATCCGCTCCAGCGCGGATCGGGCCTCGGGCTGCACCACGGGATCGTCCTCGCCGGGCGCGGGGTCCGTCACGGTGTCCACCAGCCGGCCGCTTTGAAGCAGGACCAGGCCGTGGCCGCGGGCGCGCACCAGAACATCGGGGGCCCAGACGACCCGGCCGGGATCGTCACCGCCCAGGACCGCGTAGAGAAAGCCGGGCCCGTCGCCCACGTTCTCGAAACCCCGGAACACATGGACCGGGATCGAGATGGTGTCGCCGGGATGGAGGATCACCTCGCCCTCGTCCGCCCGCTCGCCGGTCCGAAAGGCCCAGCGGCCGGAGTGGACGAAGAAGACCTCCGCCGTCTCGTGAAAATGCTGGGAGTTCAGGCAGTGAGGCGGTTGGCGCGCACCTCCGATATTGAAACCGTGCGGTTCCCGGATGTGGACGTGCTGGTCCGGATTCTCCGCGACCCCCGGCCCGATGATGGTGAAGTTCTCCTTGGCGTCGGAGCCGGGCGTCCGCGAATCGATGAACGCGGTCGTGCAGGGGATCAACTCGCTGAATCTGACGATCCTTTGGGCGAGAGGCGCGATCGCGGACAGGGTGGACATGGACGTATTGAGAAACACTTTGCATTCGAATGCAAGCAATGACCGGTGTGACGCGCGCACGTCGGCGCCCTCGCGCGAATGCCACGAAGTGGGAAGGGCGGGCGGAGCGTCCCGGCGGTCGCCGGGATGACAATGAAATACCGTTTCGCGAACGCCTCGACGCTCCGCGCGAT